>JAJHSB010000045.1 GCA_022684035.1 Candidatus Acetothermia bacterium | reverse complement strand
AGAGCTCCAATCTGGTACAACATCAACCCAAAATTTAGCAGGAGGATGTACAATGAATGCAAAAACGAAAAAGTTAGTATTTATTTCGATAATAGTAGTAAGCTTGGTCTTGTCAGTCGGCCTTCTCGGGGCAGGGGCAGGACCGCGATACGGAGGAAGGCTGATTATCGCCTTGGGGGTGGAGCCTCCAACTCTGGATGTCATCCGCATGGCCTGTTCACCAGCGGCGACCGTTTCGCAACACATAACGCAGCCTCTGGTTTACCTGGATGTCGATGGGACCATAGACCCCAGCCTGGCCAAATCTTGGGAGGTCTCACCCGATGGCCTGGTTTGGATTATACAGCTCCGAGATGATGTCAAGTTCCACGATGGCACGCCGTTTAACGCTGAGGCGGTTAAGTTCAATCTGGACCGGTTTTTGGATCCTGCAAGTCGGGCGCCGTTCCGGTTTCTCATCGCCAGGATAACCGAGGTAGAGGTCGCCGGTGAGTTCACCGTCAAGATACATCTCGACGCGCCATTTGCACCGATGCTGGCTCACCTATCGCACTCGTTCATCGGGATGCTCAGCCCGACGGCGGTAAAGGCACTGGGTGAGGGAGTTCAGATCGTGACCTATCCCGTGGGCACTGGACCATTTAAGATCTATGAATGGGTCCGTGGTGAGCGCATCACCCTGGTCGCAAATGAGGACTATTGGGGTGGGCGACCCTACCTTGATGAGATAGTGTGGAAGATCGTCCCTGAGGACGCCGCCCGGGTCATGATGCTGGAAGCGGGGGATGTACATCACATCTACCGCGTGCCGCCGATGGACGTCCCACGGCTTGAGGCGGACCCAGCAATCACTATCGTTCGTGAGACCAGCGTGCGGGTGATTTACGTTGGATTCAACAATCTGATGCCACCCTTTACCGACGTGAGGGTGAGGCGTGCAATCAATTACGCCATCAACAGAGAGGCAATCGTGGAGTACGTCTTGGGCGGTGCCGGTCGAGTGGCCACCGCGCCGATAGTCCCGGCGGTTTTCGGTTACCATACAGTCGGACCCTGGCCATACAACCCGGAGAGGGCACGGGAGCTGCTCGCCGAGGCGGGCTTCCCGGACGGGTTCACGACCAGGCTCTATCACCCCACCGGAAGATACATGAAGGATGTCGCTGTTACTGAGGCGGTACACGCCTTCCTGCTGGCGGTGGGAATCAAAGCCGAGCTGGTAACAATGGAGTGGGCAGCCTATCTCGCCTATCTCCGAAGGCCGCCTGAGAAAGCTGTCCATCCAATGTACCTTCTCGGCTGGGGCTGTGTGACCCTGGACGCAGATTATGGCCTCTTCCCCCTGTTCCACTCTGGACAGTGGCCTCCAGTCGGCTGGCACCTCTCCTTTTACAAGAATCCGATTGTAGATGCGCTGCTGGACGAGGCCAGGATAACTCCCGACCTCGCGAGACGGAAGGAACTGTATGCAGAGATCATACGGCTGATCTGGTATGATGCTCCCTGGGTCTGGCTCTACGACGAGGTGCAGATCAACGCGCAATGTGTTAGCGTTCGCGGCCTTGTGCTTCACCCCACCGAGAGAATTCAGGCC
Organism: Candidatus Acetothermia bacterium; assembly: GCA_022684035.1. GTDB lineage: Bacteria > Bipolaricaulota > Bipolaricaulia > UBA7950 > UBA7950 > UBA7950. The sequence continues at coordinate 22,836 of JAJHSB010000045.1, read as the reverse complement.
TGGGATGCCTGGATTGACGGCAATTAGACGGCAAAAGTAAGACGAAGGAGAAGTTCTAAATTATAGAGCTTCTCCTTCATTGAATCTTATACGATGAGACGATGGGTAGCTATATTTTTCGTAGATTATTACTGGCAATTCCGACTTTGATTGGAGTATCGATACTGGTCTTTGGTATGGTTCGGCTCCTTCCTGGCTGTCCAGCAGTTGCTATTGCCGGAGTACATGCCACCCCGGAATTTATCAGACAAGTTCGCCAAGATCTTGGATTGGATAAACGATTGGATCTTCAATATTTTCTGTTTATGCGGCGGCTGATTCGTGGAGATATAGGAATATCTACTCGCACTAGTCGCCCGGTGACCACTGAGATATGGGATCGATTTCCCCCTACTGTAGAACTGACAGTGGCTAGTATGTTGATTGCGATGATCATCGGAATCAATGCGGGGATTGTATCAGCGGTAAAACCATATTCTATCTTTGATAATACAAGCATGTTCGGAGCTTTATTTGGAGTCTCGGTCCCTGTCTTTTGGTTGGGATTGATGTTGATGTTGCTCTTCTCCGTTATCTTGGGGTGGCTTCCATCTGCCGGTCGGGGAACAATGGCTCATCTCATCCTTCCCTCTATTACATTAGGAGTAGCCTCAGCTGCGGTAAATGCACGGATGACCCGCTCTTGTATGCTTGATGTCCTCCATCAAGATTATATCAGGACGGCTCACGCCAAAGGGTTAAGAGAGCAAGTGGTAATTATCAAACATGCGTTAAAAAACGCTGTAATCCCCGTCATAACTATTCTGGGTCTCCAGTTTGGTATTCTTCTTGGCGGAGCAGTATTAACGGAAACCGTCTTTGCCTGGCCTGGGGTGGGGCGCTTGCTGGTCGACTCTATTCTGGCCAGAGACCACCCAGTAGTTCAAGGTACAGTATTGCTGTTGGCTGTAATTTTCGTCTTTATCAACCTATTTACCGACCTATTATACTCACTCTTTGACCCTCGAATTCGCTATGAGTAGAGCAAATAAATCAACCGCTGCACCAGACAGTTCTCCTCGCCAACTCAGTCCGTCTCAACAAGCCTGGCATCAGCTAAAACGCAATCGAATGGCGATTATCGGACTTGTAATTATCATTGTTCTTCTTCTCTGCGCCATCTTCGCTCCTCTCCTTACTCCACATGATCCCCTGCGCGGATCCTTGCGCTATGCTAGACAAGGAGTATCTTGGCAAAGTCCGTTAGGCCGAGATGATTTAGGCCGCGACATATTAACGAGAATTCTCCACGGAGCAAGGAATTCAATCTTTATTGGATTGATTGCAGTGGCAATAGGGATAGTGATCGGCGTACCTATCGGCGCTGCATCCGGCTATTACGGGGGGGCAATCGATTTAGTCACGCAACGATTTATCGATATCATGCTCGCTTTCCCTGGAATATTACTGGCTATTGCGATAGTCAGCACTCTGGGAGTGGGATTACAGAATGTGATGATCGCGATAGGAATAGCCTCTATTCCTATTTACGTACGTTTAATACGGAGTTCGGTCCTCACAATCAGAGAACAGGATTATATAGCGGCAGCGAAAGCGACTGGTTCAAGTGATCTAAGGATCATTCTTCGTCATGTCCTTCCTAATTGTATTGGACCATTGATCGTTCAATCGACATTACAAATCGCAACCGCAATTCTCTGGGCCGCTGGCCTTGGGTTTTTAGGATTGGGAGCACAACCACCGATGCCGGAATGGGGGGCGATGCTTAGCCGTGGACGAGTCTTCATTCGGGTAGCCCCACATATAACTATCTTTCCTGGCTTGGCAATAATGCTCTCAGTCCTCGGATTTAACCTCCTCGGTGATGGATTGCGCGATGCGCTCGATCCCCGGATGAAGAAGATCTAATAGAGCATATATGCGCCTGGTGCAGATGCTTGCGATCCGTAGTTGATCCACACCACCAATTTAAGCTAAAATACAGACTGCTTGATTTACCTATCAGGGAGATTTTGATGAAGGCCAGTCAATTAAGAAGACTCTTCCTTGATTTTTTTGTTGCGCATGGACACAAGGTCCTGCCCAGTTCTTCTATTATCCCTGATGATCCTACATTACTCTTCACCTCGGCGGGGATGGTGCAGTTCAAAGAGATCTTTCAGGGAGAGAGGCAACCTCTCTTTCCGCGTGTCGCGACGTGCCAAAAATGTTTCCGGGCAACTGATATCGAAAAAGTCGGGAAGACCACTTATCATCACACATTCTTTGAAATGTTAGGCAACTTCTCATTTGGTGATTACTTCAAAGAAGAGGCGATTGCACTTGCCTGGAAGTTTCTTACGCATGAACTCGGTATTTCGCCAGAGAATCTGTGGGTCTCAGTTTACGAAGAAGATGACGAAGCCTATTCTATCTGGCAAGACTCCATCGGTATTCCGTCGGCGAAGATTATCCGATCTGGAAAGGAAGATAACTGGTGGGGACCAATCGGCGGCAGTGGTCCGTGTGGTCCGGATACGGAAATTTTCTATGATTTCGGAGTGGAGAAGGCATGTGGACCAGAATGTTCAGGTATAAATTGTGATTGTGCACGATTTCTTGAAATTTGGAACCTCGTATTCATCCAGTACGATGCACAGCCAGATGGAAGACTGCTGCCCCTCAAACAGACCGGAATCGATACCGGAATGGGACTGGAACGGACAGCAGCGCTGCTTCAGGGAGTCGCCAGCGACTTTGAAATCGATATTTTCCGGCCGTTGATCGAGCAAATCGAAACTGTCTATTCCGGAAAGATAGAAGGAGAACAGATCGTGCCGCGGAACCTGATTGCAGATCATATACGAGCGATCGTCTTTCTCATTGCTGCCGGGGTAGTACCGGCGAGTGATAAACAAGGATATGTCCTACGGCGGATCCTCCGTCGTACAGTACGCGCCGGCGAAATGCTTCACCTGGCGCCGGGAGTACTATCCCAGTTTGTTGACCCGGTGGTAGAAACAATGAGTAAAACCTATCCGGAGATCGAGCTTCGTTGTGCACTTGCCAAACGGATAATTACCATCGAAGAATCAACGTTCAGGCGCACTCTCCTTGCCGGTGAACGGATGCTCGAAGAGATAATCCCTGCCCTTCTTGCGCAGAATAAGAAGATCATTCCCGGTAAACAGGTCTTTGAACTGTATGATACTTATGGCTTTCCAATCGAGATGACGCGAGAGATCGCTGCTGCCGCCAATATTGAAATTGACCAGCGTGGGTTTGAAATGGAGATGGCAAGGCAGAAAAATAGATCGCGTTCTGTTAAGAGAGAATCGGTATCCGCAAGAGAGATCGATCCGATTCACAAGAATGAGTCTCTATTCTATGGCTATACAGCAGATACAGTGGAGAGTGAGATATTGCAGATCATTCCGTCGCAGAGAGAGGATTCGCTTCCCTCTCTGATGCTCCGCACCGGTGAAGAGGGGATCATCCTCGTCCGACAGACTCCATTCTACGCTGAATCCGGAGGCCAGATCGCTGATACCGGTGAAATTGAGAATAAGACGCGCCATGGCAAAGGTCAAGTATTCGATGTGCAACAAGATACATACGGTCGCTTTCTCCACCGAGTGAAAGTTATACAAGGAGAATTTTCGTCACAAGATCAATGTCTGCTGAAGATCGATCGAGAGCGCCGCCGGAGCATAGAGCGCAACCACACTGCCACCCATCTTCTTCACACTGCTTTACGTCAGATTCTCGGTGAACATGTAGTCCAATCCGGTTCGCTCGTTACCCAGGAGGAGCTGCGGTTTGACTTCAACCATTTTGAACCGGTGACGCCTGCCGAACTCGTGGCAGTGGAGAATCTGGCTAATTCGATCGTCTTAGCCGATATAGAGGTCGAGACGATGGAGATGTCGTTACCGGCGGCTCGTGCGTTGGGAGTAATCGCCCACTTTGCCGAGGAGTATGAAGGGAAAGAGCTCGTCCGTGTTGTTCGGGTCGGCCGCTTCAGCGCTGAACTCTGCGGTGGAACACATGTCCGTCGCAGCGGCGAGATCGGACTGATTAAAATCTTATCCGAAGCGAGCGTTGCTGCAGGAACGCGGCGCATTCACGCGGTGACTGGTGAAGGAATATTGCGTTGGTTGCGCAGCGAAACGGATATTCTCACGCAATTGCGGAGCGAATTGGGAAAAGACCCGGGGCAAGGGTTGTCACGTCTATTAGAAGAGAAAGAGCAGCTGCAAGCACAAGTGATCCGCCTTACCCAAGATCTGTTGTGCGAAAAGCGAGCGGCCTTTCTTCGTCAGGGAGAAAAAATAGACAACGTGATGCTCTTTGCAGGACGCCTTGACATGGGAATCGATGAGCTCAAGATGATGGTTGATATCCTAACGGCCGAAGCGCCGCACTCCGTTGCTCTCCTCATTGGTAATAATGGTGATCGCGCAGTAGCCGTCTGCAAAGTAACTGCTAACATCAATGAGGTCGTTGCCGGTAAAGTGGTAAAAGAGATCGCTGCTCTTTTAGGCGGAGGCGGAGGCGGCAGCCGTACATTTGCTCAGGGTGGCGGGCCGGATGTCAACAAAATCGATGCGGCATTAAAAAAAGGTAGTGCGATGATTCGCGCCAGCATCGAAGCGTCATAATCCTGCCTCTGTCGATCAATTTTGAGGCGATCACGGTGTAGAATACACTCCATTGTGATGCTTGAGCTACTTCCTAACCCAATAGAGATTACGCTATTTCTGTCTCAGGAACTTCAGGCTAATCGTCGCGTTGGAAGAGCTGAAAGTCAACCAAGGGGCTTTGTTATATAATTGATGCGGTGATTAGAGTGCGATTATTCTTTTCTCTGCCGATCGATGCCGAAACACGGAAGATCCTCGCTGCGCTATCAAGGCGCATGCAACGGACGATTACTGCGCGGGCCTCTTGGGTTAAAGAGGAGAATCTGCACATTACGACAAAATTTCTCGGTGAAGTGGGTACGGCAACGATCGCTGAGCTGGTAGTAATCAGCCAGCGGGTAACCGAGCAGGTAGCGCCATTTATCCTGACTATAGATCGCATCGATGCATTCCCCTCGCTGACTGCGCCGCGTGTAATCTGGGCCGGCGGGGAGAGAGAATTACAATTCATCGAATTGGTCGACTACTTAGAAAATGAGCTTGAGAGACTCGATTTTCCCGCTGAACAGCGACGACCGATCCCCCATATTACGATGGCTCGAATCAAAGGGAGAAGAGAGCAGGACATAGAAGAGAAGATTCGTGCTCTCTCTTTACCTGATGCGTTGCAAATTGAAGTCAACCGACTGACGCTGAACGAGAGCCGATTGACTCCTACGGGACCGATCTATACTCCCGTGCTGGAACTGCCGCTGACAGGGTAGCTCTCTCGGTGGGCGAAATTCTATTTACCAACCGCTCTGTGGAGGTCTTCCACCATATCGGTCTCTTCCCATGTTGGATTCAGATCTAGGCGACCGAAGTGGCCGTATGCAGCGAATGGTGTATAGATAGGCTGGAGCAGTTTGAGTCGCTCAAGGATCGCTGCCGGACGAAAATCGAACCGGTCGATGATTATTCGACGCAGCGTATCATCGTTGATTTTACCAGTTCCATACGTATTAACATCTACTGCGAGTGGGGTCGCCTTGCCGATCGCGTAAGCTATTTGCACCTCTACTCTACGGGCAAGATCAGCAGCAACGATATTTTTGGCGACGTAACGGGCAAAGTATGAACCAGACCGGTCAACTTTGGTTGGGTCTTTGCCGGAGAAAGCTCCTCCACCATGTGAGCCATAGCCACCGTAGGTGTCGGCGATAATCTTTCTCCCAGTCATTCCTGTGTCGGCAACAGGTCCGCCAATTACAAACCGACCTGATGAGTTGATCAGAACCTTGGTTTTGTTATCTATCCACCCCTGAAGTGCGGGATAAATGACCTCTTGCAGTATATCCTGTTCTATTTGCTCGCTCTCTATATCCGGGTCGTGCTGTGCTGCGATAACTACTGTTTGTACTTTTACCGGCCGGTCTTCTTCGTAGAGCACGGTCACTTGCGATTTTCCGTCCGGCCGCAGATAAGATAATGTACCGTCTTTGCGCACTGTGGCCAGTCGTTTCGTTAACCGATGCGCAAGTACGATCGGAAGCGGCATTAACTCCTCAGTTTCAACAGTGGCATAGCCGTACATTATCCCCTGATCTCCTGCTCCTAATTTTGTGTAATCATTACACATCTCTTCCCCGTTGCGTGTTTCTTTGGAATGGCTGACAGCAGCGGCGATATCAGCGGACTGTTCCTGGATCGCTGACAGGATTGCACAGTCCAGATGATGGAAGCCATACTGGGAGTTGGTATAACCGATATTAGCGATCGCATGGCGAGCGATTTGCCCAATGTCGACATACGTATTAGTGGTGATCTGCCCCCCGATTAACACCAATCCAGTGGTGACGAAAGTTTCACAAGCGACGCGTGCGTTTCGGTCAGTAGTTAACAATGCATCGAGAATGGCGTCTGAGATGCGATCCGCTATCTTATCAGGATGCCCTTCGGTTACTGACTCTGATGTTAGTAATGTTGTTATGGCCCTGCCCTCCTTCTGTCTACAATTGGTAATCGATTTCAATGCGAAAGTTATTTATCATATCCTTAATTTGGGCAAATGGCAAGTGCAATTGCGTAAAAAGGAAGGAATTCCATTAAAATGACCGGCACTGCGTTGTTTGAAACGGGTTTGTGCTTCAGAAAGAGTTCATAGAGTTCCTTAAGGTCATTGGGTTATCTGATATGCGTATCCGGACAGATGTCCGCGTGAAAATCGACAATAGTACCTCCTTGTTGTGATATTCTTCATTTAAAAGATTCTAACCGGTAAGTTATAATAAAATAAAGGGGGAGAATGAAAAGAGTACTTTCTATTACGTTGATGATTCTTTTAGCATTCAGTACGAGTACGGGAGTTGTCACTGCACGCGCGGAAGAAGACGAGCAACGAGTAGTTACCGCTGCTCCTTCTTTTGAAGAAGAGCTGTTAGATCTGGAGCGACTATTCGATGAGATGGAAATCTTTATGAGATCATTATTTGTCAGAGCAGAGGCGTCACTGGCAATGATCGATACTCTGTCACAGAGAATTGCTCAACATCATATTATCCTGCAGACCTTTGAAGGTATACTGCACGGATATACGATAGCCATCCAAAAGAACCGAGCAGAAATCATGATTAATCGTGCTAAGTTGGAAAGGATTGCACTTTCACTTGAGGGTATTGAAACTCGTTTAACGGCGTTGGAACGAGTAGCTATACCGGTACCGGTCAACGTTGATTTACATCAACAGATGGAAAGATTGAATCTCATCGCTGGGATCGCCTTGATCGTCAGCGTGGGGATAATCGTCTTCTTAGTAGGCGGGTTGTAATCAATCTGACCAACAATGGATGAAGTGCGGAGATGATCGGCAAAAGGACCACCAGAGAATCTCACTTCAAAATCAAATCGTTACTCGCTTGCAGAATTTAACTTACGCCATCTTCCGCACATCCGACTGAGCCGGTTCGATGATAAATAACGGTAACCAATGACAAAGATTAACCGAGTAGAGATCAGTGGGTTTAAGTCGTTTCAACGTAAGACAGTAATCCCTTTCTTTGATGGGCTCACCGCAATCGTCGGTGAAAACGGATCTGGGAAGTCGAATCTATTCGACGCGATCTCTTTCGTTATGGGACGTCGTTCATCATCACTACGGGCTGAGCGGCTAGAACAATTGATCTTCAATGGCGGCGAGCACCTTTCACCCTCTTCAATGGCAGAGGTTACTCTCTATCTTGATAATAGCAACGGTCTATTCACACCATTCTTTCCTGATGATGATCAACCGCGGGAGATTTCTCTCGGCCGACGAATAGCAAAGGGTTACGCATCCTATCAATTCATGGATAAGAATTGTCCGCGTGAGATGATCGACCGCATATTAGAGACGGCAAAGATCGATCCTGATGGCCACCAGTTAATCGCACAAGGTAATCTCACCCAAGTAATCGAGAAGAACCCCCAACGGCGACGTGAAATCATCGACGAAATCTGCGGTATTAGTGCTTATGATGTCAAGAAGAACCAAGCGATCATTGAATTAAAAGATGTAAAGAGAAGGCTCGCCACCGATCGTATCATTCTGGCTGAACGCCGCCGCCGTCTGTTGGCGCTGGAAAGAGAACGAAATACCGCACTTGAATACCAACGACATATCGATGAAAAAGCACGGCTAAACGTATCTATCCTTAAGTTACAACGCCAAACGCTTACTCAGAAAGTTGAAGCAATCAGCGCGCGACTTGCTCCTATATCAGATCAGATTGGCAGACTGGAGAAAGAGGTCTCTGATCTCGACCTAGCAATCGAAAACCAGGAATGGGAATTAGACGAATTGCATGAAAACCTGGAAGACGATCGTAATATCTCATTAGTCAAAGAAGTAGAAAAAGTACGATCGGAACTTCTGCGCAAACAAGGGGAGATCAATTTCAACCGCCAACAGATAAAGAGTTTGCAAGAGACGATCGATGAGATCGAGCGTCTGCGTGCATCACAAGTTCCTGATCCTATCTCATCGCGGAGGAGCAAAGCAGGGGAGGCACTACTATCACGTAAAAGCGGAGGAGTATACGGAATGATATCTACGCTGATGACGCCGCGACCTGGATTCAAACAGGCAATCGAAGCGGCATTAGGCAGTCATATCAACGATGTCGTCGTCGATTCACGCGAAACAGCTATCGACTGTATCGAATATTTGAAACGTAACCAGTTGGGCCGCGTGACGATTTTACCACTCCATCGGCTTATTGTTACACGAAAAAGTCTCGTTTCGGCAGAAGCACTCAAATTACCGCGAATAATCGATTATGCGATCAATCTCATCGAATTTAATCCCAAGTATCGCCGTGCATTCGAATATGTACTCTATGACACGATCGTTGCTGAAGACCTGCAGGCAGTACGTGATGTCGATGGTGTGCGCGTAGTGACTTTAGACGGCGATTTACTCAGCAAGGGTGGAGCAATGAGCGGTGGATCGCCCTGGCGTAACCCCCCTACAACGAGCAGGCAATCGTCGGGTGCTACTGATTCTAAGTTTGATACAGTAAAGAAACGGCAAGAGATATTGAGTCTTAACAAGGCAGTAGATAAGCTGCAACAAGAGATTGAACAACTATCGGTGGTCCTCTCAGAAAGAGAGCAGCAGTTTGAATCACAGCAACAGTCGGCAACTCAACGGAAAAGTGTTGTCGGTGAGAAAGGCGAAAAGTTGCAACGAATGCGTGAACAACGGCGGCACGCGTACCAGGAGATGGAAAACTTGCGGAGGAGCCGCACACGCTATCAGCAACAGGAGGCAGAAGCACGAGCGGAATTAGATGCACTTGGCCCGGAAAAGTACTGCGAGTCCGGTTTTATCGAAGGGTCGCTCGATAGTTTACAACAGCGCCTTAAAGAGACAGAGCGCCGCATCCTGCAACTTGAACCGATCAATATGCGCGCGATTGAAGAGTATGATCGTTATAAAAAAGAATATGACCTCTTTTGCACCCGTATCTATACATTAGAGAAAGAAAAACATGAAATCGAATTATTGATCGGTCAAATCGAAGCACGGAAAAAAGCGCAATTCTTAGCTGCTTTAAATCAAGTTGCTACCTATTTCGAGCGAATCTTTCATCAACTTTTCCAGGGAGGCCGCGCCTCATTAGAGCTCGAAGAACCGGAGAATATTAACTCCGGCTTAATAATAAGAGCCCATCCGCCTGACAAAGAACCCCATTTGATCGATGCTCTATCCGGAGGAGAACAGACACTGACTGCGGCAGCATTCGTTTTTGCATTGCAAGAGTATCTCGCTGGACCGTTACTCATCCTCGACGAGATCGATGCCACCCTCGATAAGACTAATTCCAACAAACTGGCAAAGTTATTACAGGGATATGGGGACCACTGCCAGGTGATCGTTGTATCCCATAATGAGGAAATGATTCGTCATGCCAAACGGGCATATGGAGTTACAATGAGAAAAGGAATTTCCAAAGTGCTGTCACTTGAGCTTTGACAACGCAGACTCGGAAAAATATGGCTCTTTAGAGTTTGAATGCCAAGGGATAACATGTAGGGGCACGGCATGCCGTGTCTGTTAAAGAAGGAAAAGATGAGTCTTTCGCAAAGGTCTTGTCTGGAGCGTGAGGAATCAAAATATTGAGGCACAACTGACCGATGAATGAAATTAGAACTCTAATATGAATGAAGAGAAGAGATTCAGTATATCTATCGCAGAATTGGCAGAGGCAGGATGGAAACAAACTCTGCTCTCACTGACTGCAGACATGGATCCGTGGAATATCGATATCAGTGAACTTGTGGAACGTTATCGGATATATGTCAGAAACCAGTATGAATTTGATTTTGAGATTCCGGGACGAATGGTAGTAACCTGTTCGGTATTGTTACGAACAAAAGCAGTGGCGCTTGATATGGCATACGCAGTTGATCGTGATAAGCTTCTGGAAGAGGTAGAAGAAGCAGTAGCAGTAGCAGAAGCAGAAGCAGAAGCAATAGAAGACGAGGATGATTGGAAGCCACCCTTTGAACCGGAGCATTTTACGTTGCCTGTGCAACGGCGGCCTCACCGCCAGGTTCGTGTGCCAGATCTCAAGCACGCGTTGCTCGATGCAATAAGAGTCAGTCGCCGTAGATCAACACGGTTGCGTGAACAGATTATTGATAATCCTTTTGCTGACTATGCATTAGAAGAGGAAAATGTTTATGAACGGATAAACTCTTTATTAGCCAAAATCAAAGAATTCCTTTCTGGAAGGCGCATTTTGAGTTTCTTTCGTCTGCTCACTCAAGGTGACAAAAAAGAACGCGTCGAGCGATTCCTGGAGGTACTCCATCTTGATACAGCAGGGTTGATCAGATGCGAACAAGAAGAGTTTTTCGGCGATATTCTGATTACAATTCCAACCGGAAAAGACGAGGAATTAAGCGAAAATGGTGCAACCTGAACGCGTACGCGATAAAGCTCTATTAGAAGCGGCGCTATTCCTCACAGCCAAACCACTGAGCCGAACAGAACTGGCCAAAATCATCGGAACAAAATCACCCCGATATGTGGAAGAGCTTCTCTCTGACCTTGCCGATGACCTCATCCCAGCAGAAAGAGGAATCAAGCTGCAGCAGATTGAGAAGAGCTATCTTCTACAAGTAAAAGCAGAATATCTTGATGCAGTCGCCTATTTAGCACCCTATCAAAATATATTACGTCCTGTCCTTCGTACACTGGCAATGATCGCTTGTAATCAACCGATCACCCAGTCGGAACTAGTAAGAGTGCGCGGCAATAAGTGCTATAAACATGTGGAGCAATTGCTTAACCAGAATCTGATTCGTGCTGAAAAACATGGCCGGACATTGATGCTCCATGTGACAGAAGAATTTCTCCGCTACTTTGGGTTGCAGAATATAAATGAGTTACAGTTCGACGAGAAGGAACAAAAGTATTCTCCTCAATATGTCCAGTATAGTCAAAACGATCCAACAAATAGTTGATACAGATTCTGTTGCTGCTGCTTATATTTTACTCCTGCCGCTGGATGATGATCGGCTTAAAATCGGCAGGAGTGTTGCTGCTGCTTTAATCTCTCCTGCTCCTTCTGAGGTGGATCTCGTTCTGCGAGGAGGTCATCCTGATTTGCTGGAGCTTACTGTCCTGCGAGGTAAAGAGAAAGTTGGCAGAGACCAGATCGGAGAGATGATTCGCACGGCGCAATTTGCTCCTATCCAAGGTGAACGACGGGTTTGTCTGATTGAGCGAGCAGAGGAGCTGAGCTTGCAGGCGGCGAATCGGTTGCTCAAGATATTGGAAGAACCGCCGAGTTATCTCGTATTCGTGCTCTGCGCCACTGGAATCTCTGATCTTTTACCGACGATTGTTTCTCGATCGCAAGTGCTACGACCACTGGCAGAGAACGATCAGAGCATATTACCGGCAGTAGATGAACCGCGGCTCATTGCCGCTGGCTATACTATCTCGGATATACGTTATCTTACCACTATTGCCCAAGGAAAGAGGGAATTACTCTCAGCTTGGCTGGTCCAGTACCAGGATATCAGGCAGTTGAAAGTAGAGGCGCGAAAAAGAGCAATCAAATCTACCCCGCACGATCTTCTCACTGCTGTTATAGCAGTGGATGCAAGTAAGACTTGTGTTATAGCAGCAATAGAACAACGAGAAGCAGTAATCGCCCTTATTGAGCGAATAGCTGGTGGTGAAAAAATTCTCATTCTCTACGCGGCACAGATTTTAGCAAAACAAGGACGGGAAACAGCAGAAGGTTTCTTGCGTAACTTACTTTGCTGGTGCCGAGAACTTTTGCGTTATAAGCTCTATCTTCCTGTCAGTGATGCTGAGGAAGAAGCCGAACTGCAAAATTTTGCTGATCGCATTCAACTTGCAACACTTATTGACATGATGCACGCGGTGACAAAATTATGGCAGGCAATAGGAAAGAATGTCAGTGTGGACGGGATTCTTCTCTCGTCGCTGATCAAGCTTGCGGGATTGTTCAGTAGTTGAATTGAATGTTCTTTCTCAATATCACCCTTGCGGAACTGGTTGTAGCTTCCTTTAAACTCCGATGCATCCGCTCATGCCGAACATTCTTCTCTGGATGGCCTGGCTTTATCCTTAGCAAAGGGGCTCCCTTATCCGTCCTAATCGCCTCCGGCAAGCCGTATTCTTTGAAAACTTCTTCAAACCATGGCTCGGTTGAGTCGAAAGTTGGCCGGCTTAACCCACGGCAGAATACGAAATAACGGCTACAGCTATCATATATCGTCAGCGGGCAAGAAAGCTTTCCATCCCTATCTTAAATTGTTCCTTCCCCTTAAAGGCAGCACTCCAGATTGTATTAGGTCTGTGGCACTTCTTGAGCGGCTTAATATAGTCAATGGCACAGGTCTCCTTCCAAGGCTTAGGCGGCACCTCCTGAATATACCTAACCCGGACAAGCCGGAAATCCCAATGACCAAATCTCAATTTCCAAACAATAACCAAATCCTAATAATCAATCCCTGCCTTCGGCTCGTGGCTCGTGGGATCTTCCCCTCCACTTACCAGTCACCAGTCACGAGTCACTCTTTCTGGTAGCTAGTTATTGGTGCTTGGAATTTGTGATTTCAACTCCTTCCCATTTTGCGCAAGACTTCAGATTTTAGTATCTAATTACCCATCTCTCTGGTCTATTTTGTTACCAGTGTACCCGGTTTGTACCATGGAAAGTTTTGCGTTTTGGGTGTTGAGCGCAAGAAAGAGGCAGAACTCCTTCTAATCCGGCAATGTTAAGTTGATAGGAGTCGGATATAATTAGGATTATGGATAGATTACCTAATGATATTTATCGCACAGAGCGTCGCCATACTGTCCAAGTCTCTTTATTGGTTGGTGAGCAACAAGAGCGCAATGAGAACCGGCAAGTTATTGAAGGTCCGCGAGGCACGCCGTTAGAATCCTTCTTACGGTTTGCCTTCCCAGACTGCGATAATCCACCAATGGCCGGAATCATCAATGGCAAATTGTACGAATTAACGCAGCCGATAACCTATGATGTCGATGTCGAGCCCGTTTTTCTCTCTGATTCCATTGGGATACGTATTTATTGCCGTACTCTCACTTTCTTGCTCATTGTCGCTACACACCAGCTTTATCCTGACGCACGTCTATTTATCGACTACTCCATCCCTTACGGTGGATACTTCTGCAAGGTGGAAGGCAGAGAGAGCTTCTCTCTCTGTGAACTACGCACAATCAGAACCCGAATGCAGCAACTTGTCGATGAGAATCTACCAATTCGACGCAACTATCTCCCGCTGGAAGAAGCGTGCTCACTCGTAACGGCGCGCGGAGAAGAGAGTCAAGCGCAATTACTCCGTCGCTATCAGAAAAAAGATATCGCTCTCTATTCCCTGGCCGGCTTTGTCGATTATTTCTATGGGTATATGCTTTCATCAACGGGCTATCTCAATATATTCGCATTGGAGCCATTTGCCGATGGGTTTGTCTTGCGTTTTTCTCAGAGAGAAGAGCCGACCAAGATCGCTCCGGCGCAATCTTTTACCGCTCTGCAAGAAGTCTTCAGTGAATATGGCCAATGGTTAAGTCGTCTTAATGTGCGACATGTTGGAGATATCAATGAAGCGATCTCTACCGGACGCATCAAGGAGATTATGCTCGTCTCTGAAGCGCTCCATGAAGGGAAGATCGCCCAGATCGCTCGCTTGTTGACCGAACACTATGCCGATGGGTATCGCACAGTCTTTATCGCCGGCCCCTCTTCATCCGGCAAGACTTCGTTCACCAAGCGCCTTGCTGTACAATTACTCGCCCATGGGGTCAACACTCATCTGCTGTCGCTGGACGATTATTTCTTGCCGCACGATCGTATGCCACGTGATGTACAAGGAGAAGTGAATTTCGATGATTTATCAGCGTTGGACCTTCCTCTCTTTGCTCGTCACCTACGGGATCTGCTGGCAGGTACAGCGGTTAACCAGCCACACTTTGATTTTCTTACTGGTAAGCGAAAGAAGGGCTTATCAATCCGGCTTACTCAAGACCAATTGATATTGTTGGAAGGAATTCACGCCCTCAATCCGGAACTTTTGCGTGCCAGCCGGCAAGAGAAGATCTTTCGTATCTTTGTCTCAGCGATCACCCAACTCAATCTCGACAATCATAATCGGATCTCTACGACTGACACCCGGCTGATTCGACGCATTGTACGTGATGCAATCTTTCGCGGGTATTCTGCGGAGGAGACTCTCTCGTTGTGGAAGAATGTCCGTCGCGGCGAGAAAGAGCATATCTTCCGCTACCAGTACGAGGTGGACGTAATATTTAACTCTGCGCTGGTCTATGAGCTATCTGTCCTCAAGTCTTTCGCCGAACCACTATTGTTACAGGTACGAGATCCCAAGCGACGCGTAGAGGCTGAACGCCTGCTCGCTTTTCTCGAGTGGTTTGAGCCATACGACAGCGATGCAATTCCTAATAATTCCATCCTACGTGAATTTATCGGTGGATCTATTCTCGCTGATTTCCGATTGTAAGTATGTCGCTTTTCTGATTAGGCACCGGTTGCAGCGCGAATTCCCTCGGCAGCGATCAATCCGGTGACTGCTGCATAGACGATGCCGCGCGAGTAGCCGGATGCATCTCCTGCGATGTAAAATCGGGAACATCCTGTTTCCATTGTTGTTGTCACTGGATAACGCGTATCATAAAATTTTATCTCCGGCGCATAGAGGAGAGTATTATCCGCGTTCAGCCCTGGAATGATATAATTAAGTCTTTCCAACCCCTCGATTAAGTTAACGACGACACGGCTAGGCAGGGCCATTGAGATATCCCCTGGTGTGGCATCAGTTAAGGTCGGAGTTATCGCTGCCCGGCGTATCCGCTCTTCAGTTGAACGCCGGCCATCTTTTAGATCCTTCAAGCGCTGCAGGATAGGTTTTCCGCCGCCGATCGTTGTTGCCAGCTGGGCAATCGCACGACCGTACTCAGTTGTGTCTTCCACCGGGTCAGTAAGCTCAATGTGTGATAATAACGCAAAATTTGTATTATTGGTCTTTTCATCGTTCTCTGCATGTCCGTTGACGAGAACATAATTAGCGTAACTCTCTTTTACGACAAATCCACGTGGATTTGTGCAAAAACTACGTACCATATCGTCGTAAGTCGCGGTGCGCAACCGTAGTTTGGCATCGTACATAATCTTTTCAATCGGAGTATAGATCTCAGCGGGAAATTCAACACGCACTCCCACATCGATCGGGCCGTATTCTGTTATAATATTCAACCGGCGAGCCTCTTCGCGCAACCAATAGGCGTTTGCCCGTCCTGGTGCAGCCAGTAGATATGTTGCTTCGATCGTCGTACGGCCGGAAAGAACGAACAGGTCCCCGCGCTTTTCGATTCTTTCAATCGGATTTACGAGCGAAAAGACGATTCCGCCATCGCACAAATAATGGTAGAAACGATCGATGATCACCCGCACTTTACTGGTTCCCATATGGCGTTGACGCCCGCTAATAAACTCAATTCCGTAGCGACTCGCTTCTTTTTTCAATTCGAACAGACTATCGTGATCTTCACCTGAATATCTCTTCGGCGCGCCGAATTGGGTGAATATCGTATCGATCTTGTCAATATAGAGTTGAATCGCTGCCTCGTTGCGACTGAGACTTGCCGGATCCCCACCGATTCTTGAAGTGAGATTGAGCTTACCGTCGGAGAAGGCTCCTGCCCCTCCAACACCGAAACTTATGTGTGTGCGGTGCATCGGTTCTTCACCGCGATCGATGAGAATTACCTTTAATCCTGTTTCCCGCAATTCATAGGCGGCAAATAACCCTGCTGGTCCAGCACCGATGATCGCTACATCATATCGCATTGGAGTACCTCCCATAATTCTGCCGGCCCGCGCACCTCAAAATCAGGCAGCAAGTGCACTGCGGCAAGCTTGCCATGTGGGTTGATCCATCCCGTGTGTAGTCCTGCCTGTTTCGCGCCTGCCACATCCATCTCCAGAGAATCTCCGATGTAAAGAGCGTGCTGAGGAGAGGTATCAAGGCGCTGTAACATCAACTTAAATATTCGCTCATCCGGCTTGTAGATACCGATATCACCGGCAACGATAATCTCATCAAAGAACGACTTAATCTTTAAGACGTCGATCTTTGCCCATTGCATATCCGACGGTCCATTAGTGATCAACCCGAGGCGGAATCGATGGCGCAGCCTTTCCAGCAACTCACGCGTTCCGTCGAAGATGCGCAGACTCTCCAACCGAATATTCAAATAAACTTCTGCCAAACACAGCGCGAGGTGCTGGTCATTCTGGCCACGTTCCTGCAGTAATTTGAGCCACACAGTTTTGTGGATCGTTGCAACGCGTTCTCGTTTGGCCTCCTCTTCACTCCATAGTTCATTATACCGCGCTGCACTCTTGCCGAGATCCCCGAGGAGATCATGATCAACATTACATTGGGGCAGTAATCTTCTCATTGCCTCTTCGATCGTGATTGTGTAATCACACAAAGTGCCGTCTAAATCAAAAATGATCGTTTGTATATCCATGTTGACCAACCCTTGCCGGTAGATTATCCTTCAGTAAGAAAGCGACAGACTGCTAATAGTAGAAGGAGATCGATCTTAAATCAAGGAGCAATTATGCGAATCGCAGGTGGAGATAAGAAGGGACAGAAACTTCTGTGGGATGCGGCTGGAACCAGACCGATGCGCGAGTTCGTTCGTGCTGCTCTCTTCAACATTCTGCAGGAAGTCATTGTAGACGCACGGTTTCTCGATCTCTTTGCCGGAACAGGGAGTGTCGGAATAGAAGCTCTCTCGCGTCGAGCAGCAGAGGTTATATTTGTCGACCATTCTGCTACTGCTTGCGCAATCATCCGCAAAAACCTTACGGCATTACAGCTTACTCCTTATGGCCATGTTTACCAGGAAGATTTTCTCAGCGCATTAGATCGGTTCTATCGTCGTGGTCGCGTCTTTGAGATCATCTTCGCTGGACCTCCCTATAATACTGGACTCGCTGATCAGACGCTCCAGAGACTGGGGGAACTTCCGCTCGTCGCAGCAGACGGTATCGTTGTCACGGAAGTTTATAAACGCGAAGTGATGAAAGATAGTTACAACGACCTGATCTTGTTCGATAAACGCGAATACAATGATAATCGCCTCCTCTTCTACCGTCTTACTAATTAGGCACCAACTCTCCTCTCTGATCGCTGGTTCAGGGGTAGCTGTTGAATTCCCTAACTCAATGCTGCTTGACTTATGCGGCTATATGTGATATGCTTTTATATACCCTCCAGGGGGATAGGATTTATCATCGATCGTCTTTTAAAAAGACCACAGAGGATATAAACCACAGGGGTCACCAAGGGGAGAGGGATGATTGGTTAATAACAGAGAGGAATAAATGTCAATTCCGACGGCATCGCAACAGGAAATTACAAACCGACTGAGTCGGATCGAAGGACATCTGCGCGGGATCAAACGGATGGTCGAAGAAAAGCGCACTTGTACCAATATTTTGCTCCAGATCTCTGCTGTCCGTGCAGCTATCGACAACGTTGGCAAGATCATTCTCCAAGATCACTTAAACACCTGTATTAGGGAGGCAATCAAAGAGGGAACAGGAGAGGAAGCAGTAACAGAGTTGCAGGAAGCCCTCTCTTGCTTTCTGTAACGGCGACGGTAAAGAGGTAATGGGTTAAGAAAAAGAGTTATAGGTCCACGGCAGACAGCAATCAGCTCTCAGCCATCAGCAACTTACAGCCGTGAGTCGGCAGTTAGCATGTAGGAGCATGTGCCTCTACGAACGAAATTGCTTCGCGGACTCGCAATGACAGACTCTGGCTCTGAACCACGAACTCTTTCCGAACTGTAAACCCAATAAACTTAAATAAAAGGAGCTATTAAGAGGATGAAACAGAATAATCTGCGATTTATCTCCCGTTATAAAGAAGCGATTCACGTAAGCGCAGTGGCAATCTTGCTTGCCCTTTCCTGGGCTTTACGTCAGTTCTTCACTCTTCCCGAGTTGGTTACTGACTATCTCGCCCTTGCCGCAACGATCAGTGGAGGATATCCAATCGCTGTTAAAGCGATCAAAGCTCTGCGAGAAAGAGAGTTCATTATCGATACCCTGGTGACGATCGCTGCTGTTGCGGCAGTTGCTATCGGCGACTACGGAGAAGCAGGATTTGTCATTTTTATTTTGTTGCTCGGTGAATTTTTAGAGGGAGTAACCGTTGCCAAAACCAGCCAGGCAATCAAAGGATTGGCGTCATTGATCCCTGATACGGTCAAGATAAGACGCGGGAGCGAGGAGGTAGAGATTGCAACTGCCGCAATAAAGATCGGCGATCTTATCGTCGTACGCCCAGGCGAACATATCGCGATCGATGGAGTCATCGTGCGTGGAGAGGGAGCGATCGACCAGGCATTAGTCACCGGTGAATCGACTCCGGTGGAGCGCTCTGCCGGAGATAAAGTCTATTCGGGAACGATCCTCGCCACAGGTGCGCTGGAGATTGAAGCGACAAATGTAGGAGAAGATACCACGGTAGCGAAAATCGAGCAGATGATCACGGAAGCACGAACAAGAAAGGCACCGTTGGAACGGATTGTCGATCGCTTCGCCAAATACTTTGTCCCGGCGGTCCTCGTCTTCGCCGTGATCGTCTATCTCCTGACATTCGATATCAGGCGGGCAATAACCATCCTCATCGTTGCCTGCCCGTGTGCACTCGTGCTCGGTACACCGACAGCGGTCGTTGCTGCGATCGGAGCGGCGGCACGTAAGGGAATTCTCATCAAAGGCGGCCGCGCGCTGGAAGCAGCAGGGAAAATAACGACGGTCATCTTCGATAAGACAGGCACCCTCACCAATGGATTACTGAAGGTGGTAGAGGTGAAACCAATTTGCGCTGAGCACGACGAGAAGAATGTAGTTGAACTGACTGCAATTGCCGAGAAGCTCTCTGAGCACCCGCTTGCCAAGGCAATATTGGAAAAGGTAGCAGAATGGGAGTACATTGTCGCTTCTCCCGATGATTTCACAGTGAAACAGGGTCAGGGCGTTGAGGTGAGAAATAACGATTTACACATCGTTGTTGGCAACCGTAGCCTGCTGGCGGAGAACAATATCGCCCTTTCGGAAGAGATCGAGGCTTACATGCAAGGCCGCGAAGAGAGAGGCGAGACTGTACTTATTGTCGCCCACAGCACAGAAGATTGCCTGGGATCAGGTAACAGACAGGATAAGAACAAAGACTGTTGCGCAAAGGCGGTCTGCGGCGTCATCAGCCTTGCCGACACAATCAAAGCAGATGCAAAAGCGACATTGCAGATATTACGCAATCGTAAAAAGAGAACAAAGATCGCACTTTTCACCGGTGATAATGCGCGCACCGCGTCATCTATCGCTGCTGAACTGAAGATTAATGTAGTAGCTGCTGAACTACTTCCGGCAGATAAGACGCGGAAGGTGGAAGAATTAATCGCTGCCGGCGAGAAGACAGCGATGGTAGGTGACGGTATCAATGACGCCCCGGCGCTCGCAACGGCCGATCTCGGCATTGCTGTGGGCACTTTGGGGAGCGATATCACTGTCCAGGCATCTGATGTGACGATCCTCCATGATGACCTTGCAAGCGTGCCGCAGGTACTTGATCTCGGTCGCAAAGCAGTTTGGGTGATAAGGGAAAACATCTTCTTCGCACTTCTATTTAATAGCGGAATGATCGGTCTTGCCGCTCTGGGACTGATCAGTATGGTAATCGCGGCTATCTTCCATCAAATAAGCTCACTGATCGTCATCTTAAATTCTATGCGACTCCTCGTAATGAGAAAAAGATCGTGAACCACATTCTCTCCAGAGCGCATACTTCTGACTGCTGCCCTCTTTCTTATCCAGTATAATTTCTGATAAGGAGTCCAGCAACATGGTGCATCTAACAAGGAGTGCTAATAGCAACGCAACAAGATATGGAGCAACGATCGGTATTGCGGCCATGCTCGTTGTGGGGATACCACTCCTTACGCTCTCTTTACCTCGCATCAGTGTCGATGCTGATTACCACAATTTCGCGCCGGTGATCGAAGGGATAGCAGTCATCCATACATTTATCCTTCGTAACACCGGTGACCAACCACTAAAGATAGAGCGGGTTCATACTCTCTGTCCATCTTGCATCTTGACCTCATTGAGCATAACTACTCTGGAGCCGGGAGAAGAGGCGACTCTGCGTGTACTCTTTGATACAACCTCGCGGTATGGCGCCCACAGTGCAGATATATTTATCGATTCAAATGATCCAAAGCAGCCTCAGTTGCACCTCGTACTATACGGAACGATAATCCCAAATAAGCCGTATCACATAACAGCGAGAGAATTATACCTTGATTTTTACTTATTGATCGATCTGCGGACTATGGCAGAGTATACCAGTAGCCGTCTGATCGGAGCAATCAACATTCCTTATGAGAAACTACCGCAATGGGTTGCCTATCTTCCGCGCCACCATCTGATCATCTTATACGATGATGACGGCACGCTGAGTGATCGAGCGGTTAAGTATCTGTACGCCGCTAATTTCGACCATGGATTGAGTTTGCACGGTGGACTTAATTACTGGCGATGGCGATATAACGACCAATATCTGTTGAAAAACGGCAACGATGATATAAAACGGCCAATGGTGCTAAAACGACCCCTCGCAGAGAAGAGACCTTATCATATTTGTGCATCACAACTGCGGAGATTCTTCCACATCTTAGTCGATGTCCGCACACCAACAGAATATAGTCGTGGACACCTAAAAGGGGCGCTCAATGTGCCGCATAATGAAATTTTGCTATGGCGCAATGATCTACGCAATTTACCGAGGAATGTCCCAATTATCCTCTACTGCCAGTCAGGAAAAAGGAGCAGCTATGCTGCACATATATTACGCAATGCCGGCTTCACTACTGTAAAAAGTCTCCTCGGCGGACTTATCGAATGGCAGCGGCGCTTCGATAAGGAGTTGCTCTTTGTACCGTAAGAAGCAGCAGCAGATCGATCAGAATAGACCACGCAAGGAGGAGAAGAGATGAAAGTGATCGGACTGACCGGCGGTATCGGATGCGGTAAGAGCACTGTTGCGCGCGAGCTATCCAAAGAAAGAGGAGTAGAATCCTGTGATTGCGATCGGATCGCATGGGAAATATATCGGTTGCGTACCGCTCCCTATCAACAACTCATCCGACGGTTTGGACGAGAAATTCTTACCAGCTCCGGCGAGATAGATCGCACCGCGCTGGGAAGGCTCATCTTCTCTGACAAAGCGGCACAGGCCGACCTTAATGCGATCGTCCATCCTGCGGTGATGGAGCAGGTGCAACATCATATTAACATCAATAAGCGGCGTGGAACAGAGCTGTTGATCGTTGAAGGAGCGCTCCTCCTCACTTCACCCCACGTTGACCCTGATCTGTTTGACATCATCATCCAGCTTGAACTAAGCAGATTGCAACAACTCGCCCGACTCAGAGAACAGCACCGCAAAGACCAGACCGAGGTCGAGCGTATCATTGATCTCCAGCGTGCTATGAAGCCCTACAGCAGACCGGATTATATTATCGACGCATCAGGAACAGTTGCTGAAGTTGTCGGCCGTATCAAAATGATTCTGGCAAAAGAGGTAATAGGTGATGGGTTAAAGCAAGACACAAAATAACATGAGCTTAAGTTCTTAAGAGCAGCTTTAGATTTCTATCTCTACCTGTCTGTGGGCGTCTTACACGCACAGGTAGATGAGATAAAAGACCGCACGATTAAGTTCCAATATCCTTGGACTACGGGATGGTTGAGAGATTCAATCGCACTGTAAAAGAATGAGTCTTGACAAAATATCGTTTTGTAGTATATTTTTTGACCTGTCTGCGTGCGGTGACGCACAAGCAGGAATGAACAGTAATAACTTGAGCCTGAATCCGTGAGGATAGCTGGACTTTTCCTTGCATTTCGTATCTGAAACCGGTTATACCCGAGTGTGTGGAAGCCGTTGAAGACTTTCACCCTAAAGGTGAAGATGCGTTTCGAGATAGTGCAGGGAGATGAACAACTTTCCAGTCATTCGGGTCTAGCCTTGATAGGTGCTGTACTGGACAGGACCAATATTCGGGAGCGATTAGATAAGATGATGT
>JAJHSB010000042.1 GCA_022684035.1 Candidatus Acetothermia bacterium | reverse complement strand
TGTCCATAGGGCAAAAAGACTGTGGAAATACCTGGAAGCTCACCCCAAGACCGTCCGTGTTCAAAGGCTACCTGCCTATGCGCCTGACCTTAATCTAGTTCTAACAGGTTTGGAATCACAGCAAGTATACCGACTTGGTCAACTTGGCACCCGAAGAGATCGAACAACTTGGCCGCCTGGTCGGCGCCTCTATCAGCAATACCCAAAGGCAAACAGATCTTCTTCGATCCTTTTTCCAAACAGCAGGGTTGGTTCGTTAAAACGTCTGGGAGTGCTCCATTAATTATGCAATAATCAATAATATTAGCATTTATAACCTCATCGCCTTTTTTCCCGAACGCATCTTTTATTATCCCGATTAGATTGTCAATGTCCATCCCTAACATTCCGAGCACTGCGCCGGTGGCGACTGTATTAACCATTATTTTGTTGCCGTCATGCTCAATAGCGAGGCTCATAAATGGTATATCAAAAAAATGCGGTTTATCATGCTTTTGTTTTATAGCTCGTGAGTCATAGACTATTTGTCCGATTTCCGATATTTCATCTTCGTGTTGTTGTATGCTTTCCTTGTCAAGGGCGACTAAAATATCTATTTTTCTCTCGGCGCTGTTACGGGTTCGTCGGAAAACCTTATTTGAAAAAAGTTATGTCCGCCTCTTATACGGGATTCATAGTCCTGATGCGAAAACACATGATAACCAAACCGCGAAAAGACCTTTGTAAGGGTATCACCGATGGTCTGTATGCCCTGTCCTGCTTCGCCACCTATTTTGACTGTATAGTCCACAAATTTTCCCTTTCCCTATCTTTTTGATGCCGCCACTCCCGACGATGAAGGGAACTTTGCCTTTCGTCTTAATACCTAGAACAAGTGACACTTACTCTAATTATTTGCCCTCGTATGCTTCATAAACCTTTCCAACCATTTGGGGAGAAGGTATAAGCGTCTTGTCCCCTTCTTCTTTCCACTTTGATGGACAACCTTCTTCTGTGTGCGTTGCAAGATGCAGATTTGCCTTGAATTTTCTCATGAGTTCATCAATATTTCTGCCCATGTTGTAGAAATTGACCTCGGAGTTTAATAACTTTCCCTCCGGGCTGATTATAAATGTCCCTCTTAATGCGAGCCCTGTTTTTTCGTCATAGACACCGAACATCCTCGATAATTCTCCTGTTGGGTCGGCGCCCATAGGATATTTGACATCCTTAAGCATCTTTTCTTCTCTCTGCCATGCAAGCTGGACAAACTTTGTATCGGTGCTGACAGTGATTACCTCTGCACCCATTTTTCTGAATCTGTTATACTGCTCTGCCAGAGCAGCAAATTCAGTGGCTCAGACAAAGGTAAATGCAGCAGGATAGAAGAAAAGGATCGTCCATTTCTTATCTGCCTTTAATGTTTCAAGGCTTATCTCCCCAAAATCTCCCTTTGTCGGCTCGAATGTATCGAGCTTGAAGTTAGGGACACCCTGCCCAACTTGTAATCCTAATTCGCAACAAATCTCATTCATAATTCACACCTCCATTTATGCGTTGCTTATTGTAGAAGCTGTCTAAAAACTCGACCTTTTGAATGAGCTGGAATTCTCCTTCTAACTTTAGCTACCACCAGATCAGCCGGTAACCTCCGTTTTTCTCCTTCCATACCCTCTCCTGAGCTGGAAGAATACCCCCCCTTCCTGAAGCAGAATTATACGCTGCTGAAGCAGAATTATACGCTGCCTGAAATGCACTTGTCAAGCCATCCAGATCACCCCCTTTTTTTCGGCCATAATTCTGGCATAGATTTTCTTGATGTTGTGCATCAGGTAGACTAAGGTCCATTCACTGCCTGCCTTGCCCAATCCTCTTATCAGGAAATGAGTTCGATTTATTCTTGCATCAACTCAAGGATTTTTGTAATATCCGTCGTTGGCGCACTGCACAGGTAATTACGACATACATAAGCGGTAGCTTTGCCCTCGATACTTGTCTGATATTTTGTAAACTCGGCGATTTTAGTGATGGCTGGTGATGGAGCCTCACTGGGAACGAACAGCAAAACCTTATTGGGCAAGAATTGTCTGCGGATAGCATTCACCATGTCCTGAGTATCCGTTGATGATGATCTTCCCGCAATTACGACCTCAAACGATGGGCCAAATCCAAAATCCAAAGCTGACAACAGTTGAGTATAGGCAATGGGAATTTGCTTCACCTGATCAGCAAAAGTTTTGCTAATTTGCCAGGCTTTGTCTTCAAACGCGCTTGCGGCAGTCATGCGCGACAAGCGCAACAGATTGAGCGCCGCTACAGAATTGCCGGATGGCACAGCACCATCGTAAATCTGTTTTTGTCGCGCGATCAGCTTCTCACTATTTTCAGCCGTAAAAAACAAGCCGCCGTGTTCTTTATCCCAGAAGAAAGTCAACAAATCTTTAGTGAAATCCAGCGCAAATTGTAAATAACGGACCGCAAAAGTAGCTTCATAGAGTTCTAATAATCCCCAAATCAGAAATGCGTAGTCATCCACATAGGCGGAAACAGCCGCCTCGCCATCTCGATAACGATGAAATAACCGACGATCAGGACCGGTCATCTGTTCTAAGATGAAATCGGCGGCGCGCATAGCTGCCTGGGCGTAATCCGGCTCATTGAATACTTGCGCACCTTTAGCGAAAGCAGCGATCATCAAACCGTTCCAATCCACAAGGATCTTATCGTCTTTATAGGGGTGAATGCGTTTTTCGCGCACCTCAAACAATTTTTCTCGCGCTGATTCTAATCGTTGGTATAATTCATTCTCGGAAATTCCCAGTTCTACGGCATCATCGGATAAAGGTCGCCGGAGATGCAAGATATTTGTTCCCGACAATTCAGCCGTGCCCTCTTCGTGAAAGTTACCTTTATCAGACAGATTAAAGACTTTGCTCACCAGACCGGCTTCCTCGTCCCCAAGCGCTTGACGAATCTCGTCGGTAGTCCAAAGGTAAAACTTGCCTTCCTTTCCTTCGCTATCAGCATCCTCAGCAGAATAAAACCCGCCTTTTTGATCAGTCATATCCCGCAGGACATAGGTAAAAATCTCCCGTGCTGTTTGCGCGTATATTGATTTCTTGGTCGCCTGGTAGGCCTCCGTGTAAGCGATGGCCAACATCGCTTGATCGTAAAGCATTTTTTCAAAATGAGGGACAAGCCATTGATGATCGGTGGAATAACGGTGAAAACCAAACCCGACATGATCATATACACCCCCGCGTCGCATCGCCTGCAAGGTTCTTTCCACCATCGCCAGGGCATGTTCCTCCCTCGTTCGCTGCCAATAACGAAGCAAGAAAAGCAAGTTATGCGGGGATGGAAATTTGGGAGCACTGCCAAAACCGCCATAACGAGAATCAAAGCGACGTCCGAGTTCGGCGTAGGCTTCTTTAAGTATAGATTTATCCAATTCATCATCCGGTGAGCTAATTTTTGGCTGGTGCAATTCTGTGATAATCTGTTGGGCTGCACTTAATACTTGTTGGCGGCGCGTTGACCAAATCTGTTGAATCTGCGGAATGAGCGTCATCATGCCCAAGCGTCCGTAACGATCGTCTTTGGGAATGTAGGTACCGGCGAAGAAAGGCTGTTTGTCCGGTGTCATAATAATCGTCAGCGGCCAGCCACCTCCGCCGGTCATCATCTGACAGATGGTCATATAAATATTATCAATGTCCGGGCGCTCCTCTCGATCAACTTTGATAGAAACGAATACCTGGTTCATCAATTTCGCCACTGCCGCATCCTCAAACGACTCATGTTCCATAACATGACACCAGTGGCAGGTTGAATAGCCGATGGATAAAAATATTGGTTTGTCCTCCTGGCGCGCTTTCTCAAACGCCTCATCTCCCCAGGGGTACCAGTTCACTGGGTTTTTCGCATGTTGGAGAAGATATGGGCTTTTTTCGAAAACCAGCCGATTGTATTCATCTCCCCCATTGGGAGCAAGCTTCTCAAGCTCTTGTTCAGAGTATTCCTTCACGGCAATTCCTCTTTGTATCGAAGATTATCCAAGCACCCAGTCCAACAGTCCAAGCATTGCTTTATATCTCCCTTGAAATAGATGACCAACTCTATTATCTCTCTTATTGAATGACTGGGTATACACACCGTTTAGCTACCTCATATCTTTTGAAAGATTACCATCTGGCGTTTCTACAACATTATTTATAAAGCAGCAGGCATGACAAAGCCAATGGAGTGGTGTGGTTCAGAGCCAGAACTTGTCATTGCGAGTCCGCGAAGCAATCCCGAAGCAACAATCTTGGCCATAGTCGTATTCCGGCGCAGGCAAAAGGGACAGGCCTTGAACCGTAAACCCCGAAACCCGTCAATAAACTCAGGACAGGCTTTGCACCTGATTGGTTACAGTAAGTTAAATGAACTCTTAAGATCTTACAACTGATGCACTTTCAGAAAATTGGTCCGTCCGCTGCCGCCTAGCGGAACTCCACCAGTGACGACGACGAGATCGCCTGGTACGGCTAAATTCATCTGGAACAAGATGTTATCAATCGTTGTGAACATCTTATCAATATCTTGATATGGCGCCAGCAGCACCGGAGTCACTCCCCATGTCAATGCCAGCCGTCGATAGGTTGTTTCATTAGAGGTTAAGGCAAGAATCGGTTCTCGCGGTCGCTCTCTTGCCACTTGCCGAGCTGTGTATCCGCTCCAGGTAGAGGTGACGATCAGCCGTGCACCGAGATTCCTGGCGATCGTTGCCGCTGCATCGCTAATCGCATCTGTAATCGGCTGTGTACGCTCGATATCAGCAAAACTCACCGCGTCCACCCAAGAGAGCATCTTATCTTCGACGATGGCGGAAATCTTCGCCAGCATCACCACCGCATCGACCGGGTAACTTCCTACTGCTGTCTCTCCGGAGAGCATCACAGCGTCGGTTCCATCGAGTATCGCATTTGCGACATCGCTCGTTTCCGCGCGAGTGGGCTTTGGGTTACTCATCATCGATTGCAGCATCTGGGTTGCGGTGATCACTGGTTTTCCCACCGCGTTGCACTTGCGGATAATCTCCTTCTGATAAAACGGGACATTTTCGACTGAAATCTCTACCCCCAGGTCTCCACGGGCAACCATTACTCCATCTACTGCAGCAAGAATAGCGTCAAAATCATCCAATGCTTCACGTTTTTCGATCTTAGCTACGATCGCGATATTCTCCTGTTTGGCGTTCTCATAATCGATCAGCATATGGAGCGCCTCAACGTCCTGCACGCTGCGCACGAACGAGAGAGCAATAAAATCAACACCATGTTTCAGTGCGAATAGGGTATCCTCTCGGTCCTTAGGTGTGATAGCAGAAATCGGTGATCTATCACGCGGCCTGTTGCGTGGAATAACGATCCCTTTTTGGGAACAGAGATTACCTCCCGTGATAACTTTACAGACGAGCTCGTCAGCGTGTTGCTTTACGACGAGAAGTTCGAAAGTACCGTCGTCAAGATAGAGCTGATCCCCGACGCGAGCGTCACTAATCAGTTCTGGGTGAGGGAGGTTTATCCGGTTATCCTTGCCGGTCGCCGGATAAGAAGTGAGAATGATCAAATCACCCTCTTTCAGAACGAGCGGCTCAGGATTAATTATTCCGATACGAAGCTTAGGGCCCTGCAGATCGGCCATAATTGCAATAGGCAGGTTCTCTTCCTGTGCGATAGATCTGATCGCAGCGATGTCCTTTGCATGCTCGGCTTGCGTCCCGTGTGAGAAATTAATTCGTGCTACATCCATTCCGGCACGGATTAACTTCCGCAATATTCTCTCATCACGCGAAGCAGGACCAATCGTGCACACGATCTTGGTGCGTGTATCTTTCATAGCGTTAACTCCTTGTTCCAGTATGCGCTCTATTGTACACTATTTTAAAGTGGAAAAGTTACTGGGTAGAGTGCGGGGAAAAGTTATACCACCCGATTCGCTAATCAAAATGGGATTGCTTTGAGTCAAGAAGATCACGTAGGCCATCGCCCAATAGATTGAAGCCGAGAAGAGATAGGATAATGGTAATACCGGGGAAAATAGCGACTCAGGGAGCTGTTTGCAAAAAGAGACGTCCACCGCATAGTAAACCACCCCGCTTTAGGTGTGGGTGGCTGCACCCCTCGTCCCAAGAAGCTCAGCCCGGCAGCAGTTAAGAGACTTTATCCTCGAAGGTTAGTTCCAATCTCGTAACTGGAGGTTATCTTCGTTACACCAGCGATGGTATTGGCAATTGGGCAATACTTACTGAGCGATAAGTCGATCGCTTTTTTAAGATTTTCTTCTGGAACGTCATTGGTAACATAATAGGTGATATGTACCTTTGTCACTACATGTGGATAGTCCTCTGCCCGTTCATCATCGATTTTGATTGAGAATGCTGCAGGTTCAGTTTTCATCTTGCGCAAGATAGAGATTACATCCATGCCGGTACAGCCACCCAGCGCGATTAACAGCAGATCAACTGGCCGCGCTGCACTGTCTTTACCGCCGCTGACCTTTAGCGATGCATCCATCAACACGCTATGGCCGCTACTTCCTGTGCCAACAAATTGCATTCCTTCTATTAAGTGAATTCGTGTTTCTCCCATGATTTCTCCAATATTTAATTGATCGACATTACTTATCAAGCTATAATCTTAACGTAAAGAACGATAGCAAAACAACTTATTTGGCAGTACCAGTAAATAGGAACAAAAAATAATTGGAGGAATAATGAAACATAATATTATTGTCTATACAACCCCAACTTGCTCATGGTGCCATGCAGTCAAAGAGTATCTAAACGACCATAACGTCACCTTTGAAGAAGTCGATGTTGCAGCAGATATGGAAAGCGCACAAGAAATGATCGATAAGAGCGGTCAATACGGAGTTCCTGTTCTCGATATCGATGGAACGATCGTTGTGGGGTTTGATCGGGCGCAGATCGACAGGCTGCTAAACCTGTAAAAACAGGGGGTAAGAGGGACAGAATGGGAGAAAGCCTCTTCTTGACTCTTGCGAAGTAGAGAAAGAAACCACAGAGAGCGCTGAGCGGAGCGAAGAAGAGGTGAACGGAGAAAGGTCTTCGTAATGACAGAGGGGGTGCGGCGCGTCTTCTTTTTCTTGTCATTGCGAGAGTTCGCAGAACTCGTGGCAATCTCGAATCAGAAGCCGGTAGACAGTAGACAGAAGCCAGCAACCAGTCACCTCTCCTCTACGAACGGGATTGCTTCGCAGACTCGCAATGACGGACTCTGGCTCTGAACCACCCGCGGGTCTTTGTGAAGATATCGTTGTGATTTTCGGTAGGAGCACGGCATGGTGTGCCGCTACATGTTATTTCCCAACTGACTGCAAGTTGCTGATGGCTGAGAGCTGATTGCTGAATGCTATCTGCCGTGCCCCTACAGACTACTGGCCACAAGCCACTTCTGTCCCAATGACCTCAACAAACTCTATGAACTTCTTTCCAAACCACAATCCGTCCCCGAACTATTTTTCCGCCAGAGCAGTAAGCTTTTTTTTAAGGATGACGGTGATCAGATGAAATTCTTTCTCCGTGATATCGGGCTGATAGATACTGAACTCTTTTAATACAAACGGCTTGAGATTGCTCCGGTAATGGTATCCACCGATTCGTCGTTCCCGAACGACTAAATTAAGATTGAGCAAGTTTTGCAAAGGAATTGTTGCGATAATTTCAGGAGCACAACCAGTCCATCCGGCCAATTGAGCAACGGAGTAGATCGCAGGAGCACGGTTGATAAGAAAAGAGAGGAGACGACGTTCAGGAATATCTCTCTTGCCTACTCGTGCTGTTATGCTCTCAATATGGCGTATGACAGCCAATGGGAGTCCATTCTGTTGTTCGTTTGTCTTGTTTTGATCTATTACAACAGGTTCTGCTGCGCTCATTACGTTTTTATATAATGCATCGGTTGACAAACTCTGCTTTGCGTTCTGTCGCTCTTCCTGTAACTTTGCTATCGGCTCCGCATTGGTAGATAGCTGCTGGTTTGTTGCAGTTACGAGAGACGGGACTTCAAATTTGATATATCCTAAAGTACGGGCTACTTCTTCTAACTGCTGAATAGCCTGATCTTTCTTCGCCAGCTTTTCCTTGATCTGAATAATCTCTTTTTTCAGGGTTTCTTCCTGAGAGTCTTTCTTCTCGGTTTTGGCTCGTTTAATCGCAGCGACAATCGATTGACTGACCTGTTTAAGTTGAGGTGTATCGATCACCGTCAGGGAAGGGGTAAAACCAGCATGAAATGTTTCCCTCTCTCGAACATAGATAGGAAGAATTGTCTCTCCATTTACGTACACGCTATCACCTGTCCCAAGATGGCTGATCACTTCTTTGACTTCATTTTTCCTCCAGGGAAGGAGGTCGCAATAGACTCGCATGTCAGCTTCATGGACGACACGGTGGAGGAAGAGCATTCCTGCTTGACTTAAGACATCTTTTTCCACTTTTGCGCTGCGTTGTGAAATAATGATCGCTCCTAAACCACGCTTGCGGCCGCGCAGCGCGATGCGCGCAATAAGCTCTTTAAGTTCGGTTCTGATTCCCTGTGGGATGAATTCGTGACTCTCCTCGATACCAATGATATAAGGACGTCGTAGTTTTCCGGCCAGGCTCCAGATACGCTTGAGGTAGTTTTTGAGAAATTCATTCCGTTCCTCGGTGAGGTAACTACTTAAATCAAGCACAAGCGGAATGCCTTTTTCTAAACTGATTTCAGCGATTTCAGCTGCGCTTTCCAAATCGATTTCGATATCGACGTTGTCGCCGGATCCGATGACTAGCACTTCAAAATGTTCTTTGAGTCCGAAGTATTCACCGTCAATATCGACAATGGTCAATGGATAATTCTGTTTGAGTAACTCTTCAAAGATCACACCAGCGGTATTTGATTTTCCTGAACCGCGTATACCGAGAATAGCAATACATTGCCCGATGATCTCCTCAAGGTTCAATGTAAGATCGCGACTGATATTAAGAGAAGTATTCTTTGCCATATCGATGTACCACTCTTCCAGCGGCAGGCACACTGGTGGATAAAGTTCTTCAGAGTTATTGGGTCCATAAATCTCGCGACCTATATTTTTCTCTTGCCCATATCTCCTTGTTTATCCTTGATCGCTGAATAGTTACTATTCACTTTACTTTAGTTTGAGTTGACCGAGAAGACGAGGACACTCTTCCCTAAATTTGGTGAACTAATCGTCGCGCTTCTGAGAGCGCTCGCGGCCGGGAAGTGATTTCGCCGGCAAGGATTCGATCGTGAATCGATTCTAACAGTTGCCCGATCTGCGGCCCGGGTTTGACTCCTAATGCAAGGATATCATGGCCGTTGATAATCTCCCGCGCCCTGTTCAGTCCGCAAACGCGATCGATATGGTCAATGACGCGCAGAGTCTCGGAGATAATCGGTAGCCAACCTGCTGAGCGATGAGCGCTCGCTTCACAATCGGCGATCAATACCTTAAGAAGGTCGAAGAAAAGAGGGAATCTCTGCGCCATTCTCTGTTGATTCTTGACCGCTCCCTCGCTGATGAAGCGGATCTGTTTGCCACGCCCCATCTTGGGGAAATCAGCGATTCGCATGTGATGACGTACGAGAAAATCAATTCGCGCCATATCATCCCGGCTCAAGCGGAGACGTTTGCCAATTTCCTTTGCCATCCGCGCTCCCACTGCGCAATGTCCTCCCATGTTAGCCCCTCCGCTCTGCTTATAAGCATATTCCTTGCCGATATCATGCAGCAGGATAGCCAGTTTGACGACCGGATCTTTAACAAAACCATCGGCGACATCGATTGCTCTCAGTGTATGGGTGTAAACATCTCCTTCTGGGTGGTACTCCTCAGGTTGAGCCACCCCTTTGGTCGCTGTGACTTCCGGGAGGATATAGCTGAGCAGCCCATGGTCATCGAGCAATTGGAGACCGTAAAAACTGCTGTCAGTGCACAGAATACGAAATAATTCGTCAGAGATTCTCTCCCATGAGATCGACAAGATATGAGCGGCATTGGTACGGATCGCGGCGCTCGTATCATGATCGATTGTTCCCTTCAAGCTGCAAGCACAGCGGATCGCCCGCATCATACGCAGATAATCTTCTGCAAACCGTTTTTCTGGATCACCGATCGCGCGAATCACCTTCTTCTTTAGATCAGCAATGCCACCAACGTAATCGATGACCCATCCGTCACCAGTAGCGGCAAGCCCGTTGACTGTAAGATCACGCCGTAGAATATCTCCTTTGAGGTCGCGGATAAGTTCCACTTCAGCCGGCCAACGACCATCATAGCCTTCTTCAACTCTGAACGTAGCTACCTCGTACTCTCTGCCATCAGGGGCAACGAGGAGCAACACTCCAAACTCCTCTCCTACAGAGATGATTTTGAGATGGGAAAAGACCTGTTTTACTTCCGTCGGCAGGGCAGAAGTTGCAATATCGATATCGTCGGGGAGGAATTGATAATCATCTTCGATCAACTCACGAATACTATCTCGCACCACACCGCCGACGATAACCGCCTCGAATCCGGCGTTCTCTAACTGCTCGATAATCTCTCTGGCAAACGGATGCACATTGAATATTTTAGCGATATCGATCTTCAACCTATTATTCACTTCTTCTCCTATCTTCTCTCTCTTCCAACCATGACCGGTGCAAGAACTATACCCGATCAATCTCTCTTTCTGCAATAGAGATGAGAGGTGTAGCCATAGATCATTGAGCAGGATAGAGTGCAAAAGCACTTTCATCGAGGTCGTTGAATGTATAATTTCCATCAGCTATCATTCTTTGCTCCTTCCATCATTTGCCTTTCCCGCTCCTTTGATCTACACTTAGCGAAACCGGTCGGTTAAGGAGAAGAACAGATCATGCAAAATATACTCACAATGGAGAGCAAGAAAAATATCGCGCTTATCGCACATGATAACAAGAAACCCGAGCTGCTTGATTGGGTAGTTTCTAATCGCGATTTACTTGCGAGTCACAATCTGTATGCTACTGGATCAACCGGGGCGATGCTCATAGAAAAGACTGGCCTCGCTCTCACTAGGTTTGCCAGCGGGCCTTTGGGAGGTGACCAGCAAGTCGGAGCAAAGATCACCGAAGGGAAGATTGACTTTCTCGTCTTTTTCTGGGATCCATTTCAACCACATCCGCATGATCCGGATGTCAAGGCGTTGCTCAGAATCGCTGTCGTATGGAATATTCCCATTGCTTGTAACCGGTCGTCCGCCGACTTTATGATCTCTTCACCGTTGATGGCACAACAATATGAGCGGGCTCTGGCCGAGATGATTGCTCGTTGATTTTACCTACCATTCTCTTTTATAATCAGCAAAATTTTTGATAGGGAGTCATTAAAATTGTCAAAATTAGTTATCGTTGAATCACCGACAAAGGCAAAGACGATCGCCCGTTATCTTGATAAAGAGTATCACGTCCTTTCATCGCGAGGACATGTCCGCGATCTACCAAAGACGGAATTGGGAGTAGAGATCGATAAAAATTTCGCACCTAAATTCGTCACTGTCCAAGGAATACATATTATAAAGTTAAAAAAATCGGCTAAGCAAGCCGATGAAATAATTCTTGCCACTGATCATGACCGCGAAGGAGAAGCGATCGCCTATGACCTGTTTGAGGTTTTGCGTAAAGCTGCGCCAAAAGAGACGTCTTTCCGGCGGTTGGTCTTCAATGAAATTACCGAAAGAGCGATTCAGGCGGCTCTCAGTAAGACGGAGGAGATTGATACGAACAAGGTGGAAGCGCAGCGAACCCGCCGTGTCTTGGATCGCTTGGTCGGCTACCTCGCAAGTCCTCTCCTCTCAAAGGCGCTTACCGGAAATCAGTATGAAGGCTTGAGTGCCGGGCGTGTTCAGTCGGTGGCGCTGAGATTTATCAGTGATCGCGAAGCAGAGATCGAGCAATTTATTGCCCAAGAGTATTGGGAAATTATTGCCTCACTACGTAATGGAAAGCCATTTTCCGCCAAGCTGACGCGAAGAGACGGCAAGAAGATCAAAATATCGACTGCTGCGGAAGCAGAAAAAATCAAAAGAGATCTCCAGCAAGCACAGATCGTTGTGGAAACGGTTACAGAGCAGCAACGTCGTGTACATCCACAGCCACCATTTATTACGAGTTCATTGCAACAAGCGGCAGCGTCTAATTTAGGGTTCTCTCCTAACAAAACGATGAAGATAGCACAAGAATTATATGAGGGAGTAACGATTGCGGGAGAGACTACCGGAATTATTACCTATATGAGGACCGACTCTGTACGGGTTTCCACTGCTGCTCTCTCTGAAGCACGTGCCTATATCAAAGATCAGTTTGAGGAGGAATATCTGAGCAAGACCGCTCGTCACTACAAGAACAAACGAAAAGCACAAGATGCACATGAAGCGATTCGACCGACATCACCGGCCCGCAGTCCAGAGCAGATAGCGTCGTTCCTTTCTCCTGATCAATTGAAATTGTATAAATTAATCTTCGCACGGTTCCTCGCCACGCAGATGACTCCGGCAATCTATCTCCAGCGTAAAGGAGTAATTTCCGCTGATCAATATACCCTGGAGGTAACCGGCAGCAACTTACTCTTTGATGGATTTCAAAAGGCATTTACCCAATTTGCCCTTGAGACAAGTAAGATCGATGGTAAGGAAAAAGCTGAACCGCTGTTTCCTATCTGGTTGAAAGAAGGCGACTCTCTGCTACTTGAAAAAGTAGAAGCAATGCAAAAATTTACCGAACCGCCACGGCGGTTCACTGAAGCAGGATTGGTTCGTCTGCTGGAGCAGTCAGGGATTGGCCGTCCCAGTACATACGCTTCTATTGTTTCCACCATTCAAGACCGGAATTACGTTATCAAGGAGAAAGGAAGTTTGCGTCCCACCTTACTCGGCCGCGTTGTAGCAGACTTTCTTGAAGAGCATATTCCTGAGACAGTAGCGATTGCCTTTACGGCTCATATGGAGGAAGATCTCGATCTCATCGAAGCAGGAGAGATGGATCGAGTGACAGCACTCAAAGAGTTCTACGAGCCATTCTCCCGCCAAATAGAGAAATTAAATGGACTGTTTGACCAACAAGGCAAGCCATTTCAAATTTTTACTGACAGCCTCTGCCCAAAATGTAATGGACCGATGGAACTCCGTTATTGGAAAGGAACCCATTTTCTTGGATGCTCCAACTACCCCCAGTGTAAAACAACGCAAAATTTGCCGCCCAGCCTTGATTACCGGTATGCAGAGAAAAAAGTAGAAGTTCTTTCTGTCCTGGAGAAATTGGACAATAAACCGCCAACGGAGATTATTTGCCCTAAATGCGGTGCTCAAATGGCGTTGCACCATGGACGATACGGTCGCTATCTCCGCTGCGTGAATTCTCAGTGCAAAGAGACTTTCTCTGTCTCAACCGGTATTCTTTGTCCTAAATGCGGCGCTGGCGAAATTGTCGAAAAATATTCCTCCAAACGCAAAGAAGTTTTTTACGGTTGTAACACCTATCCTGCCTGCAAATTCGCTGTGAGCGATATGCCGGTTAAAATCTGTCCGGACTGCCGGCAAGGGGTGCTTGTCAAAAAAGGAGACGTCCTTAAATGCAGCAATAAGATGTGTGCAGAAACGGTGGATTTATGAAAAGTGGATCATCTCCCAAAAGTTGGTAAGATTATGAGGATTCGAGGGGGATCAAGCCCCGTATCAAGTACGGGGTAAGGATTCGAGGGAAATGCTTATAAAATCCTTACTAAAAAATAAGCACTTGAACCCTTGAATCCTTAAGATAAAATCCTTAAGATAATAAGCACTTGAATCCTTGAATCCTTTTTAGCAACTAAATTGGAGAAGAACCAAAAATGAAATTAATGGCGCTCCTGACAGAATATCGGGAAAAAATCACCAGTTATCTTCTGTCAGATACTGCAAAGAGAGACTTTAAACCCTGTCACATGCAAGAAGCAGCGTTACATTACCTGAGTAAGGGCGGGAAATCGCTCCGCCCTGCCACAGTGTTTCTGGCCTGCAAGGCAGTCGGGGGAGATGAAGAAATAGCGCTTCCAGCAGCAGCAGCAGTCGAAGTATACCACACCTGGACGCTTATCCATGACGATATCATTGACAGGGACGACCGGAGGCGTGGCCATTCAACCGTGCATGAGGAGTTCTATCGACGAGCCTTGAATGAGATGGGCTATCCGGAAGAGGAAGCAAGGCATTATGGCCTTTCCGTTGGGATACTTGCCGGAGATATCCTACAGGGATGGTCGGTGTCTTTATTGGGCAATCTCTTCCACACCGATGCAGTAGATCCCAAGCTAGTTACATTTCTAACAAACGATCTTTTCGGACATGTCCAAAATGCGCTGGACGAAGGGCAAATGCTTGATATTCAATATTCGAAGCTGCCGATTGATAAACTCGATATTGATCGCATCATTGATATGTTGGAGAAAAAGACAGGAGCTTTATTTCGGTTTGCGGGCCTGGCAGGGGCAATGATCGGCCTCAATGTTAGTGACCCGGAACACCCAGCAGTAAGAACTCTCTCAGAATTTGCAGGCAAATGCGGGACAGCCTTTCAACTTCGCGATGACATTTTGGGTCTCATTGGCAGCGAAGAGATTCTTGGCAAACCTGTAGGTTCCGATGTAAGAGAAGGCAAAATGACTGTATTATTATATCATGCCTTGGCTAACGCGAACGAGAAAGAACGGACCGTTCTAATGAGCACAGTGGGCAATGTATCGGCAACACCAGCGGAGATCACCAAGGCGACTGATTTAATAATAAAGCTAGGCGGAGTAGTTCGTGCTCAAGAGCTGGCGGAGTTCTACGTGGCAGATGCTGCCCTTTGCTTGGAACGCGTGCCGAACTTACAGCATAAAGAGCTGCTTTTGGAATGGGCACAATATTTGATCCACAGAGATTCCTAGCGATACTACTGCAAGGATTGTTATAACGATGAGTAAGCTTAAGGTATTTGTTAGTTCATCCCAAACAAAGCGGGAGCTTGAGTATGATAGGGAAATAGCCAAGATAGCGATCCTGGAGTTACAGTTAGAACCAGTTATGTTTGAAGGATTGTCGGCTAGGAGCAAGGATCGCCGGGCCGTATACATTGACGAAGTCAAAAACTGTGACATATTTGTTCTGATTTTATGGAAAACACTGCGCCCAGCAGTGAAAAAGGAGTTTGACGAGGCCATTTCTAATAACAGACCCATACTTATCTTTGTGAAAACACTTCATTGCGGGGAGGAAAGAGATGCAGATCTTCGTAAATTCCTCCATGGCATTCAGGGCACTGACAGGGCAGATTGGGGAGAAAGTGTCCCCTACATCCCTTTTTACGTGCACTATGATACACTGAGAGACTTAAAGAAACGGATGAAGGAAGGCATCATCGCAGAAATAAGTCGAATGCTGGCTCGTGAACCAATTAGTACGTATACGAGGCAAGAGTTGTATGAACTCGGGACTCGCATTACCAGACAAGCCAGACGGCAACTGTTTCTATTTGAACAAACACCATGTCTAGTTTTTGGCCCCAGAGAATATGGCCAACCCATCAATGAGGCCTTGTTTTACGAAAAAGAGTATTACCTTGCGCTACAAGAATGGATTGAATTGGTAGACCAAGACACAACCAGGCAGTTTTTGTACTTTTTCAATGCTCAAGCGACCAAAGAAGAGGTACAAAAACACCCCAACCCGTCACAGGTAAAAGAGACACTCGTAACATTGAAGGAAAAAGAAAAACAGACGGGTGAACGGTTTCGGCTGATACCATCGCCACCCAATTACTCTGGCCCTATAGCGTTGGGGGACAATTGGTTTGCTTTCTGGCTTGTGGGCGAGGCCGATGCTGTAACTATCTCTTTTGTTAATGAGAAAGTTTCTGATGCAGTCTCGCGTAACTTCCATCAAATGGGGAGTAGGAGAATTTCCTTAGAGAAACTGCTTAAAGATTTGAAGCTTAATTTCTAGCGAAGTTGTTGAAACATCCATTTCCCCATCGGCAAAGGAGCAACTCCGGTCGTTAGCGCAATTCATGGTGGAACGGAAATATTAGTTTCTCCACCAGTTCGTGCCCTCGCTCAATAAACAGGCCGGTTTCTCTGGCAGAGGTCTCGGAGAATGAACGGGCGCCGTTGCCGTGATCATGAAGACCAACAGCATCGCTTATACTCAGAAGATGGCGGAAACCTATATAGCGGATGCTTGCCTGTCTCTCGATTGTCTATCTAATTTACAGTATAAAGAACTACTTGTGGAATGGGCACATTTTTGCATTACCCGAAATTCGTAAATAGGAGAAACAAGGATTCGTAGCTCAGAAAGAGTTTATTGACTTTATAGAGTTTATAGAGTTTATAGTTCAACGATCTTATTGGTGAATGGTAAATGGCTAAAAACAAACAACAACATGTATGGACAGGCTAAAATAACAGGATTGCTTCGCAGACTCGCAATTACAGAAGAAGAAATAGGGAAGAGGGTGTTAGGTTTTGAGTTTTGGGTTCCAGAACGAGATTAAGAAAGAAGCAGAACGTTGGATTTGAACTACGAACCACGGAAATTTAACCACAGAGAACATAGAGAAACAACGACCGACATAGAGCATACAGAAAACAGAGAGGATAAGAAATGGATTGTAGTTTCTTTCCGAACCACGAACTCTTTCCGAACCGTGAACTGTGAATCATTCAACCTTTCTGTCTGCCGTGTCCATGATCCAAACAGAACGGGGGGGTTACTTAAATAGACATAAATATTTACGCCCCAAGGAATCGTCAATCCAGGAGCATAGAATGAGGTTTGAATGTCACACTTCGGCCGATGCAATAATCGAGCAAGTTTCAATGATAATTGCTGACTATTCAATGGTCAAACGGAACGAGCTGGTTTTGGCGGCTGTCTCCGGCGGAAGTGATTCAATCGTTCTCCTTGAGGTGCTCCTCTTATTGCGAGATCGGTTGGGAATTAATCTGGCAGTTGCTCATTTCGATCATCAACTCCGGGGAGATCTCTCTGCTGCTGATGCCCGGTTTGTCGAAGAGTTCGCGCGAGCCCGCAAACTGGAAGTAATTGTCGGTCGATGCGATGTCCGTGCACTCTGCCACCGTGAAAAGGTCAGTTTGGAAGAAGGAGCACGGATTGCTCGGTACCGGTTCCTCGCACAGACTGCTCACCAGTTAAACGCAGCCAAAGTGGCGCTCGGTCATACGTTAGATGATTCAGTGGAGACTTTCCTCATGCATCTTATTCGCGGTAGTGGTCTTTCCGGATTGAGGGGGATTCCGCCGGTCCGACTTCCCTATATTCGTCCTTTAATTGCCTGTACACGCACAATGGTAAAGGCGTTTGCCGCGCAGAAGAATCTGCAATGGCGCGAGGATCACACAAACATCGAGCTTACTTCTCTGCGCAATTGTATCCGCCACGAACTCCTACCGCTTCTTACTCGCTACAATCCGCGCATCATAAAGACGATTCAGCGAACCGAGATCCTCATGACGCAAGCAAATGACTCGCTTACTCTCTTTACCAACCAATACTTGCCGATGGTCATCAAGAGCAAGTCACAACAGGCAATCTCACTCGATCTTGCCGTGTTTCGTAGTTTAGATTCGTCTCTGCAGCCACTGCTCATTCGCGGTGCGCTATATAAGCTGTGCAACTCATTGAAAGATATCGAATTCGTCCATATCAAAAGCTTGCTCGATTTAATCAATACCGGTTCTAATCGCTGGGAACTCAACCTTCCAAAAACTACGGCGTTAAAAGAGGGAGATACGCTCAAACTCCTTCTACAAGGATACAGTAATAGTTCTGTCTTAGTGGACAGAGAGAAGATTTTCGATTATAATATTGTGATTGGTGAGAATAAGTTGACGAATTTAGGTGTCACGCTTACTCTGTCGGTCACAGAGAAGAGACCGACATTAGCAAAGATCTGTAGTGCGCCGGCAAAGACGGAATACGCTGATTTTGATCGCATCACGCTGCCGCTTTCACTCCGTAATCGCCGGCCGGGTGACCGCTTTAGACCACTGGGAATGGCAACGGAGAAGCGATTAAAAGATTTTTTTATCGACGAACATGTTCCTTATGCAGAGCGGCGGCACATACCACTCCTCTGTGACGCCAAGAAGATAATCTGGGTAGTGGGGATTCGACTCGCCGACGAGGTCAAAATCACTGCCGCAACAACACAAGTACTGAAGATGGAGATAAAGGAGATAGAATAATGACCTTGGTTGTCTTTGCGATAACGATTCTCCTGTTGGTCGGTCTGCACGAACTGGGCCATTTTCTCATTGCCAAGAAATTTAAGGTGTATGTGGATGAGTTTGCAATCGGATTTGGGCCAAGGCTGATTGCGCGTCGCTTTGGTGAAACACTCTATTCCCTCCGTATGCTTCCGTTGGGGGGGTATGTGAAGATAGCCGGCGAGGATACTATGTCGGCAGAAGTCGACTCAGCAATTCCACGCGAAAGATTGTTGACTGCAAAACCAGGTTATGTCAAGCTGCTGATCAGTTTGGCTGGGCCGGCCGCCAATATCCTAGTCACTTTAGTGATCTTTATCTCGCTCTTTTGGATTGTCGGTATCCCTTACCAGCGAATCTCTGGAACGATTCCTGACACCCCGGCGCACGGTCAGTTACAATTCGGCGATACGATCATATCGCTCAACGGTGTACCGATCTACAACCCGCATGATGTAACAGCAATTATTGCCGCAAGCAAAGGAGAAGAGATCGATTTTCTCATCCAACGGGATGGCGAAATTCGATTGTACTTGATTCGGCCTCGGTTTGACCCGGAGCGCGGCCATTACGCCGTCGGGATACTTATCGGATCGCCATTTACCAATCGCATTTTAAGCTTAGAGGAAGGTTCATTCCTCGCCAACGCTGGTCTACAGGCAGGTGATCGAATCATCGCGATAGAAGGAGAAAGAATAGACGGGATAAGACTTGCCTTGTTTCATATTGAACAAATACTCCCCGCTGATACGCTTAATCTCACTCTGCTCCGCGGCGAAAGAGAGATGGAAATAGTGCTTACAACGACTGGCGTGGCACCTGAGGAGATCTTTACCAGCATAATCGTCGAGAGATTACCGGCCAATTACCGCCGCTTCGGGTTCTTCCGCGGAATTTCCGCCGGAGTGGAACAACTGGGAGCATTTATTAGACTCATTTATATAAGTATTCTAGAGATACCGCTCGGCGAAGCAGTTGTCGGGCCGGTGGGGATCGTTCACATGGTAGGAGAGGGTATCCGCGCCGGGCCGCATGTATTCTTCTCTTTTCTTGCGCTGCTCAGCTTAAGCCTAGGCCTGTTTAATCTGATTCCATTCCCAGCTTTGGATGGCAGTCGCGCTCTATTCGCACTCTATGAGATCGTGGTAAGACGACCATTCCCTCCCCGGGTAGAGAGTCTGATCCACACCGGTGGATTTATTCTCTTGCTCGTGTTGATACTCCTCATCACTTACAACGATATTATGCGGTTCTTTTTTCGATAAGACAGGCGCTGTGAGCAGCGATTCCTTCTTGTCGTCCCAATGCTCCCATCCCTTCTGGTGTCGTCGCCTTGATATTGATCATCTCTGGCGCGACATTGACGAGCGGGGCAATCTGGCTCTTCATCGCATCAAAATATGAGGCGAGTTGCGGTTTTTCCGCGATGATGCAACTATCGATATTGACGACGGAATATCCTTTTGCAGCGATGAGTTTTGCAACATCGCGGAGCAGGATGAGGCTCGAAATATTCTGATAACGCTCGTCAGAAGAAGGAAAATGATGACCGATATCATTCAGACCGGCAGCGCCGAGCAATCCATCACAGATTGAATGGATCAAGACATCGGCATCAGAATGTCCAGCCAGACCGGTCGGATAGGGTATCTGTACGCCGCCGATTATCAGCGCTCTGCCGGGTATCAACCGGTGAAAATCTATCCCTATTCCGATTCGTATAGTCATGTTATTACTCAGGACAGAATGGGGTCAAGTCTGCGCTGGATTCTTGCGAAGTAGGGAAGAGACCACAGAATTTGATATAAACCACAGAGAGCACTGAGCAGAGCGAGGAAAAGGAGTGATGGGTTAAGAAAAGTCGTAGGCGCGGGTTTGAACCCCATCCGTACCATATAGGGGCGTTAATAAAATTCATATTTATTTCTTATCCTCTCTGTTCTCTGTGTTCTCTGCGGTTGAATTTTTTAATGCCTGGGCCTTCCTTTACGCCGTTGCGAGAGATAATCTTTTTTCACGTTTTTTCAAACCGTGAACCTCTTAACTTTTGCCGGTATAAAATTCGCTAACTGACTGCTTTACTCTCTCCTCTATCATTGCCGGAGAGAAACCGCGTTGCAAGAGAAAATTGATCAAACGTCGTTCTGCTTGCTCAATTGATAATCTCTGATAACGCAGCAGTCGCTTGTTAATCAGCCGGCTGACAAGTTGCTCTTCCAGCGTCAACGGATAGAGCTCGCTTAAAATCGCATCGCTGATCTCGGTAGGTATTCCTTTCTCATGGAGTTGTATAGCCAGTGCCCGGCGTGAAAGAGGATCATGTGCTATTTTCTCCTCCACCCATAACCGCGCAAAGAGCTGATCATCGATCAGTCGTTCCTCGACAGCCCGTTTAAGAACCGCGGAGATTTCTTCTTCACTGTACCCTCGCTGATAGAGTCGTTCCCGCGCCTCTGCCTTGCTACGTGGACGGTGGCGTAACAAGATCATCAGATAATCCCAAGGATCACGCTGTTGCGGAATCTTTCTCTCCTCATTAACTTAGGGCACTTTGCTCAGTCATTATGGGAGGGAGACCTGCTTTCTCCCGTACTACCTGTTCAAGAGCAACAGCAATCTTGGGGTTTTCACTCAGGAAACGAGAACTATTTGTCAGTCCCTGTCCAAGGCGAGTTCCCTCGAAGGAATACCACGATCCACTGCGAGAAACTATCCCCAACTTATCGCCGACATTGAGTAACTCACGTTCTTTGACGATCCCTTTGCCGAATATGATGTCAAACTGTGCCTCTTTGAACGGTGGAGCAACTTTGTTCTTTACCACTCTCACTGTTACACGGGTACCGATTCTATCTGTGCCCTCTTCGATCTTCTCGGCGTTGCAGATGTTGAGGCGTACTGAGGAGTAAAATTTAAGCGCTCTTCCGCCCGAGGTCGTGGTGGCAGGCCCAAACCGACTGGCGCCAATCATCGCGCGGATCTGATTGATAAAAACGACGATTGTACGTGTCTGAGAGATGACACCTGCCAATTTCCGCATCGCCTGTGACATCAGCCGTGCCTGCAGCCCAACTTGCGTGTCTCCCATCTGTCCTTCGATCTCAGCAATCGGAACCAACGCCGCGACAGAATCAATGACAATGATATCGATCGTTCCACTGCGCGTAAGTTGCTCGACTATTTCCAGTGCTTGTTCGCCTGAATTCGGCTGCGCAAGAAGGAGATGGTCGATATCGACCCCGATAGTGCGCGCATAGGTCGGATCAAGTGCATGTTCCGCATCGATAAATGCGGCTGTTCCACCTATTTTTTGCGTCTCTGCGAGCATGTGCAGCGCAAGGGTGGTCTTGCCACTTCCTTCAGATCCATAGATCTCTGTGATACGACCGC
This sequence comes from Candidatus Acetothermia bacterium, assembly GCA_022684035.1. Taxonomy (GTDB): domain Bacteria; phylum Bipolaricaulota; class Bipolaricaulia; order UBA7950; family UBA7950; genus UBA7950. The sequence goes on along the minus strand of JAJHSB010000042.1, from coordinate 17,096 downwards.
GAGGGATTCCCCCGACTCCAAGTGCGATATCCAGGGCAAGTGCCCCACTTGTGATCACATCAACAGCGAGAGCCGCCGCCCCATCGCCCAACCACATTATTGCTCCTTCACCATGTATCTTTTTAATCTGTTTAAGCGTATTCTCTAACACATCTTGTTCTTTGCCCATATCTTCTCCTTCCCAACTTCGATTATTTCATCTTAGACGATCGACTACGGAAAATCAAATTCTTGCGGAATAGTGTTGTAGGCGAGATAATTCTCGGTTAGGCGTAGAACAAACTCTGTCGGATTATAAGGAATGAGATTGTTTCGCAGACTCGCAACCTTCGGGCTTACTTCACAGACTCGTAATGACAGAAAGGGTGACTTACAAGGTTCCTTTTTGAACGCTATAAACCGTAGCCCGCCTTGCAAGCGGGTGATCTTCCCCTTATACTAAAGAAAGAGATTAAAATGGTGAAGCAAGGATTCTTCCGTAACAAAATTGATTATCTCTTTGGGCAGACAAACGAGCAGCGGCTGAAGAGATTACAGCGTTATTTGGTGGCAACCAATTCGTTTCAGGATCAAATGCGCTCTTTAAGCGATGGACAACTTGCATCCAAAACCGACGTATTTAGAGATCGGCTCAACGAGGGAGAATCAATCGATGATATCCTTCCAGAGGCATTCGCCGTTGTTCGCGAGGCAGCTGCTCGCACTGTTAATATGCGGCCGTTCGACGTCCAGATCCTCGGTGCCGTCGTTCTCCATCAGCGACGAATCGCTGAGATGATGACCGGCGAAGGGAAGACACTTGTTGCAACGTTACCCGCCTATCTGAATGCACTCACCGGTAAAGTCCATATTATTACGGTCAATGATTACCTTGCGTCTCGTGACCGAGAGTGGATGGGACCGATATATGAGTTTCTCGGTCTTACTGTCGGATTGATTCAAGAGACGACAGAACCTGAGCAGCGGAAGGCGGCATATGCGGCTGATATCACTTATGGAACTAATAGTCAGTTTGGGTTCGACTATCTGCGTGATAATATGGTCATCTCACCCGAACAGAAAGTGCAACAACGATTGGACTTTGCAATCATTGACGAGATCGACAATATCCTAATCGACGAGGCGCGAACACCGCTGATCATCTCTGGTTCAACTGCCGAGAAGATTACTCTGTACCGCAAGTTCGCCAAATTAGCGCCACAATTCAAACCTGGGATCGATGTTAAGATCGACGAGGAAGCACATCGTCTCACCCTCACTGATGTCGGTATTCACAAAGCAGAAGACTTCCTGCGAATAGAGAATATTTACTCGCCGGAGTATACCGATATCCTTCATCATTTGGAGAACGCTCTTCGGGCACGGTATATGTATACGAAGGAACACGATTATATTGTCAAAGACGGGCGTGTGATAATCGTTGATGAATTTACCGGCCGGCTGATGCCTGATCGGAGATACTCCGACGGCCTGCACCAAGCATTGGAGGCGAAAGAGGGACTGATGGTTCAGCGGGAGAGTCAGACATTAGCTCAGATCACATTGCAGCATTACTTTGGCCTCTATCGCGGAATTTGCGGGATGACCGGCACAGCGAAGACAGAAGAGGATGAATTCAAACAGATTTATGGCCTTGATGTTGTTGTAATCCCTACGAATGCGCCATTGGTCCGCACGTCGATGCCCGATGTGATTTATCGTACGGAAAAAGGAAAGCTTACCGCAATTGCTGATACAGTGAAAAGACTCCACCAAACCGGGCGTCCGGCATTGATCGGTACCAATTCGATCGATAAATCAGAGCGGCTGTCGCAACTCTTCAAATTGCACAAATTGGAACACAACGTTCTCAATGCCAAGCATCATGAAAGAGAAGCAGCGATCATTAAGGATGCCGGGCAAAGGGGAGCGATTACGATCGCTACCAATATGGCCGGTCGCGGGACTGATATTAAACTTGGTCCTGGAGTAGCGGAGATCGGTGGACTTCACGTTATCGGGTGTCAACGCCATGAAGCACGGCGGATCGACAATCAGCTTCTCGGTCGTGCCGGCCGCCAGGGAGATCCCGGTTCATCACAATTCTTTCTGTCATTAGAGGATGATCTGCTACGTATATTCGGCGGTGATATGATCGGTTCGTTGATGGACCGGATAGGAATGGAAGAGGGAGAACCGATTGAGCATGCGATGCTTACCACCGCGATACGGCGGGCACAGAAACGCGTAGAAGGCCGCAACTTTGAGATCAGAAAACGGCTGCTCGAATATGACCTCGTCCTCGCTAAACAGCGGGAGGCGATCTACTCGCTGCGTAATCGATTTCTCATTCCAACTACTACGAACGGTGCCGCGCTTAATACCACTGACCTTGATCAGTACCTCGTCGATTTGATTGATGACTATAGCGAACAACTTGTGGCAACACATGTCGATCGTTCGCTGCTGCCTGAGGAGTGGAATCTCGACAGTTTAGTGAACGAATTTAGACATTTTGTCACGGTTGATCGGGCTACGCTAGAGGGGAAAGACTACGATGAATTGGTAGTGACAATACAAAGTCTGCTCGTCGCAGCACTCAACAAGCAGCGGGAGAGATTGGGAAACCAATACCCGCTGATTAGTCGCTTTTTAATTCTCAAAATCATTGATGATGGGTGGCTCTCCCATTTATATACTCTCGATGATCTGCGCGGTGGCATTGGGTTGACCGCTTATGGCGGCACCGATCCCCAGGTTGAGTTCAAGCGGGAATCGTTCCGTCTGTTTCAGCAGATGCTCAATGATTCACAAGTGAAGATCATTCGTTACCTGCTTGCTGCACGCGTCGATAAGAATACGGCACAGCAGGCAGTGCTCGCTGGTAGTGGTGCACGTGCAATAAGTGGTTATCACGGTGGGGAAACAGCCGGTGCGGATCGCCACTCACTCTTCTCTGCCGCACCAGTGCGTGTACAGAAGAGACCAGGCCGCAACGATCCATGTCCGTGTGGTAGTGGAAAGAAGTATAAACGCTGCTGCGGACAATGATCTTTAGCTTAGAAACACACACACGTAATAGATACTAAAATCTGAAGTCTTGCGCAAACTTGTCCTCGCGAAGGCGGGGAATGGGAGGGAATTGAAATCACAAATTCCAAGCACCAATATCCAAATAAATCAGGAGCCAGAAGCCAGAATTCAGGAGTCAGAATGAAAGGGGAACCAACCAAGCATTTTCAAGACTTGATTGTTTGGCAAAAGGCTCATCAATTCGTTTTATCCTCTATTCTGGCTTCTGACTTCTGACTCCTGAGTAGTCACGGTTATTGTTTTGAAATTGAGATTTGGTCATTGGGATTTCCGGCTTGTCCGGGTTAGGGACAGATAATTTCTCTTCCTGTTCTCTACTTGCGATATTACAAATAATAAGGTATAAATTCGGATGCGAAATAATAGTATCCGAAAAAGACCGCGAGGAACAGAATGACAATCCAAGAAGAGATGCCACTCAACCGGCCGGAAGAATTTCTCAGTTTAATTCGTAAGATTCGCAAGCGGCTTCACCAAGAGTATCATGCAACCGCAGAGAAGCATGACTTGACGATTCCGCAATTACACACTTTGGTCCGCTTATGGCACAGTGATAACCAACCGATCAGTAAAATCAGCAGCGGTCTCGGCTTAGCAGCGAGTACGACATCTGGCATCATCGACCGACTGGAAGGGAAAGGGCTTGTCACCCGAAGACGGGACGAGATTGATCGTCGTATCGTCACAGTGCAATTAACCGCCGAAGGAAGCGCATTGAAGACCAAGCTGTCGCGCATTATTGAACAGAAATATCTGACCGGTATCTTTTCTCAGCTCGATGAGCGAACCAGCGAAGAGCTTATTAACGGCTTGCGGGTTATTTGCCAAATAATGACCAAAGGTGCTAATTAGTGGAACATAAGATTGCAAAAGATCTGACCACAGGCAATCACGTGGGAAATGTCCTCTTTTTGGTGTGGCCGATCGTTATAACTTCTCTGCTACAAACAACACTCGGTATCGCTGATACGATAATGGTCGGCCGGCTGGGAACTCAACCATTAGCTGCCGTGGGGATGGGACGATTCATCTTGATGGTTGTCATCATCTTCATTTTGGCCGTCTCCACCGGCGCGCAGGCATTGGTCGCCCGCTACACCGGCGCTAAGGATAAGGAGCAATCGACCTGTGTGGTTGACCAGGCGTTGATCTTAAGTATTATCGTAACAGCGCTCCTCGCCACTATCGGTCTGCTTTTCTCACCGTTATTCCTCCGCCTGTTAGGCGCAGAGCCAGAGATTATTACACTGGGGATTCCTTATCTGCGCATCATCTTCGCTGGTCTATTATTTATGGGGCTTAATTTCGTCATCAATGCCATCCTCCAGGGAGCAGGCGATACGCGGACACCACTTAAGATTATGGCACTGATCAATACTCTCAATATCATATTGAATTATCTTCTCATCTTCGGCATCGGCTTCTTTCCGCAGATGGGGATCATCGGTGCAGCATGGGGAACGGTTATCGCTCGTTCTGTCGGTGGGGGAATCGGGTTATGGGTGTTGGTAAGTGATCGATTTGCTGCTCGTACCCTACTCCATAAACGGTTCAAATTGCAACTGACATTGATCAGTAAAATTATCCGTATCGGCTTTCCTGCAGGTGTACAAGGACTGGTGCGCAGCGGTGCCGCTATGATTCTGATGCGGTTCGTTGCAATGACGGTGCATAGCACTTACGCTGTAGCAGCGTTCAGTATCGGTTTTCAGATTGAAGCGATCTCTTTTATGCCAGGACTCGCATTCGGTGCTGCGGCAATGACGCTCGTCGGACAGAACCTCGGAGCACGTAAGCCAGAACGTGCTAAACAGAGCAGTAAATCTGCAACAGCACTTGCCGCCCTCTTTATGTCAGTAATGGGACTGCTGCTATTCTTCTTTGCCCGGCCGATTATCAGCATATTTTCAACTAACGCATATGTAGTGGACATCGGTGCCGATTTTTTACGCATTATGGCCTATTCCCAGCCATTTTTGGCATTGGTCATGGTCTTTTCCGGAGGATTACAAGGGGCAGGCGACACAATGACGCCGCTCAAATACTCTCTTATCCATGGCTGGTTCGTTCGTCTACCATTAGTTTACATACTTGCTTTTCTGTTGGATTTCCAGACAACCGGCATCTGGTGGGCAATGACGATCTCCACTATTACCCAAGGGCTGGCTACTTGGTGGTACTTTCAGCAAGGAAGATGGCAACAGATTAGAATATAGGAAAACAGGAAAACAAGGGGACCGTCCCCGTTCGTGGTTCGCAGTCCAGAAAGAGTTCGTAGGGTTCATAGAGTTCATTGTTTTCTTTCCGAACTCAACGAACTCTGTTGCTTTCCCTGCTACTGTGCGAGTAAACTTGTGTAGGAGGAATTAAAATGACATATGCTGATTTAGTATTCACAGATGGAAAGATTCTTTCTTCTGGAGGCGATTTTCATTCGGCGCTTGCCGTTACCGGTGAGATAATCACCGCAGTCGGTCGCCGGGAAGAGATAGAATATCTAATCGGTCCGCAGACTGAGATAATCGATCTTAAAGGTCGCGTTGCGCTTCCTGGGTTTATTGATGGGCACACTCATTTTATCCACTTAGGACTGGGAGAGAACTTTTTCGTCGACCTTTCTGGTTGCTCTTGTCGCGAAGGAGTGCTGGCGCAGTTATCTGATATTATCCGCGCGCGTGGACAAGGAGAATGGATCATCGGACAGGGATGGGATGAAAGCTGCTGGCCGGATAATCGATATCTAAGCCGGGAGGAGCTGGACCGAATTGGACCGCATAATCCGATCGCTGCTCTCCGGATCGATGGACATCTTATCAGTGCGAATACCCTTGCATTGCGTAATGTCAAAGATCACTATCCAGCGACAGAATGCGATTTGCAAACAGGGATTCTCCGTGAACAAGCGGTATGGGATCTTCTCCAACAGATCGAGCCTGATCAGACGACACTCGTTACAGCAGTCGGCGCTGCCTGTCGTATCGCTGTCTCCTACGGTGTAACCTCGATTCATGATATGGCGGTTCGTGCGAGTCAGTTTCGTGCTTACCAGAGTGCAAAGCGGAACGGATCACTCACTATTCGCACCCTGCTTTATTTCCGATTGGAAGAGATGCGTCATATTATCGAGCTGGGGATGGAGACGGGATTCGGTGACCACTGGCTTCGCTGTGGCGGTATCGGTGAACTCTTTGTCGATGGATCGATCGGAGCGCAAAATGCAGCGTTAGATGCACCGTACTGCGGTAGCACTCAGCAAGGCCGACTTAACTTTACATCTGCCGAGGTTGAGAAGATATTATGCGATGCAGAAGAGGCCAGACTGCAGACTGCAATCCACGCGATCGGAGAAGAGGCAATCTCAGTTGTGCTCGCTGCTCATGCTACTGCCGGGACGAGCAGCAAATTGCGCCACCGTATCGAACATCTCGAGCTTATTTTGCCGGAGCAGATAGAGAAGATGGCACAACTAAACCTCGTTGCGTCGATGCAACCTAATTTTGTCGGGGAGTGGTCCGGGCAAGGAAAGATGTATGAAAAATCGCTGGGAAAGGAGAGGGATAGACGGATTGATCCCCATCATACTGTTAGCTGTGGCGGCGTGCCGTTGGTCTTCGGTTCGGACTGCATGCCCTTCTCTCCTCTGTACGGAATTCATTGGGCTGTTAATTCTCCACACCCTGATCAACGTCTTACCGTAAAAGAGGCGATCGAGGCATACACAGAACGCGGTGCATACGCCTCATTTGAGGAAGGGATCAAAGGCGAGCTCTCCCCTGGAAAATTCGCTGATATTGTTGTGCCGGCGCGCGATCCTTATTGCTGTTCCGATGAGATCAATACGATCGAAATCGACCTTACGTGCATCGGCGGGAAGATCGCCTACCAGCGGGAAGAGAGCGATCAACGACTGCGATGACTGCGCTGGTGACTATCACCGGAATCACTCTCTCACTGGCCGGTCTATGGACCATCTTGCCTGATCTATGGTTCCATCGTTTACGTCGTCAAGTGCTGTGGCATGGACCGCGGGATGTAAACCGCGTAGCGCTCACCTTTGACGACGGACCACATCCAGTCGATACACCCCGCACATTAGAGGTATTAGCTCGTCACAACATTCAGGCGACGTTCTTCCTTGTGGGAAAGCATGCCGACAGATATCCGAATCTGGTGCAGGAAATAGCAACTGGTGGTCATGACATTGGCAATCACACATATAATCACCGTCATCAGTGGTCGCTTGGTCCGGTAAAGACGGTGCAAGAGATCCGGCAGGGAAAAGAAGCATTGGAACAGATCATAGGAAAGCCGATTGAATATTTCCGTCCCCCGTGGGGAATATTCAATCTGCGGACATTCAGCGCTGGACGTACTAATCGGGGAGAAGTAGTGCTATGGTCCTGCAATGCACAAGACTATAAACTCATTGATCCAGCAGCGATTGCACACCACGTAGCAATGAATAGCAGCGCGGGGAGTATCATTCTGTTACACGACGCAAACTCTGTCTTTGGCACCAGCGCGCCTATGTTGACTGCCCTCCCGTTAATCATTACCAATCTTAAGCAACGAGGACTTAATCCAGTGCCGCTACGTCAACTGAAGCGGTCTAAGGTCAAGTAACTTTATCCGGATAGACACGTAGGTTTACACTCCTAATCCCTCGTCATTCTCTTTTTCTCACGAGAGTGAGGTGCAACGTATCTTCTCTTTCTTGTCATTGCGAGAGTTTGGTCTTTTTTTCCTGTCATTGCGAGAGTTTGCAGAACTCGTGGCAATCCCAAAGAGATAATGCTCGTTTAGATACTAAAATCTGAAGTCTTGCGCAAACTTGTCCTCGCGAAGGCGGGGAATGGGAGGGAATTGAAATCACAAATTCCAAGCACCAATGTAACTACTCGGGAGTCAGAAGTCAGGAGCCAGAAGCCAGAATAAAGGATAAAACGAATTGATGAGCCTTTTGCCAGACAATCAAGTCTTCAAAATTCTTGGCTGGGTCGCTTTTCATTCTGACTCCTGAATTCTGACTCCTGGCTCCTGAGTAATTGTTTTGAAATTGAGATTTGGTCATTGGGATTTCCGGCTTGTCCGGGTTAGGTGTAAAACAAACTCTGTCGGATAAAGCAACGGAATTGCTTTTTCGGAAAAGGTTAAGAGGTTCAAGGCCTATCCTTAGCCAGACTAAGGGAAGAGAAACCGATGAATATAAACGAGGCTTCGGTAAGTTCAGCACAAGCATGAAGATAGGGCAACTACCTCACTATTCTGCGGGTGATCTTACAAAATTCCCTCCAACTCTGCTTTTGCTGATTCAGTTTAGCAGGTGGTGTAGAATTCCACCCGCACGTCTTTCTCCCATCTCACAGTAAAAATGTCATATGTTGAGACCTGACACCATTTCCACGTTCGTTCAGGAGAATTTCTCATAACAGACTATCTCCTGGAGAGATTTTCGTATCTTTGCACCAGCTGAGTCGGCTGGATATCCCAGGGTAAGGAGTGCGATAACTTTGAAAGAAGAAGGGATTCGAAGGATCTCACAGACTTTCTCCTGCGAAAATGCTCCGATCCAACAAGTTCCCAGCCCTTCTTCTACAGCAGCCAGTGTCATGTGGTCGATTGCTATAGTAACATCTACTGGATCAGCGGGAATACCACAGGACCTTATCTTCTCCGGCTCAAGTCCCACAGCGGCGATGACAACTGGAGCTTTACCAACAAAATCTTGATTATTGGCTGCCTCTCCCAGTCTCTTCCGTGTCTCCTTATTAGTGACCACTACAAACTTCCACGGCTGCCGATTTTTTCCTGAAGGGGCCATTCTGGCAGTTTCGAGAATCCGGGTTAAAGCCTCCTGAGAGACTGCCTTTTCTTGATAAGTGCGAACACTCCTTCTGCTTCTTATTACTTCATAGACGTTCATTATTGCGCTCCTTTCCGAATTTAAGAAATTAAATTCCTCTTCTCTGTTGACATAACGCTGTTTTCATCCAAGTTTTATCCGACCGCTGCTCTTAAACGAGTGAAAACCGTAAATTCCATCCGTGAAATCCATACTTCTTTAACAAACCTTCTTCACTAGCCTTGCCACCTTCTGTCCCAGTCTGCGGCACTGCTGGCTCGCTCTCTTATCAGGCGCGCCAATCGCTACTGGACCATAGTGGTCATCATTCGCATCCCCTTGCACAACCATCCCATGAATTAAGAAGGCGTTCAATATACCCAATACCGTCGTCTCATTACCTCCGCCTATATTGGCTGACGAGGAAAAGGCGGCACCAACTTTGCCTTGCAACTTTCCGTGAAACTCAACGCTCTCATCCAGCAATTTCTTAAGGGGCGCGGCCATCCCTCCGTAATAGGTCGGAGACCCAAAGATAATCCCCTCCGCGTTGAGCAACTCATTCGTCTCCACATCCTCTACATCCTTCGTCTCTACATCTATCCCCTCAGCCCTAATACCCTCCTCCACCAGCTTTGCCATTTGCCTGGTATTCCCTGTCCTCGAATAGTAAACAATCAAGACCTTCGCCATGGCTCACCCTCCCTTTCATCAATTCCGGAGCTATCACCCCCAGCAACCATCATTTCTTCTCCCTAAGCACCAGACACAACTCCACCCGGAGCGAAACCTAACTACTCCCAATATTCCGTTCAAATTATGGCGCTGCTATAAAAAGGTTACACACGCATCGCATAGGGGACAGCTTATAGTATAAACTTAAGATTGAGATTATGCAACTCAGTTGACTAGAATTTCTTTCAAAGGTACAATCATAATATAAATCAGACGCGCAGGCCCTAGAAGAAACGGTAAGCTAAAGAATTGCCCTTTGGAGCAGGTGATAAGGTCGAAGTTATCTGGGCAGTTGTGAGCCGGAGAAGAAAGGCAGAGCACGTTATTCCCTGCGCGGCAAAGCGGTTCGTTGCGCCGATCCTTTTCACAGCGGGCTGGCGAGGTGGTATAGTGGATGAGAACTGAAGAGGAAGTCAAGAATCTGCTTGAGTCCAAGCAAAAGCTGTTGGAATGCGTGAAGATTTCGCTGTCCTCCGCGCTCCCTGAAGGGCAAGTCGAGCAACATCCATCGATTTTGGCCCAGCAATGCTATATCCGCCCCCTGAAGTGGGTGTTAGTATCTAAATTCTAAAGTCTTGCGCAAAGTGGGAAACCTTTTGGTTTTGGCTCGTTCAGACTAGGATATTAAGATATTAAGATATTAGGTGATTAGGGAAATCTCTCAATCACTTAATCTCCTAATCTCCTATATACGTACTCGAGGTCGTCCCTGACCTCGAGGTCGGGCTCAGGGACGAGCCCGACTACGTAGTTTTCTGCTTGGTTCTGGCTCGTCCAGGTTAGGGGAAGAAGAAGGCCTATGAAGCATGCTCTAAGGAAGATTTGTTCACGCTTTCATCTGCAGGAGAAGAATCTGCGATGGATCATTGTCAGTTTCCTCCCTGCCTCGGTGGCCGGGTGGATGGTGGACACTGCCTTGCCCCTCTATGTGCGGGAATTAGGGATAGGGATGCTTGGGGTTGGAATTTTTTTCACCTCGGCTACCCTTCTTGAGACTGTTTTTGCTGTTCCAGCAGGATGGGCAGCGGACAGGTTCAACAGGGCTCGAGCAGAACTCGAGGACAAGCCGATTGTCACCCTATCGAACGCTTCTCTTAGGGGCTTGGTGTCGCGAGTAAAATCACTGTTTCGGTCGTTCTTTCCCGACATGGTGGCATCATGGAGGGTGTTCATCCGCGACAGAAATCTGGTCACTCTCGTTGCCATAGGAACCTTAGGCAGCCTAAGCTACGGGGTATCCGTTAAGTATTTCATCATATACTTCAACGAAATACTACGTTTTGACTCCATGCAGATAGGGGTTCTTTTTTCGTTGGCCGCTGCCGGCTCAGCGCTTGCCGGAATCCTCGGTGGGTTGTTTTCTGATCGCCTGGGTCGCCGGACAGTTCTGGTCATTTCGGCGCTAGGCAGTGCTGCCCTGACCTTTGCATTTGTCTATGTGCGTCTGTTTGAACTAATGGCAGCACTGTTTTTCTTCCTCGCCTTGGTTGGCGGAGTATGGGCGCCAAATTATCAAGTCCTCCTTGGAGAACTAACACCAGAGCTCTATCGGGGTCGCGTTTTCTCCTTTATGGATGTTGTCTTCACGACGGGCGGAATGGCCGTCGGCCCTCTACTAGGAGGGTGGCTGTGGATTGCCATCGGTCCCTCCAGCGTGTTCATAAGCGATGCCATGCTCACTCTTGCGTGTGGCATATGTGTATTACTCTTGATTGGGAAGAGAGCCGGTGAAATACAAGGAGGTGAATGACATGGCACAAACTAAGGAATTGGGCTTCACCAAACCGACCTTTTACTTCCAGTATCGTGGCGAGGTCAACACGCAAAAGGCCCTGGAGCTGGCCTGCGATCGGGCCCGTGATCTGAACATCAAGAAGATGGTCGTGGCCTCGGAGACCGGAAGGAGCGCTCTCAAGGCACTCAACATCTTCAAGGGTACCGACATCAAGCTGATCGTTGTGACACACTATCCTGAAAGCACGTGGGGACCTAAAGGAAACATCTCTATCGGGCTTGGTCGATTGGAATATGCCCACGTCAAACGCTACCTGGAGGAGCAAGGAGCCCTCATAGTGCAGGGGACAAGGCCATTCGCGGGCGTAGGACGCGCGCTCCGCTGGGATGGTCCTGTCCCGGCCACTTTTGTGGACAAGACACTGGAGCTCTTCAGTCCAGGGACGAAGATCGCTATCGAGACGGCCCTGATGGCTACCGATGCCGGAGTCCTGGAAGAGGGCGAGGAGGTAATCACACTGGCAGGAACTTACAAAGGTCTGGACACCGCTTTGGTTGTGAGGACAAGCTACAGCGGGAACATCTTCACCAACTTTGAGGTGCTGGAGCTAATTGCCAAGCCACTTCACACGGGAAGGAGCTTGCCTGAGTATGAGCAGGCGGACTGGAAGGGCGACCTCGATCATTATTACGAGCCTATCAAGATCGAATAGCTGAAACCTAACAGGAAGGGAAGAAGGAAGAAAATGGTGTCTGAAAGGGATTATTGGAAATCCATTGAGGAACTGATAGTGGTTTGCAAAAGATCCCAACATAAAGGCGATATCATAGCCATTTACCTTGGAGGCAGTGTTGCAAGGGGAGATTTTAGCCCCGGCAGGAGCGACATTGATATTTACGTGGTTACCAGCGGAAAGAAAGAGGAGATAGGGGAGGAACTCAAAGAAGCGGCGAGAAAGATAGCCACCGAGAGGCTCAAGGACTTATTAGAAGTGCACCGAGAACCTATCGGGATCAGTCTCACCACGGTTTCAGAGAGCCAAGCGGGTAACTCTTTCCTCGCTGCAGGTTTTGAGTATGAGAATTTCATAAATACAGGGAAGCTCCTCTACGGCCGTGACATCAAGTCGCTCATCCCAAAGCCCACCAGGGAAGAAGAGAGAGCCTTAGCTGAGCGAGCCTTGAAGGAAGTGTGCGCCTTTGTGACCGAACGTGAGCTATCAGTCGATGAACAAAACAGGGAGCGACTCTCCTATGGGATCTTCTCAAGCATCTTCAGAACAGCTTGCATCGCACTCTGTGGTAAAGGTAGGTATGTGAGCGGCAAGAGGAAGGCTGTTATGGCCTTCCATGAGGTTTATATGCACGAAAGCCCATTATGTCAGATAATCTCACAGACCCTTGAACTATGGGAAGAGTGGGAAAGGAGATCACTAACTGAAGAAGAGCTCCAACGATTGACGGGATTCTCTCTGGAATTTGTCTCCGAAGTATGCCGCCTTTGGGGCATAATCGGTAAATGAAAGAAGGGTCTTCTCCATCGTATTACGGGATTCCACAGAAGCATCAAAGGGGAGAAGGGGGAAAGGATGATGGAATGCCGTGAAGGTGAAAAGATGGTCGCCTCTTGGGTAATATTGATGGTGGTGAGTAATGGCACGAACTATTATGCACGTAGACCTTGATGCCTTCTTTGTCTCGGTATAGCAAGCGCTGAATCCTGAGCTCCAGGGCAAACCAGTAGTAGTTGGTGGTAGCTCTGACAAACGGGGGGTAGTTGCTTGCGCCTCATATGAAGCCCGGGCTTTCGGTTTACGTGCGGGTATGCCACTTGCCACTGCCAGCCGTCTCTGCCCGCAAGCTACCTTCATCGAGGGTAGCTTCCCCAAATACCGTGATGCTTCACAAAGGTTTATGGCTATCCTGGCTGATTTTTCGCCCTCTCTGGAACCGGTGGGGCTGGATGAAGTCTATCTGGATGCAACTGGCTTTGAATCTATCTATGGCTCAATTTGGCAGATGGCGGTAATGATAAAGCAGCGCATAAAAGATGAACTAGAGCTTTGTTCCTCGGTGGGCATCGCTAGCTGTAAGGTGGTAGCCAAGATTGCCGCTGAGTTATCCAAGCCAGACGGGTTACTGGAAATAACTCCCGGAGAAGAGCGCTCGTTTCTGGCACCATTACCTGTTACTAAACTACCAGGAGTGGGCAAGAAAACAGAAAAAATATTAAGCGGTTTGGGCATCGATACTATCGCTTAAACTATCTCTTATGCCGCTAAACGCCCTTAAAAGCCGTTTTGGTGCCTCCGGTGAGCTTCTACATCGCTATGCTAATGGCATTGATAATAGACAAGTAGAGAGAGCCTCCTGGTGCTGCCAAGTCCATCAGCCGAGAAACTACCTTCGGGAGAGATACTTGGGACCGCTCGTTACTCGAGGCAACGCTCCGTTATCTGAGTGAACGGGTCGGTGCCGAGCTGCGCCGGGGGGGGGGGGCAAGCACACCAGGTGCGTAACCTTGAAGCTGAGGTACGCTGATTTCACCACTATTACCCGTAGCCGCACCTTAAAGCAAGCAAGCAATACCGATCAGACCATCTTTGACACCGGACTAGAGCTATTGGACAAAGCCCTAGCTCGGGAAAAGCAACCGGTTCGCCTCATTGGCATTGGGGTATCAAACTTGATTGAGCCGGCCAGGCAGCTTGACCTGTTCGACTCATCAGCCCAAAGGATAGAGCAACTAAATACGGCCATTGACCGCATCCGCGACAAATATGGCTTTACTGCGATACAAACCGGTAGAACCCTGCGACTTGAAGAAATCTTCCCCACAAGTGAGGAAGGCTACACCTTACAGACACCAAGTTTATCGAGGTAGCAGTCTAGAGAGCACTCATCTCCTTACAGCGCTTGAGACAAGAGTTCTATGGCTTGCCACGGGATGAAAACCTCGAAGTCCAGCCGCACCAGTGCCCGCGAGATTGACAGTAAGTCCTCATTGAACTATGATTTGAGACGCAGGGTGTACAATGACCGCATTGGAAGATTGCCGAATAGCTGAGGTGGAGTGCAAGTCGGTCCTGAACAAATCAGCCCTGGCTGACTATACTGTCAACTGCTACGCTGGATGTGAGCATGGGTGTCGGTATTGCTATGCGAGATTCGCTACCAGGTTTTCCCACCCCGGTGACCCCTGGGGCAACTTCGTTGACGTCAAGGTAAACGCGCCCCAGGTTCTGGCACGCGAGGTCAGGCGAAAGCGGTTAGGGACGGTATTTATAAGCTCAGTGTGCGATGGCTGGCAGCCCGTGGAAGCTAGCTACCAGTTGACTAGACAGTGCCTGGAAATACTGCTCCACTACGGCTATCGGCTAACTATTCTCACCAGGAGCACACTGGCAGGGCGTGATCTCGATCTGCTCAGCTCAAAGGCCAGTGTGGACTTTGGGGTTACAATCACCGGTCTTGACGAGAACTTGCATCGGCTCATCGAACCCAGGAGCGCCTCTCCCATCAAGCGATTGGCTCTCCTGGAAGAGGCCAGGAGGAGGGGAGTGAGAACCTATGCCTTTCTCGGACCTTTATTGCCCTATCTATCAGAGATCGAGGGAAGCTTAGTGCCGCTGCTAAAGGCATTCAAGGACGCCGGTGTTGATTACTTCTACGTTGATCGGCTTAACCCGCGCTTTGGCGTCTGGCCGTCAGTGAAGAACCTCCTCCAGGAGCACTTTCCTCACCTTACACAAGAATATCGCAAGATTCTCTTTGACGAGCGTGTCAGGAGGGAATACTCACAGCAGATCGTATCCACAGTCAATCGCTTGGCCAGAAAGCAAGGGCTTGATGGCAAGATGAGATTATGTTTCTGATTCTTCACCCATTATCAAGAAAGTCACCCCCGGATTTGGAGAGAATAATGAGTCCTACCCCCATAAGTGGGGGGCAGAAATTCGAGCAGCAAGTCCGGTAGCCATCTTTTGAAGACTAGTTGATGACCCAAAACTGTTTAGGAAAATCAAGGATGGAGAACAGATAGCGGTGGAGAGGGTTTAGTGGGTATCAGCCCTCGATTTATTTGCGGCCTGACAAGGGTATTGGAGGAAGCGGAAGGCCAGACTTTTTGAGAAATTGCTCCTAGAAGTTTGGTCATTGGGATTTCCGGCTTGTCCGGGTTAGGCGTTCATTTTCTGCACAGGATCAATGTGTGAACAAGGAATTCCCACCAGGCATTTACCACAAACATCCGTTTTTCCCAAAGATAGAAACAGCTTCCCGTTCTGAAGGCACATCTCATGGCATTTATGCCTGTCAAACTTATCCTTCGAGAGAGCGTTGTTCACACACCTTTCAACGCATTTCATGCACTCACCATTGTATCGATACAAGCATGCCTCCTGCTGGCGTTGCGGATCCGGTTCTACCCTGGCACTGGTAACAAAACTCCCGACTCTTCCGCAACATCCCTGTTCCGTAATAAGCATATTGTTGAGGCCAAGCCGCCCAATACCAGTTGTAAAAGCAATGTGGCGATGTGACCAATCACTGATCAGTTTGTCTGTGTCGTAGTTGTGTGTCGCGGGAGTTATTGCTGACTGATGGTGGTGAGCGCTTAAGAAGGCCTGCATGTGTAAGCTCAAGTCGTGTATAAGCTTATTTGTCTCAACGTATGCTCTCGCCCATTCCCATGAACTTGTTTCCCCTGCTATGTTGGTTCTTGCGGTTTCCTCTGTAAACGGCAGGAAAAACGCAACGACTGTTTGTGCATTATGCAGCAATTCGGCCGGCATTGCATGACTCTCACTAACAGCCGATTTCAATGTGTTGAACATGGAGTCTGACGCTGATGCAAAACCAACTATCGGAGAACCCCACACAGTCACTGTGGAGTGCTGATCATGATAGCTCAGGACGAAGTCCGTTATCTCTTCGCGGATGGATTCTTTCATGATTCAGACCTCAGCTTTATTATACCATAACATCTTTCCCAGAAGTAGCCAAGCTTTTGTGAACTTAGTCGCAGGTATTAAGAGGTCATTGCCAAGTTATGCCCAGAGTGTTATCATCTGTATACCACTCAACTTGAAGGGGGTGAATAAGAATGACGACGACTGTCAAACTTGCAATCGCATCACTACTGGCCATTCTTCTTCTGGGTTTCACCTATGTGGCTCAACCACTTATTCCGGTATCGTTCAAGCGTGGTTGATACACCAAGTCAGCGCTCCCCCTCCAAGGCCCGTTCTCTATATCTCCTTTGCCTTTCAAGCAAACTAAGATCGTCTACACAAAATCTAAAGTCCAAAACCTCTACCTCAAAGGATGCCAACCTTTCCTCTGTCCCTTGAAGGAAAACCTCAAACCTTATTGCGCCTTTCCCAATAAGAGACCTCAGGTTTAAATTGCTTGCCTCAATCCTATGTTCCTCAAAACCAAAATAAAGCCTTTTAACACAAGGTCTATCTACGCGAGTTACAAAACAGCCTGTATCTCTCCAAATAACGCTATTCCAACCAGAATAAGTTCGAGACTCTTTCTCTCCATATCCAAAAGCTACTTTTGCCTCTATTTGGACTGCACCCCCATGATTGGACAGGTAGGGTTAGGAGAGTCTGGCGGGGACTCTTGTTATTCTCCTGATTAAGTAGTACCTCCTCAAATTCATTTGGCGAGCGATAGCCAAGCGCCGAGTGAAGTCGCTTTAAATTAT
>JAJHSB010000021.1 GCA_022684035.1 Candidatus Acetothermia bacterium | reverse complement strand
CAGTAGGTGAATTACAGCCTTGTTTCTCAATATACTTTTGTATCAGAGGAACTTTTACGATTAGGACAGGAACTTCCTGAAGTAACGCTAGTGGAGATTGATCATCTAACCTCAAGGAAGGTCATTTCAACGCTACCATGCAGGCTGAGGCTGCAAAGTGCCGCAAGCTGCCTTAGTTAAGAGCCGGCGTGGTGTATGCTTCAGAAAAGGCAGAGAAATTCTGCCAGATGAGAATCAGGGAGACGAACACAAACGAACTACTGGTGCGGCGTCTAAAGCACGGGGTAAAGTCACAAAGCCAGGTGGGAATATGCTAAAATACATAGCAAGAAGGTTCATCTCACTGATTCCAGTGGTGATAGGAGTAACATTAATAGTCTTTTCTATAATGCATTTTGCCCCGGGCTGCCCGGTGGCTATCATGCTTGGCCCGGAGGCCCCAGCCGCCGCCGCTGATGCCCTAAGAGCAAGATTAGGTCTTGATGATCCTGTGCATGTACAATATTTCAGGTGGCTAAGTGGGATTATAAGAGGTGATTTTGGCCAGTCGATTCGGGGGCATCAGCCAGTATTAGATGCAATATGGACAAGACTTCCCGCTACTCTGGAACTAACCGTTGCAGGTATGCTGGTATCGCTATTGATAGCTATACCAGCAGGGATTATCTCTGCAATCAAACGGAATACGCTTCTTGATCATACCTTCATGGTAGGAGCACTCTTTGGAGTCTCCATGCCTGTATTTTGGTTAGGTTTGATGTTGATGCTTATATTCAGCTTCTATCTCGGTTGGACTCCAATCTCAGGCCGTGGCACTATAAGCCATTTGATATTACCGGCCTTTACTCTCGGAACATTTCAAGCCGCTTTGGTTGCCCGGCTGACTAGATCGAGCATGTTAGAGGTTATTCAACAGGATTATATCACAACTGCCAGATCTAAGGGCTTACGTGAAAAACTCGTAATACTGAAACATGCTTTAAAGAATGCTTTAATTCCAGTAGTTACTATTGTAGCATTACAGCTGCCTGTCTTATTCGGCGGAGCGGTGATAACTGAGACTGTCTTTGCCTGGCCAGGTATGGGTAGATTTATGGTACTATCAATATTTAATCGGGATTTTCCAGTAACTCAAGGAATAGTATTAATTATAACCATACTGGTTATAATGGCTAATTTACTTGCTGATATATTATATGCTTATTTAGACCCCCGAATAAGATACGAATAGATCAAACTAGGTGATAGTATGGAAAGAAGCACGAAAGAAACACCGGCATTAAGGATTAAAGAAAGTACTCTATTTAAAGCAGCTTTGCGTAGATTTAAACAAAATAGACTAGCAGTACTTGGCGCAGGACTTATTATACTGATTATTTTTGTGGCTATCTTCGCCCATCTTATTGCTCCTCATCATTATGATAGACAAGAATTAAGAGATCGCTTTTCGGCGCCAAGCATAAGATATCCTTTAGGCACAGATGCACTTGGTAGATGCCTTCTTAGTAGAATTATATATGGGGCGCGTATTGCTCTAATGATAGGGGTTATGATAGTAGGAATGCAAGTGACGATTGGGGTAACCCTGGGACTGGTCTCTGGATATTATGGAGGACGTATTGATTCCATAATCATGAGGGTAGTAGATACGATGCTGGCTTTTCCTGTTTTGGTGTTAGCCTTGGCAATTGCTGCTACTTTAGGTCCAGGTCTTTTCAATGTAGTAATAGCCTTGGGGGTAATTGGCTGGGCCAGCTATGCCCGGATGGTTCGGGGTCAGGTGTTATCAGTTAAAGAGAATAATTACATCGAAGCAATTAGGGCAATAGGGGCAAGTAATGTGAGAATAATGTTTCGTCATATCTTACCTAACGTTATCGCGCCAATTACTGTGATGGCAACCTTAGGGATGGCTGGAGCACTCATCCTTGCTGCTGCTTTCAGCTTTCTCGGAATAGGAGCGCAGCCGCCGATGCCTTGTTGGGGCGCAATTTTAGCTGCTGGTCGAGGCTTCATGCGCCGTGCGCCGTGGCTTGCCACTTTCCCTGGATTGGCGATCATGGTTACTGTGCTGGGCTTCAATTTTCTCGGAGACGGCCTGCGTGATGCTTTGGATCCGAGACTGAAAAATTAAGATAGCGCTTATTAAGAGAAGGGAGGTAAGATACTCAACCAGATTTTCGCTGAGCTATCAGATAAGCTTTCCGGAGTCCGCGCCAAAGAGGAAGTAGGTCGCATCGCGTCTTATCATCGGATTCAGGGATCCCCTGGTTTCTTCGCCGCCCTGACGTACGTGAAGGAGACTCTTGATCGGATGAAGATTCCGTGCAAGGTTCATTCCTACCCGGCTGATGGAGAGCACAAGACTTTCTCCTGGACAGCTCCGCTTACCTGGAACGTACGCAGCGGATCGCTGCGCCAGGTAGCTCCCAAAGAACAGACGTTGATCCGCTTCGACGAGATCCCTCACGGAATAATCGCTCATTCGCAGGGAGGTGGGGCGACAGGTGAGGTGGTCGATGTTGGTGAAGGCACTTCTCCCCAAGATTATGACAAGATTGATGTAGTGGACAAGTTCGTTATGGCGACCGGGCAACCGCGCGAGGTGGCCCCTCTCGCCGTGGAGCGGGGGGCGATTGGAGTGATTTTATACCCAACCCCGCAGCAGGCCGACAGGTGGCCGGACATGGTACGTTACGGCGGTTTTTGGCCTAACGCGGCTCAGGCCGACCAAACTCCACTCGGTTTCTCCATCTCCCGCCGACAAGCCGATGACCTTCTCATCGCCATGCGCACCGGCCCGGTTCGCCTCGTCGGCACCATTGATGCCAACCTCTACTCAGGCTCTCTCCAGGTCCTTGAGGGGTGGATCCCGGGAAGAAACCTGCAGTTACGTGAGATTCTCTTAATTGCCCACCTATGCCACCCCCGTCCCTCGGCGAACGACAATGCCTCGGGGAGTGGCCTCCTCCTGGAGATCGCCCGCACCTTCGCCGAGCTTGCAGCAGCGGGGAAAATCGAGCTTGCGCGGACAGTTCGTTTCTTGTGGGTTCCCGAATTCTACGGAACACTCCCCTGGGTCACTGCGCATTGCGAGCAGGTGAAAAGGTTATTGTTCGTTCTCAACTTGGATATGGTCGGAGAATCACCGGAGCAGTTGGGTGAGCCGTTCTGCGTGTCGCAAGCACCGGGTTCGGCCCTCCTGAACAGTTGGTTTGCACCGCTTCTGGCTCGAATCGCGGATGACCGGCGCACAACCACGCCGTGTGGGAGCCGTCGCTCTCTACACTGGCGGATTGTCCCGCCAAGCGGGGGGAGCGATCACATCGTCTTCTCTGATCCTACCTTCGGGATCCCGGCGGTAATGTTCGGACACAACGACCCACTTCATCACACCCATCTCGATGATATGGAGATGGTAGATTCGACGCAGCTAAACCGGGTTGGCCTTCTTAGCGCCGCTCTCGTTCTTCTGCCGGAACTGCTTCCTCAAGAGAGAGATCGCCTGGCGGGATGGCTGCTGCGTTATAGTATTGCCGAACTCACAGATGCCTGCGATCTCACTGCCGGGAACGACATAGAGGCAGGGACAAAGATGCTCGACCTCGCCCTTCATCGAGAGGAAGAACGAGCGGAGCACTTTCGGGATCTTCTTGCGGAAGCAAATGTCTTTTGGAACAGCAGGGCACATCTCCAGTCACTTCACGCGGTCCACGCCGCCATTCGCCGTCCCTTCGAAACAGAGAAAGAGCCCAGCACAACTGCAAGTGAAATGCGACTGCGGAAAGCGTTTGTCGGACCACTCCCCTACGACTTTATTCGTGAGCTTCCAGAGGCGGATCGCCGCTTTCTGGAGCAGGAGTTTTCCGGCCCCTACGGGGCAATGACCATTGAAGGGCTTAACCTGTGTGATGGGGACCACACGCCGCAGGAGATCGCTGTCAAGTTGAGCTTGGAGTTCAAGCAGTGGATTCCAGTAAACACCGTATCACGTGCTCTGGCGATCATGCAGCAGAACGGTTGGGTGAGCAGTTAAGCAGTTTTTCCTGTTTCAAGCTCTGAACTTGCTTCTTGACATCTGATCAGAGTTGTGCTATGGTTATCTTAAGAAGTTTGAGGACTTAGCAGCATAGGTAGACTTTAAGCTGCAGTTCAGTGAAGCTCCTCGCCTACACGGTGGAGGATCCTTCGCGGTTCTCGTGAAAGAGAAAAAGACTTATGGCAGAAATATTTAACCTATCCCAACAAGAGAAAGAGAGAGCTACACATCTCCATAAGAAATCGATTGTGGTCGATACCCTGGCAGGCGGTCCTGAGGTATTCTCTCAAAGTATGCTGAAGAGATTGGATGAGCTGATAGAGAAAAATGCTTCAACTCCAGCAATCCTGGATGAAATGAACCGCCTGGGCACTCAAGAGATAGTAGAAGGTAGGTTTGAAGAATATAAAGAGTGGTGGGAGGCAAGTGGTGTGGATGTGGTCAGTGCAACGCTTGGGGCATTTGGTGAAACCCCCTTTACTTACGAGAATGCCTTAAGAGATATTGCTCTCTGGACAAGAAAATTTGACTCTCTTAGTTGGCTGGTGAAGGCAACAGGCGTCAAAGACATTAAGCAGGCCAAAGAGGAGGGGAAACGGGCTGTAATCCTGAACTTCCAGAATACCACCCACATCGAAACCGACCTGAATAAGCTTGACTTCTTCTACAACCTTGGCGTTCGGATTATTCAGTTGACATATAACATGAGGAATTTCGTAGGAGATGGATGCACCGAGCGAACCGATGCTGGGTTGAGTCACTTCGGCATCCAGGTAGTCAAGCGGATGAATGAGTTGGGAATACTTGTGGATCTAT
Organism: Candidatus Acetothermia bacterium; assembly: GCA_022684035.1. Classification (GTDB taxonomy): domain Bacteria; phylum Bipolaricaulota; class Bipolaricaulia; order UBA7950; family UBA7950; genus UBA7950. The sequence continues at coordinate 41,644 of JAJHSB010000021.1, read as the reverse complement.
CCCACTGCGGGCATAAAACGACGATGGATGCGATTGAGATCTCCACCAAGCCGGTAGCCTTCACCCACGTTTTCTGCCGTAAACTCAACGAGCATGACCGGGGCAAAACTGATGAAGAGCTTAAAGCCCTGGCGGAGAAAGGGGGATATTGTGGTATAGTGGTTGTACCCTTCTTTCTTGCTAAGGAAAGCCCTTCCTTGGGTCACTTCTTAGCCCACTTAGAGCACGCCATAGAGATAATGGGCATAGATAAAGTAGGCGTAGGAACCGATTGGGGGGCGACTCCTAAGCCGCTACAGGTCAGGCTGAATGAGGAGATCAAACGACTCGGGTTTAGAGAAGAGCACAAGGTCAATTGGGACGCAGTTACCGAGGGTTTTAAGGATTGGAGGGAGTGGCCGAATATCACCTGTGGCCTGGTTTCACGTGGCTATTCTGATAGCGAGATCAAGGGTATTTTAGGTAATAACTTCCTTAATATCTTCAGTAAGGTCGTTGGCTAACCTCGAGCGCAGCATGTTAAGACAAAGATGAGGATAGAAAAGTGGAGGTTACTATATGTCTAAATCTGGTTCAATTCGTCACCTGTGGGACGTAGCTGTTCCAATGCGGGATGGAGTAAGGTTATCAGCCGATATCTACCTCCCGCCGGAAGAGGTCGAAGGGCAGTATCCGACCATTCTGCAACGGACTCCCTATGACAACACCATGGAATTGTGGGTAAAAATCGCCACGTTCTTCGCCGAACATGGCTATGCCTTTGTATCGCAGGATGTGCGAGGTCGTCATGACTCAGCAGGGGAGTGGTACCCCTTCTTCAATGAAGGTCCTGATGGCTACGACACAGTGGAATGGATAGCAGAGCAACCCTGGAGCAACGGCAAGATCGGCACGATGGGCGGCTCTTACGGCGGCTGGTTTCAATGGGCATTGGCCCGCGAGAGGCCGCCCCACCTGGTAACGATGGTCAGCACTGCTGCTGGGGGGCGTTTCATGCAGGAACTGCCGTTTGTGAATGGGGCGGTAAGCTTGTGGACCCTGGCGTGGCTGCATCTTGTCGGTGGCCGTACGGTACAGCGAGGAACCAATCCTGTGGTGAACTGGAAGGAAGTCTTCTACCATCTTCCTTTAAAGACCATGGACCAAGTCCTGGGTCGGACCAATACCGTATGGCGAGAATGGCTCTCCCATCCAGACCTTGATGATTTCTGGAAACGCTTCCGTCTCGATGATGATTTTGAGCATATCGATCTGCCCGTGCTTCACATTACGGGTTGGTACGATGGAGACCAGCCAGGTGCTCTTTATTTCTACGAGGGCATGGTCGATCATTCCCCTGCCGCTGACAGACAATTCATTCTCATCGGCCCCTGGGATCATGCCGGAACCCGCACACCTAAGCAGGAACTGAGCGGCCTTAATTTTACTCCGGCGGCGATAGTGGATATGAACAACCTCCATCTGCGGTGGTTCGACTACTGGCTGAAGGGGGTGGACAACGGGCTGCTCAACGATAAACGAGTGCGCATCTTTGTGATGGGAGAGAACAAGTGGCGCGATGAGGAGGATTGGCCGCCCAAACGGGCACAGATGCGGGAGTTCTATCTCCACAGCGGGGGGAGGGCCAATACCTTAAACGGCGACGGCTGCCTGAGCACAGAGGCTCCAACCGCCGAGCCGCCCGATGAGTATACCTATAATCCGGAAAATCCGGTGGAAGTTGTAACGGACTGGAACCTATATGGAGCCACAGAGGAGCTACTTGATAAACGATTCATCGAGCGGCGGGATGATGTGCTCGTCTACACCAGCGAGCCGCTGAAAGAGGGACTGGAGGTCTGTGGGCGGCCCTTTGTCACCCTCTATGCCAGTTCTGACTCTCCTGACACTGACTGGGTGGCCATGCTCTCTGATGTTTATCCCGATGGTCGTTCAATCAACCTTGGTGAAGGGGTTTTGCGAGCGCGGTATCGAAATTCTTTGGAAAAACCAGAATTGATGATACCAGGGAAAGTCTATAAGTTTACCTTTGAGCTGATGTCTACTTGCATCTTATTCAAGCCAGGCCACCGCCTCCGTTTGTCAATCACCAGCAGTGCTTTTCCGATGTATGACCGCAATCCCAACACTGGTCATCCCATCGGTGAGGATGCCCAATTGCGCATAGCGCACAACACCATCTATCACGACAGCGAACACCCTTCTCACATATTGCTGACGGTTGTCCCCCTCCCCACCCAGACCTCCAACATCTCGGTTAACAGCGATGGTTGAGAAAGGGGGGGAGCAAGCGTGGGATGAAGAAGGGAGATCTTTTGGGGAAGAAAAAAGAACTTCGAACAGTTGAGTTAGCGGATTTGTTCCGCCTCAAGTTCTTGCAAGACGCACAGCTATCTCTCGACGGCAAGACCATCGCCTATACTGTCTCCCACGTCGATGCTGAGAAGGAGGAGGAGTATACTACAATCTGGCTCTTATCGCTGGAGACGGGTGAGTCACGTCAATTCACCGCCGGACTGGCCCGCGACACAAACCCGCAGTGGTCACCAGACGGCAAGCAGATCGCTTTCCTCTCGTCTCGAGGTGATAAGCCGCAAATCTATCTCATCCCAGTGGATGGCGGTGAGGCCCGCGCCTTAACAGCCATGAAGCAAGGGGTCAGCGGTGGTCCTGTCTGGTCTCCCGATGGCAAGCAGATCGCCTTTACCGCCGGCCCAGATGTTGACCCTCCGGATCTGGCAAAGCCCTATCGCGTCACTCGCCACATTTACCGCTTCGATGCTGTGGGATATCTGGACAACGTGGTGCAGGATATCTATGTGATTCCTACCTCCGGGGGAGACCCCAAACGACTGACCCACGATGGGTGTCAGAACAGCATGCCGGTCTGGTCACCTGATGGACAAGAGATTCTGTTCACCGCCGCGATGTTCCCGGATTCGCATCGGATCTATCCCGCGCTTAAGGTTGTGACCCTGAATGGAGAAGTCCGCGACCTCGTAAAGGAGTGGGGCTATGCGATATCCGCGGCCTGGACACCGGACGGTCAGCAAGTCGTCTTTATTGGAAGCCCGTTCGGCCGCCCGATTGGTTCTCAGAATGATCTGTGGGTGATTGATGCGCAGGGAGGTGATCCTGAATGCCGCACTACAGGCTGCGCGTTTCAGGTGGGTGGGGGGTTGCAGCCAGATATGCCGGTGAAGCCGACATTTCCCAGCATTCTTGTTTCAAAGGACGGTCGGACAGCCTACGTGCAGGTGCAGCAGGGTGGTACGGTGCCGATCTACCGCATTGCCCTGAAGGGATCTCAATCCTGGACGCCAGTACTGGCAGGCGAACGCTCCTGCGCTCCTCTAAACATAAATGACCAGCACCTTCTTTTCACGGTCAGCACCCTTTATAGCCCCCTAGAATTGTTCATCGCTGCAAAGAATGGGACCAATGAGCGACAGCTTACTCGCATCAACGCCGACCTGCTGGCAGAGTGGGATCTCCCTCAAGTCGAACACCTCTCTTTTTCGAGCAGCGATGGAGTGCAGGTTGAAGGTTGGATCATGAAGCCATGCATTGGCGAAGCACCCCTATCCGACTATCTTGTATATCCATGGTGGACCCCACTCCGGGTTCGGTCACATCTTCTCGTTTGACTTCCATATGCTAACCGGCGCGGGCTATGCCGTATTGTTCGTCAACCAACGCGGATCGACCGGCTATGGGGACGAGTTTAGCACCAGGATCATCGGTGATTGGGGCAACCTGGACTACAAAGACCTGATGGCAGGCGTTGATTTTGTTATTCAAAAGGGGATTGCCGACCCGGACCGTCTGGGCTGCTGCGGCCTCTCCGGCGGTGGGAATCTGACATGCTGGATCGTGGGGCAGACAGATCGTTTCAAGGCGGCGGTACCGGAGAACCCGGTCACCAACTGGGTCAGTATGTACGGCGTCGCCGACATCGGTCCCTGGTTCGTCCCGGCGGAGATGGGCGAACTGCCACATGAAATACCCGAGGTATACCGGCGATGCTCTCCGATCACCTATGCGCATCGATGCACGACCCCAACCCTGTTGATCCAGGGTGAGCACGACTATCGTTGCCCAACAGAACAGTCGGAGCAGTTTTACGCCGTGCTTAAAGCAAGCGGCTGTGTCGTGGAGATGGTGAGGCTGCCGGCGAGCTTCCATGCCGCTTCCATTCGAGGAGCACCGGTTGTGCGCCGTATCCAGAACGAGGCGCTGCTCGACTGGATGAACCGCTATGTACTGGGGATCGAAACTCATAAGATATGAAGAAAGAGAGGAGGATTTATGCTGCAACGACTGAATGATTTCAATGACTTTATCACCACGACGATGGATGAGTGGAAAGTACCGGGTTTGGCCGTTGCCATTGCCAAAGAGGAAAAGGTCGTCTTCTGTGAAGGTTTTGGTCTGCGAGAGGTAGCCAAGGGTCTCAAGGTCACACCGGAAACGATCTTCGCTATCGGCTCGTCCAGCAAGGCTTTTACTACTATGGCGGTGGGCATCCTGGTCGATGATGGAAAGTTAGACTGGGACAGGCCGCTCAGGAACTATCTACCCACCTTCAAGCTGTACGACCATTTTGCCTCTGAGCGCATGCCACCACATGATCTGATCACGCACCGCTGTGGATTGCCCCGGCATGATCTTATGTGGTACAACACGGCCTTCTCTCGCCAGGAAATCTTTGACCGGCTGCAGTATCTCGCCCCAAGCAAGGATTTTCGCGCTTACTTTCAGTACCAGAATCTGATGTACATGACTGCTGGTTACCTGGTGGGTGAACTCTCAGGCAGCAGTTGGGAGGAATTTGTCAAGGAGAGGATATTAGATCCTCTGGAAATGACGAGCAGCAACTTCTCGGTTTGTGAATCGCAGCGGGCTTCCGATTTTGCCCTCCCCTATACCGAGAAGGATGACAAGATTAAGGAAATTCCATTCCGCAACATCGATGTCGTCGGTCCGGCCGGGTCGATCAACTCCAGTGTGAATGATATGATCAACTGGCTTCTGCTCCACCTTGGCAAGGGGAGATATAAGGGACTGCAGATCATCTCCGAGGGTAATTTGAATCAGATGCATACCCCGCAAATGGTAATTCAGGAGATGGTCTCGTCGTTGGCGGCGTTTACCAGGTATGATGAGATAGGACATGCAACTTATGGACTGGGCTGGTTTATTCAACCCTACCGAGGTCACAACTTGATCCACCACGGGGGAAACATTGATGGCTTCTCTGCGCTGGTCTCCTTCATGCCGCAGCATGGTATCGGTGTAGTGGTTCTCACCAATCTGAACGGCAATCCCCTTCCAATGATCATCTCTTTTAATGTATATGACCGTTTGCTCAAGCTGGACGAGATCCCTTGGAGTCAGCGCATCAAGAAAGAGGCAGATAGACTAAAAGAGACGCAGGCTAAGGCTAAGGAAAAGTCAGCTACAGATCGCAAGGCTGAAACACAACCCTCTCATCGACTGGAGGATTATACCGGCTCGTTTGAACACCCGGGATACGGTAGCATCTCGATCGCTTGTAAAGGCAACAATTTGGTAGCTACGTACAACGCTATGGATTTCCCTCTTACGCATTACCACTATGATATTTTCGAGATGATCTACGAACTCTTCGATATGAGGATGAAAATTTCCTTTCTCACCGATGTTAAGGGCAATATTAATCGTCTTGCCATTCCAATGGAACCTTCAGTAGAAGAGATCGTCTTTACTCGTGTCCCTGAGAAACGCATGACAGACAGGTCTTTTCTGGAGCAGTTTGCGGGTGAGTACGAGCTCTTTGACAGGAATATCATCATCTCTCTGAAAGGAGAAGATGTACTGGTATTGTCCATTCCCGATCAAACAGACTATGAATTAGTACCTTACCAAGGAGCAGAATTTACTTTCAAAGGCCTGCCCGGATTTAGTATTGAATTCAAACAGGACGAATCCGGAGTCGTTACCGAAGCGGTAGTGACCCAACCGAACGCTGTATTTACAGCGCGAAAAAAGTGACCGGCTATAGCCAGACGGTCGTTAACTAAAAGATAAGGAGAAAAAATGAAGATATACATATCGGTCGACATGGAGGGTGTGGCCTGTGTGACCCATGGTGACCATGTTAAGCTCGAGGGTGCTGAGCACGAAGCAGCCCGTAAATGGATGACGGCAGAGGCTAATGCTGCAGTTGAAGCGGCGTTGGAAGCGGGAGCCACGGAGGTGGTCATCGCTGACTCGCACGGGCACATGCGCAATATCCTGCCCGATGAATTGCACCAAGACGCATTGCTTGTGCGCGGTTCTCCCCGTCCACTCAGTATGATGGACGGCCTGGATGAGACATTTGATACCGTCTTTTTCGTCGGCTACCATTCGATGGCCGGAGATCCAACGGGTATTCTTGCTCATACTTATAGCAGTCGTGTGGTCTATAGCGCAGAACTGAACGGGGTTTGTGTAGGAGAGCCGGGGTTCAACGCGGCGATCGCTGGTCACTTTGGCGTCCCGGTAGCCTTAGTCTGCGGCGACGATACCGTCGATGCCGAAGTCAAGGCGCTGATGCCATGGACACAGCGAGTGATTACCAAGTGGGCGATCAGTCCGACAGCGGCGCGAAGTCTGACCCCTAGGGCGGCGCAGGAGCGAATTCGCACCGGAGTAAAGCAAGCGCTAGCCGGTCTCTCTGAGATGAGGCCGCTAGTTCTTGAACCACCGATCCGGCTGGAAGTAAGTTTTATGCGAGCTGCTTCGGCAGACCGGGCAGCTGATATTCCCGGTGTACAGCGGATCGATGGTCGTACTCTTGTTTATGAAGATGCCGACATGCTGAAGATCAACCGTATCTGGCGCTTGATGCTGAATGTCGGATTTATCAACTGACGAGAGGTGCGTTGCCTGAAATAAAGACCATTGCGAGGAAGGAGGACGATATTGGTGAATGGCAATCGTGAAGGTAAAGCAAAAGGAACCCTGTTAATCAAAGATGGAATGATCGTCGACGGCTCGGGCAGACCGGCATTTAATGGGTCGATAGCGATCAGCGGTGAACGTATCGTCGAGATAGGTAAAATCGCAACTGAGGATTACGACAGGATCATCGATGCAGAAGGCTTGGTGATCTCTCCCGGTTTCATCGATGCCCACTCCCATGCCGATAAGACTCTGCTTCTCTATCCGACAGCTCCTAGCTTCGTTATGCAGGGGGTCACAACGACGATTGGAGGAAATTGCGGCAACACCGCGGCTCCGATGGAGAATTACTGGCCGCTCAACATGTTCTGGGACCTCGATGCAATATACGAGCTTAAACCATTCAAATACCAAAGCAAAGAGATCATCCCACTGAAGGATTTTAAACCTAAAGCCAAAGAACTCTACGGGCTTGATGTCGACTGGCGAACCTTTAGAGAGTTCTTAGCCCGACTTGAGCGGACAGGACTATCAGTCAACCATGTGCCGCTCGTTGGTCACAACACGATCAGGACGGAGGCGATGGGAACGGATTACGCGCGTAAGCCGACCGCCAATGAATTGGACAAGATAAAACGGATGATTGTCGAAGCGATGGAGGCGGGTGCGTTCGGCCTCTCAACCGGTCTGGATTATATCCTCGGGAGATACGCTGATACAGAAGAGTTAGTAGTAATAGCAAAAGTGGTAAGCGAGTATGGGGGAATCTATGTTACCCATTGTCGCAAAACTACTCTTAAAGCACACTCACCGGCAAGCGGGATTACCGGTCTGACCGAGGCGATAGAGATCGGCAAACGAGCCGGAATTCCAGTGCAGATATCGCACCTGCTTTCCGGCTATCGAGTTGATCCATCACCACCACCGCAAATAGTAGAAGCGATTGCCGCAGCAACCCTGAAAGTCATTGACGAAGCGAGTGAGAACGGGGTCGACATTGCTTTCGACGTCATTCCAAATACGACTGGTGGGACTCTGACTGCAACCGACCTAGTCGCTACTCTCGCGCCGTGGTTACGGGAGCTCGGATCAGCAAAGCAATTAGCCAAATCTCTTAAGGCAAAGGATTTCCAAGAGGAGATAAGAGAGATAATCACCTCTGGCAAGTGGTCATCGCTCAATCCCGCAGTGAATCCTTATTGGATGGATCGACTGATCCTTGTCTGCTGCAAGATAAAAGAGTATGAGCAAAAGACGATCGGAGAGATCGCCAGGAGAGACGATACGGATCCACTCAATACTCTCTTTACAGTGATCATGCAAGATCCGACAGCTAAAATGCAATCTACATTTATGCGCGAGGAGGCAGTAATAGCCTTCCTCAAGCACCCAAAGGCAATGGTCGGTTTGGATACATACGCCTTTGACACGGACTGGCAGACGAAACACCCGCCCTACTATATGCCTCATCCAAATACCTATGGAGGATTCCCAAGGTACCTACGAAGATTCGTCAACGAGCTAAGGATTATGAGCCTTGAGGAGGCGATTAATAAAGCAACATACGTACCAGCACAGCGTTTCGGTCTGATCGAACGGGGATTATTGCGAATCGGTGCCTATGCGGATATCATTGTATTCAATCGAGCCATGATCCGCGAAAGCGAAGATGCGCTTGAGCCCAGGCAATATCCACAAGGAATTAAATACGTCATCGTCAACGGTGAGATTGTAGTTGAAGACAGAAAAGAGACCAAGGCCAGACCAGGAAAAGTGCTGCGGCGAAAATTAAGCGAGAAAGCTTACTCTGCGCAATGAGTCCTTGCCCGATGGAATAGTCGCTTCACCGGGTGGATATTGATACGATTTCGCGCAATGCAGTCAAGCAGTTAACAGCTTGACAATATCTAGTTAAAACGAGGAGGAATGATGTTCGACATCATTATTACAGGCGGACAGGTCTTTGATGGCAGTGGTGCTCCACCGCGGCGAGTCGATATCGGAATTAACAGAGATCGGATCAAAACAGTACGGAAATTGGAGACTACTGCTGCAGTTGAGGTTATCGATGCCACTGGACTGGCAGTTGCGCCTGGATTCATTGATATGCACTCTCATTCTGATTTTCCGTTGCTGGTCAATCCGCAGGCCGAAAGCAAGATCAGACAAGGGGTAACCACAGAAGTAATCGGTCAATGCGGCGCATCTGCCGCCCCAGTGAAAGAGGAGACTCTCCATCTGCTCAAGGAACAGATGGATTTGGAGGCACTGGCATTGGAATGGGATTGGCTGTCAATGGGAGACTACCTTACCCGTTTGCAGCGACAAGGGATCGCATTAAACGTCGTCCCGCTGATCGGCCATGGGACGATCCGGGCGGCGGTGATGGGGTTTAACAATCGCGCTCCCACTCAGGTTGAGCTTGCGGCGATGAAAGAGTTGATCGTGCAGGCGATGGAAGAGGGTGCGTGGGGCCTCTCTACTGGTCTGATCTATCCTCCGAGTTCTTACGCCGACACCGAAGAGCTGATTGAACTTAGCAAGGTCGTTGCCGAGTGCGGCGGTATCTACTCCTCGCATATAAGGGGCGAGGGAAAGACACTACTCGATGCAGTGAGCGAGGCGATCAGAATCGGCAAAGAGGCGGGGATCGCAGTGCAGCTTGCCCATCATAAGGCGACTGGTAAAGAGAATTGGGGAAAAGTCGTCCAGTCGTTAGAGTTGATCGACCGTGCTCGCGCTAACGGGCTCGATGTCACGGCTGATCAGTACCCCTATATTGCTGCCAGTAATGCGCTCTCTGCGTCGCTTCCTGGCTGGATGCACGTGGATGGTAAGGTAGGCTTGCTGAAGCGACTGCGTGATCCAGCAGTGCGACAGCGGCTGCGCCACGAGATGGTAAAGCCGGATGGTTACTGGAACGATATTCAGATAGCCTATTGCAAAATAAATAAAGACTACGAGGGAATGAGACTGCAAGAGTTGGCTGATCGGCAAGGTAACGACCCGTATAATACGCTCTTTGATCTGCTCATTGCCGAAGAGGCAACGGTTGGGATCGTCAATTTCGCGATGTCCGAAACAGATGTTCGCTTCGTAATGAAACATTCTGCTGTAATGATCGGTTCTGACGGGAGCGCCTTGGCAACGTATGGGGTATTACATCGTGGTAAGCCTCATCCGCGCAGCTATGGCACCTTTCCGCGTGTGCTCGGTAAATATGCACGTGAAGAGAAGGTACTCGCAATGGAAGAAGCGATCAGGAAGATGACCGCATTACCGGCCGAGAAATTAGGACTTTATGATCGCGGGCGGATCGCAGAGAAGATGCAGGCAGATATTGTAATCTTTAATCCCCAGACTGTGCGCGACAACGCTGATTATATCAATCCGCATCGCTACCCAGCAGGGATAGAATATGTACTGGTGAATGGCACGATAGTGATCGCAAACGGACAGCATACAAACAAACTTGCCGGTCGCGTTCTCACCCATAATTAGGGGGTATTTCGATGGAAGCAATGGCACAAGCTAAAATTGATCTTGGACAGCTGGCACGTAACATCAGGTTGGTGCGGCAGAATATACCAGTACAGGTCAAGATAATGTCGGTAGTAAAACGTGACGCCTATGGCCACGGACTGATTGAGATCGCGCAAATCGCACAACGCGAGGGAGTGGATCAATTGGGAGTGGCCGACGTCTTTGAAGTGGAGAGACTACGCCGCGAGGGGATCAAGTTGCCAATCCTCGTGCTGGGGCTGTCCCGCCGCGAGGATATCGCTCCTCTCGTCTCTTTTCAGGCCTCAATCACCATTGCTGATCTTGATTTTGCCGCTCAACTCGACCGGGAAGCAGAGGCACAACAAAGACGCGCAATTGTGCATGTAGTCGTTGATACTGGATTGGGACGATTTGGGATCTTCCCTAAGCAGACCGTTCCCTTCTTTCGTGAGCTTCAACGGTTTTCGCATCTGCAGATCGAAGGGATCTTCAGCCACTTCGCGGTCTCTGATTCGCTTGCCCCTGATGATCGACAGTACACAGCCGAGCAGATCGAAAAATTGAACCGAGCGCTTGCACAGTTGGATAAAGAAGGGATTCTTCCACCATTGCGCCATATCGGCAGTTCACCATGCCTCCTTGAATATCCTGAGACTATGAGTGGGTACTACAATATGGTGCGAATCGGAGCAACCTTCTACGGTTATCCTGAGGTACCGGCAGAGGGGACCTGGGCTGAGGAGATCAGACCGATCGCCACGGTCAGCACTGCGATCATCGCTCTGCGCGAACTACCAAAGGGAAGCTATATTAGTTATGGTCGCACCTATCAGACAGACTCGGTGCGTAAAATTGCTGTCTTGCCGCTCGGTTTCGGCAGCGGATTCCACCGCAGCCTCTCTAACCGCGGACTGGTGATTGTCAATGGGAAGGAAGTACCGATTGTGGGGCGGATTTGCTTAGATCACACGATGATCGATGTAACAGGCATTGCCGCAAAAGTAGGCGATAAGGTCGAAGTGATCGGTCCACGACTGCCGGCGCACGAGCAGGGAGAGCGAGCCGGTGTGGGAATGAACGATATTCTCATTCCACTCTGTAAACAGGTGGAGCGAGTCTATGTGTAACGTTCGGTTTTCCATGTAGGGACATGCTTGAAATCCGCCCCTACCGTGCACCTTTTCAGGGTCAGGGACGATCCCGGATGCTCGGTTTATTTCACAAGTACTTTCAATCGGAACTTTACCTCTGAAGTAACGACAGGTTTACTTAAAGCTTACTTTTAAACAGTATTCTAACTTGACATTGTCAGATTAGGTGGTAACCGATGAATTTCTTTCTGTCATTGCGAGCCGAAGCCCTGAGCGTAGCGAAGGGGCAGCGAAGCAATCCCTTCATTAGAGATTGCGGAGCTTGTTCCGAGCGTAAGCGAGGAATCTCGCTCTGAGTTTGCTTCGGCTACGCCTTGCAACCGCTTGCGCTCCTCGCAATGACATGGAAATGTGACAATGTCAAGCTAACTATCAAGGAGAAAAGTACATATGACATATCCCATCATCGGTATAACGGCTAGCGTCGATGTGAAAGAGGGTTGGTATCGACAAAGGAGTAATTATATTACTGCTATCGAGCAATGCGGCGGCATCCCGGTTATCTTACCGCCGATCAGTAAGAGCACAGAAGCGATCATAACGCGACTCGACGGATTGCTCCTTGCCGGCGGAGGTGACCTCGATCCGCAGCACTATAACGAAGATCCGCGATATAAGCTCCATTATGATGATCCGCTGCGCGATCGATTCGAGCTTTCACTCACCCAAGCAGCCTTAGCGCAGGGTAAACCGATCCTCGGAATCTGTCGCGGTATACAAGTGTTAAATGTTGCGTTGGGTGGCACCCTCTATCAAGAACTCCATGAGCAGGTCGAAGGAAGATTGATCCATCAGCATTCTTCCGGCGAACCCACCCACGTGGTGAAGATCGAACAAGGATCTCTGCTCGGCCGCTTGAGTGGGAAAAGAGCGATTCGTGTCAATAGCTTCCATCACCAAGCAGTGCAGACGATCGCTCTAGGACTCATCGTCTCAGCAAAAGCAAACGACGGCATAATCGAGGCGATTGAAGATCCGCGGCATCAGTTTGTCCTGGGTGTTCAGTGGCATCCTGAGCGGATGAGAGAGCAAGATCCCGTAGCCAATGCACTCTTTACCGGGTTGATCAACGCAGCGCAACGATAATAAAAGATATTTCCTTGTAAAATAACTCAGGCGTAAGTGCATGTAGGTTCACAACATGCCGTTAACCATGGAAAAAGATGGAGTCTCGTAAAGAGAGTTTCTTGTCATAGAACAAGCTTCCAACCTATCGAGTGCGAGTGAAGATAGCTTCATAACCATAACAAAAAACCTAAAGGAGATGATGAAGAATGCAGATAAGACGCGTTACAGTATACAAAGCAGATATTCCCCTGATTAAGAGATTTCGGATTGCGCTCGGTACAACAGATACTGCCGACAACATTATTGTCAAGATTGAGACCGACAGCGATATTTACGGAATTGGGGAGGCTAGTCCGTTCACTCCGATTGTCGGTGAGACGCAGAGAAGCGCGTTGGCGATCGCACGTGATCTGGCTAAGCTTCTTATTGGACAAGATCCGTACGACATCGAAGGGGCGTTGCAGGTCTTAACCCGTTTTACATGACCGGTAACAAGACAATCCTCTCTGCCTTCGACATGGCATTGTACGATATACTCGGTAAAAGAGCCGATCTGCCGCTTTACGCACTCCTTGCCGGTAGCAAGCGTACACTTATCACCGACCGCACGATCGGGATCGATACGCCGGGCAAGATGGTGGAAGAGGCGATCGCTTATAAAGAGCAGGGTATCCCGGCGATCAAGGTGAAGCTGGGAACGACTGTGGCGGAAGATATTGAACGTATCCGCCATATCCGCGCCGCGCTCGGCCCGCAGATACCACTTCGTATTGACGCCAACCAGGGTTGGGATCGGATCGGCGCTTTGCAGGCCCTGCGCGGGATGGAGGATAAGGGGATTCAATACTGTGAACAGCCAGTAGCAGCATGGGATTTTGAATCTATGCGCATGATCGCTCTAGAGACAACGATCCCGATCATGGCCGATGAATCACTCTTCGACGAGCACGATGCGTACAAGTTGATTGCGGGCGCGGCCTGCGATTGTCTGAACATTAAGTTGGCAAAATCAGGTGGAATCCACGTTGCTCTTAAGATCAATGCAATCGCGGAAGCGGCCGGAATGTGGTGTATGATCGGTTGCATGAGTGAAACACGGCTCGGTTTGACTGCTGCTGCCCACCTTGCCGCAGCGCGGCCTAATATCCGCTACACCGATCTTGACAGCGCTCATCTCCTCACGCTCGACCCCGTGATCGGCGGAATGACCTACGGTGCAGGCGGGACGATCGAACTGCCAAATTCACCCGGACTGGGAACAACGATTGATCCCTCCTTTCTGGCATCACTGGAGTCGTTCGTTGTGGAATGAACTGCCGCTTTATTAGACCCAGGTCCGACAGCTCCCACAACTGACGTAAAACCTTGAAATTTCGTAACTACTCAGGAGCCAGAAGACAGGAGACAGAATCCAGAATAGAGGATCAAGTAAATTGATGAGCCTTTTGCCAGACAGTCAAGTCTTGAAAATGCTTGCCCCTGACATGTTCCTTATCCTTACCCATAAGTGGAGGCGCTGGACACAAGGGTTAAGTTGAATGCTGTTAACAAGTGGAAATCATTATCACTCTTTAAGTTTGTCATTCCTGCGGAAGCAGGAATCCAGTTATTTCCTGTTGGTCATGGATTTCCGTTTTCACGGGAATGACACCTAAACATGTTAGGCCGAAGCCTCAATTGCCCAGTTCATGTTTCCCCTCCTTGTGTCCAGGGATGACTTATGGGACAAGTTCAAGACATATTCAGGGGCTTGGCTGGTTCCCTTTTCATTCTGACTCCTGAATTCTGGCTCCTGGCTCCTGAGTAGATACAATGACTAAACCCCACTTCTGATCAAACCTTCCGAATCGGCCGCAGGGTAAGCGACTCGGCCAGGTGGCAGGTGATGAAGTGCTCCCTCCCTCACGGTCCGGTCGACCCGGGGGCCTCTGCCGCTGACCACCGGAAAACTCGTGCGGATAAAGCGCTTCAGGTGGTCCAGCTTCAGCCCTACCGCGCCCAGCAGTTGGCACACGCGATCCTCCCGTTCACTCCTCCGCGCCACCTCGCAGACGACAACGACCAGCGGTTCCCCCACGATGGCCCCTCTCCTACGGTCATCCGTGAGTTCAACGAGGAGTAAGGATCTTGAAAGATGGTCTGCATATCGCGGCGCAGCGCTTTCATCACTTTCGGGGAGGCGGTGGTCACATCAACCTCCGCATATTGCTTACCCGACATGGCAAGCCTCTTGCTCCGAAAGCAAACCTTGCCGAAGGCGATGCCTTTTTGTAGCGAGCGATGGGATCGAGTTCATCAGCCCCTGAGTATACGGGTGTTTGGTGTCGTGGAAGAGATTCCTGACAGTCGATCCTTCAACGATCTTCCCGAGGTACATAACCACCACGTTATCGGCCATGCGGCGATGACCCCCCCCATGTCATGCGTGATCAACATCATCGTTGTCTTGAACTCCTTGCGGAGGTTATTGTATCACGGGCAGCACCTGAGCCGCGATGGTCTGAGGGCCATGGCTATCATGGCGCGCTGACGCATCTCGCCGGAGAGCTGGTGAGGGTATTCGTCGATCCGCTGCCGGAGTAAGGGGATCTCCACTGTCTCCAGCATCTCTACTGCGCGCGCTTACGGGCCTCGCTCTTTCCCATCTTTTCTAGTGTGTTGTCCCATAAATAAGTTTGCGCATTTATGTTATTCCCGCGAAGCTTGTTCCCGCAGAGTCTGCCCCTACAGAGCTTAAGCAGGGGGTCTTAAGCGGGGAGCGGGAATCTAGATAAAATGAAGAGTGGATTCCGCATCAAGTGCGGAATGACACTATAAAAATGTAAAGAAGCGTTAGGGACAATACACTAGTGGCGGATGATCGCCTCTATGATCTTGTTCCCAATCGTATAAACTGGGTGCAAGGAGGTCATCGGCTCCGGGAAGATTATGGCGATCTCTTTTCCGAGAATCGAGCGGTACTCCTTTCCTTTAGGATTGCGCCTGGTAAGCTTAAGTGAAGCTCCCGTTCCGGCGGTAGAGAATCTCACCGCCCTCGATCTTGCCCGGCTGCGTCTGGATAAGCCCCATGATGGATATGCGGTCACCGATTTTCCTCACCGACTGAAAGCTGACATTAAGACCCACTTGACACCGCGGTGCAGTAATACTCCGATTGAGACCTGAAAATATACGGTTAGTATTAAAACATCTACGAAACCTGGATCAACTCCATCTTTCTCTGTCATTGCGAGTCCGCGAAGCAATCCCATTCCTTATAACCTACAGAGTTTATTCTGCACCTAACCGAAAATTATCTCTTTGGGATTGCCACGAGTTCTACGAACTCTCGCAATGACAAGAACAAGAAAGCTACGGTCTTACGTGGGGGTCAAAGCCCCGACTGAAAGAGGGGTAAGCACCTTTCCAGCCGTCTTTCCGACGTATTTTCCTTCCTCAACAGCTATCTCGCCATTTACCAGTACATAAAGTATCCCTTCTGGCTGCTGGTGAGGATATGTGTAAGTAGCCCTATCTTTCACCTTTTCCGGATCGAAAACCACTATGTCAGCTTTGTATTCTTGCTTAAGTACCCCGCGATCCCTTAATTTGAGTTTTTGTGCCGGAAGAAAAGTCATCTTACGCACGGCATCTTCCAGGGTAAGCACCTTCTCCTCTCTTACATATTTCCCCAGAATTCTTGGAAATGTTCCATAGGATCTTGGATGAGGCTTGCCCTTGCTTAAAGGCCCTTCCCTGGAGATAGCCGCTCCGTCGCTCCCTATCATCGTCGTTGGATGCCTCATCACTGTGATTACATCATCCTCACTCATCCTGAAAAAGACCATTCGCACATTCGATTCTTCCTCAATCAAAAGGTCAAAGAGAACATCAAAGCTATCTTTATCCCACAACTTTGCTATCTCCTCGATGCTCTTACCCTCAAGTTCTCTGTTCCTCTCAGTACCCACCGCAGAAATCATGATATTACTCCACTCAGTGGCTTTAAGCGGATTCCAATAGATAAGCCTATCTCCCTCCATATCCTTCCTGATTCTTCTCCGAGTCTGCGGATCTCTAAGTCTTCCCACTAATCTTTTAACTCCTCCCTCATGTACCCAGTCAGGGAGCAACGCACTTAAACCCGTGCTCGTGGCAGTATAGGGGTATTGGTCACTTGTAACATCTAAGCCTCTTTCTCTTGCTTCTTCTATTATTCTTAATGTCTCCTTGACCTTGCCCCAGTTTGCCTTACCGGCAGCTTTATGGTGGGAGATCTCCACGCTTACCCCTGCTTTTTCCCCTATTGTGATCGCTTCCTTAAGAGCAGGGATCAAAGTATTACTTTCCCCTCGGATATGAGAGAAATATATTCCTTCATAGTCCTTGATCACCCCTGCAAGCTCTATCAATTCTTCTGTTTGAGAAAAGCAGCCCGGTGGGTAGATCAAACCAGTAGACAACCCAAAGGCGCCTTCCTCCATTGCTGCCTTAAGAAGTTCTTTCATCTCTGCCAGTTCCTTCTCTTTTGGATCCCTTTTATCAAAGCCCATAACGGCAATTCTAATCGTGCCTTGCCCCGCAAGTGGAGCGACATTGACAGCTATCCCCTTCTTTAGCTTAGCAAGATATTCTCCAAATCCACGCCAGTCCCAATCGAGACAGTCCTTCAAAAAGCCTAACATCGGATTGGTGTAATCCTTTAATAGATCTATGGTCTTATCTTTGATCGGCGCTGCTGATGCCCCGCAATTCCCAATGACCTCGGTAGTCACCCCCTGGAGTATCTTGCTTTCAGCCTTCGGATTCAGGAGTAATGCGAAATCCGAATGAGAATGCATGTCAATAAATCCAGGGCACACTATCATCCCTTCCGCATCGATTGCCCTCTTTGCTCCCTCTTTGATATCACCAATCTTCTTTATCATCTCATCCTTGATACCAACATCCCCTCTATACCAGGGATTACCCAATCCATCTAATATCATTCCATTTTTTATGATTAAGTCAAAGATTAAAGTTCCACCCCCTCAATCCAAGAAATATCAAGCTTTCTTCAGGCGTGGATCGAGCGCATCGCGCAAGCCATCGCCGAAGAAATTGAAGGCCAGCACGATCAGGACAATCATGACACCCGGAGCGATACTAATGTGAGGAAACATGAGAATGAACGGTCGACCATGGGCTAGTATTCCGCCCCAGGAGGGGGCAGGGGCAGGAATACCTAAACCAAAGAACGAAAGGGTAGCCTCAAGGATAATCATCGTACCTACTCCCAGTGACGTAAGGACAATTACTGGCGCTAACACGTTAGGCATAATATGCCGCCAGATAATCCAGGAGCTCCTCCCACCGAGTGCATGTGCGGCTATGATGAAGTCCTGTTCCTTCAGGCTCAACACTTCGGCGCGGACCACCCGGGCGATGCGTGTCCAGCCCGTGAGACTGATGATCATAATTGTGTTAGGCAAACTGGGGCCTAGCATCGCAGACAGCAGAACCAGAAGGACAAAAAGAGGAAATGCCATCACCGTGTCAGTAATACGGGACAACACCCCATCAACCCATCCACCGCAATAACCAGCGATTGCCCCGATTATTACCCCGATGAGAGCCGTCAAAAGACTTGCGCTTAAACCAACGATTATCGCCACTCGGGTACCAAAGATCACGCGACTCAGTAGATCGCGCCCGAGGTGGTCGAATCCGAGCGGATGCTCCCAGGACGGCCCGACACCACGCATACCCCTAAAAATTTGTGTATAACCGTAAGGTGCCACAACATCCGCAAAGATAGCTATCAGACAGAGCAATATAATAAAGACAGCTCCAACCAAAGCAAGCCGATTGCATCTAAAACGACGCCACGCCTGCCACAGCTCCGACCCCTCACGTGGAGACACAGTAACACGCTGCACAGTAGGTACTCCTAATCCTTACATAAGTTACGCAACACGTATCCGTGGATCAATGTATGCATAGATCAAATCGGTTATTAGGTTCACTACAACGACAAGAACAACCATAATTAACACAATGGTTTGCACGACCTGATAGTCGAGGCGAAATATGGAGTCCATGAATAGGCGACCTATTCCAGGAATCGCAAAAATCACCTCAACGGCAATGGTGCCACTGAGGATGAAGGCGATTCTGAAGCCGATGACGGTCACTACTGAAAGTAGCGCATTACGCGCGGCATGACGCACAACCACAGCAGTCTCGGCCAACCCCTTGGCGTGTGCTGTCCGAATATAGTCCTGACCCAACACTTCCAGGATGCTCCCCCGCATCACACGAGCAAATATCGCCATTTCGTTAGTGGCCAGCACAAGCACTGGAAGAATAAAACCCTCCCACGACCGAATACCGAACGGGGGTAACCAGCGGAGGGTTAAAGCGAAGATAGCGATTGCCATCAATGCAAACCAGAAGTTTGGTATGGCAATACCGAGCGTTGCCCCAAACGTGAGTAAGTAGTCAAAGAATGAGTTACGCCTCGCTCCGCCAATAATCCCTGATGGGATCGCTATCAGCACCGCGATGGCTATGGAGATCCCAGTCAGCGTTGCTGTCACCTGCGCAGCCTCAACCACCATATGTCGCACCGGCACACCCATTCTGACAATCGACTCTCCCCAGTTGCCGCGCAACATGTTGTTAAGCCAGACCAAGAACTGCTCATGCCACGGTCGATCAAGTCCCCATCTTGCATGAATTGCAGCTATCACTTCGCGGCCAATGCGTGCGTCCTCGCCTCCAGTCAGGAACTCTATTGGGCAAGCAGGGACCAACCGCAACACCATAAAGGTTGCAACGCAAACGAGTAAGATAATCACCAATCCGTGAAGCAGACGTTGGACACTATATGCTAGCATTGCTTTCACCCTTCATGCGGTTATTCTCGCCAAACTGATGACGGCCCTTTACGCCCGCAGGGGCCGGCCATTAGTGCAGTGTAAACGGCCCCCCCCTGCGGGCGCTATCTATTTACTCACGTTTCACTCATCAATCCATAATGTGTGCATCAGGTAGAGGAAGATGTGTGACCCGGAGAGCGCTGTCTCCGGCAGGCCCCTGACCCGTTTATTCCAGCTATTAAACCAGTCCCAGTACATCATAAACAGGAAAGGTACCTCCTCGGCGACGATCTCTTGGATCTCCCAGTAGATTGCCCGGCGCTTCTCAAGGTTCATCTCTCTACGCCCCATATCCAGCAGTTCATCCACCCTCGGGTGGCTCCAGTGGCTTCTGTTGTCGCCTCCCCTAGAATGCAGCTTTATCCATAAACACGGCTCGGTGCTACCGAAGGTCCAGTTATGGAGCTGGGCATGCTTTGTACCGGCACGCATCCCTGCGGTTACAACTGCGGCGGGAGTCTCCGTGATCAGCATCTCGATTCCAACCGCTCGCAGGAAGTACTGCATAAGCTCGGCTTGGGGCATACGGACCACGTCCCCGGTGAATACGTGCAAGGTGAATGAGAGTCTTATTCGGTCCTTCACCCTGATGCCATCAGGGCCAACCCTCCAGCCTGCTTCATCTAGGAGTGCTTTGGCTTTCTCCGGGTTAAAATCGTACCTCCTGGTATATGGATTGAACCAGAATTCAAGCGCTGGTGATTTGTTGGTGTGCGCCACTACCGCCGCACCGGCGAAGACTTCGTCGATCATCCGCTGACGGTCAGTAGCATACATCATCGCCTGGCGTACCCGCTTGTCTTGAAATTGCGGCAGCCGTGTATTGATTCGGAAGTGATTCACTGCCAGGGATGCGGTTATAAAGGTCTTGAAGCGAGGATCGGCGGCAAAGCGCAGATTATCCTCCACTAAAAACGGCCAAATACTGGCGTCGGCCATGCCCATTTCGAGGGCCATCGCACGAACCGTCGCTTCTGGCACCACATCGATCCGAAGGTAATCGATATGTGGCCGACCCCTGAAGTGATCGTCGAAAGCCCTAAGCAGCGTGAATTCGGCAGGCCTCCACTCCACAAGCTTGAACGGACCGGTGCCAATCGGAGCTGTCCGGTATACCGCCTGTCCAACCCGCATATGATAGTGCTTGGGAACAATGCGGGTAGTCGCCGCTAGCGTCAGGAAGGTTGCATCCGGTTCCTTCAGGTGGACGACAACGGTGTAGTCATCCGGTGTCTCTATCCGGTCAACGCTCACGAAGCGGCCCCTTATTAGTGCAGCATTGGCCGGATCTCCGTAAAATTCATAGGTGTACTTTACGTCCGCGGATGTGAAGGGGGTGCCATCATGAAATAACACACCCCGCCGAAGGTGGAACGTAATTGTCAGACCATCCGGGCTAATCTCATACGACTTGGCCAAGACCGGTTGGAAGTTCAGGTTGTGGTCCAGTTCGATCAGCGCATTATGAATATTGAAAATTGCTGCCTCGGTGACGGTCGGCCCGATGTCGTCCGGGCTGAGGCCTGCAAGCTCATGATGGCCCATCAAAACTATCGTTCCACCACGTCTGGGTTCTTCAGTGCCAGCACCCAACCCGACGGCAAACGCCATCGCGAAAATTAGTCCTATTATCAAAAGACTCCTAAATTTCATTTTAAAACCTCCTTAAGTTTTAAATTTCTGCATCTTTTGCTTGCTCTTTACTCTCTTTTTGTTTTTTGCGCGAATCGACCACCTCCTTTAAGGTCAAGGATGCTCCGCTACGAGTCGGCAATTTAATTTGCTGCCTTTGTCATGATGCTGATAAGTCCTCAGACCTCTAATTGTAAATAATAATGCAATTTCGATAGAAAGTCAAGGGACAAATGTGCGGTGTCCAAGACATACTATATTTTGTATATAGAGAAGGCCCTATCCTTCCTAAGAAGGACTGGGTCTTACCGTTGACGATAAGGAGTGGATGAAGTATGAGAACTGGACACCATACGCAACTGGCTGAGGGCAGAATCGACTATAAGAAACTTTAGGAAGATCAACCGAGAGACAGCGAGAGCAGCTGTTTTAGAGTATCTGAAAGCTTGATCCAAAATCATAAGGGAGACTGTGAAGAGAACGCCCATCTTCGGTATCACCTACGGTGCAGGCGGGACGATCGAACTGCTAAATTCACCCGGACTGGGAACAACGATCGATCCCTCCTTTCTGGCATTACTGGAGTCGTTCGTTGTGGAATAAATTAGTCGGCCAAGCTCGTTATACTCTTTACTCGTTATACTCTTTAGTAAAAGTTCTGAAGCACAACCACTTATTATTAGCGAAAGAGTCTCCGCCAGATCATTGCTCGTTCGAATCGGTTTTCTTTGCCGGCAAGTAAACGGGCAATATTACGACGATGATTAAATAGAATAAAAAGAGCGAGTGCTGTTGTGAAACCGATCAGTAGAGGATGAAATTGTAACCCTGTAAAGCGGTTGAAAATAACGAGTGAAATCGGCAGCAAGCAAGCAGCAATGATCGACCCAAGCGCGACATAACCTGTGCTGGTAAGAATCACCGCAAATAGACCAATACTGATTGCGGTAGGCAATGGAGCAAGCGCAATCATCACTCCTCCGGTAGTGGCTACTCCTTTTCCGCCGCGGAGTTGCAGATAAATGGGGAATACATGTCCAATAATGGCAGCTAATCCACACAGAATAGCGACGACCGCGTAATCCAGCAGCAGCGGAGTGAAGCGGATCTGAGCAATTATTGCGACGACGAGATATCCTTTCCCGATATCACACCCGAGCACGAAGGCTCCTGCCTTAGGGCCGAGAACACGCCATACATTCGTTCCGCCGAGATTGCTGCTTCCATGGTGGCGAATATCGATATTACGCAATAGCTTACCCACGATGAATCCCGTAGGAATTGCTCCCACAAGGTACGATATCAAAAGTAATGGAGCAAGCGCCATTAATTTACCTCCTCGTATCGAAACTACTTAAAGTTATCAGGTTCAAGGTTCTTTACCTTATCTTAATCCTGATTTATAGGCATCGTTTTTGAAACCTTAATCCTGACTGGTTGGTTTATCTTCCTGTTCTCCTCTCTCTGCCGGGAGCAGACCCACCTGCAGACCGGTGAATCTGCAAAGACGGGCGTACACATAGGTTCGTTTCTACATGTTATTTCTCTTTCCCATTTTTTCTTAACCGATCACCTATTACCTCGTTTCTTAACTCAAAACTCAACATTCGCTGCGTAAATGGGCTGCTGTTCCTGCACTTTACTGCGACAAATAACGATTAATTCAAGTTCCGAATTTCGGCGCCCAATTATTGTAATTGAACAAAATCGGCAGTGCCTGCCCGCTGAATCGTCCTAACCCTCCTTCGGCCGCAGCCCGTTCATGAAATTCTTTCACCTTATCAGATAAAACATTCGGCCCTACAAAGATAATCGGTACTGGCTCAGCAGTATGATCGCCATACTCGATCGGCGTTGTATGATCACCGGTGAATGCAAGGTGAGTCGTTTTCCAATCTACTTGTGAAGTTAAATAGGCGATCAATTCACTATCGATTCGCTCGATCATCGCGATCTTCGCAATCGCGTCCTTGTCATGGGCAGCGTTATCCGGTCCTTTAATATGGATGAAGAGATAATCGAATTCACGCAGCGCCGCAACAGCCATTTTGGCGATGGCCGCCAGATCCTCGTCAAGCGAGTTTGTATCGTCAATAAGAGTAATCATCTTCATACCGAGAGCTCTTCCAATTCCGCGGTAGAGTGCCCCCAATGCAAGTACCGCTCCTTGTACCCCATAGATTGATGTTAGCGACTGAAATACCGGCAAGTCGGCCGCTCCTCGACTTAACAGAATATTGGCGGGCGATTTCCCTGCGTCTGTACGTCGATGATTGATCGGATGGTCACAGAGCACCTCGTAACTCTTCTTTGTCAGTTCGTTCAGTGCGACAGCAGTGCGCTGAGCATCAATATTTCCTACTACAGTGGGATGGGAAGTGCCGATGATCTTTCCTTCTTGCTTAGGATCAGTCCCGCTGACGTAACGACATAGCCCATTGCCGCGCAGGACGAGCGCACCGCGATGCTGGGTACTGACGCGAAATTCAAAGTCAACATCAGGTACGTCATTCAACTTAATCGAATTGATCGCTGCTTCTAATTCCTTCTGCCCTGTACTTATCCGGCCGGCGCGTCGATCGAGTACTCGTAGCCCTTCCGGCGTCGGTTCAACAGTAGCAAAATTAGCGCGGAATCCGATATCACCGGGTGCCATCTCCATTCCGATTCCCAATGCTTCGAAGGCTCCGCGGCCAGTGTAAACCTTATGCGGATTCTGTCCTAAAATCGAAAGATGAGCAGTATCACTCCCCGGGCAAATTCCCGGTCCAATCGGATCCATCAGCCCGACAGCGCCACGGGCGGCAAGATCATCTAAATACGGCGTCTTAGCAGCTTCCAAACAAGTCTTGCCATTATAGTCTGTCGGTCGGCCACCAAGTCCATCGGCGATGATTAGAATCGCCTTCATCTTTTCCTCCTGTGTAGCAGAGCTTAGTCTCCAACTTAGAATTTAACCGAAAAAGCAGAGTTTTGCAACCGGCTTCTGCTTTGCTATCAGAGATAGATGTTGGCTGGTTGTATCTGTCGCGGGATTGAGATTGCTTCGGGATTGCCGCGTCCCCTTCGCTTCACTCTGGGCTTCGGCTCACTACGCTCCTCGCAATGATAGAGAAGAAGAAGGATCGAGAGTAGGGGCACGGCACGCTGTACCCAATGGGAATAGAGTATTCCACGGGGCCGTACTCCTGCTCCCGCGGTCTTTGCGTCAAGGTACATGGTTAGCGTCTATTGACAGGATTAACAGAATAGACGTAACTACTTAGATTCAAGGTGGAAATCTGGTTTGGCATACTAACCAACAAGGTATTTGGGTATCCGAGATATGACACCTCTGAGGAAGCGGTTATTGATGACCTTTATCGCAACGAGTTGAGGCTATATAAGAACTTCTTTCAGCCGGTGACGAAGATAGCAAGGAAAGGATCGGGGTCAGCCTAAAAAGGAAGTATGATACGCCTAAGAGACTGTACCAGAGATTGATGGACTTAGGAGGGGAGATATCAGGGCAAACCCGAAAGCAACTTGAGGCGATCTACCTCAGCTTAAACCCGGCTCAACTGAAGCGGGGCATCGATACTAAATTAGATAAGCTCTACCACATTTATGAGGAGAAAAGGAAATCTGCGCAGGTTGACCCGATGAGGAAAGTGGTACCTCATACGGTTACATCTTTTATGATGCAACGATCCCGATTTGGGTTACCTACTTAAATGATTTGACGCGGCTACCACTGTTGAACACCAGTCTATCTCTGTCGGAAAATATGCCTTAATCTTCCGATTTTCCCAAGTTCTTCCATCCGCAATAAGGCAGCCATCGTAAGGTAGGAGATTCCTCCCGCAATTATTAATCCTCCTATTTGAATAAGCTGCTGCATCAGCGGCATCACATCCGCAAAGAGCGGCCGCGAAAGATCCAATGCCAACCAACAAACTACCCCCATCACTAAAGACGCGAGTACGATCTTGGCAGATGACCAAATGATCCGACCTCCATCGAGATGCCCGAGCTTCTGCCGCAGATAGTAGACCAATAACACAAAGTGAGCACCAGCTGCAATCGAGCTGGCCAATGCCAGTCCATTTGCTCCCATATAGCGCACCAGAATCAGATTGAGCACAATATTTAACGCTACCGCAAGTACGCCCAGTTTTACCGGCATCTTTGTATCCTGCATGGAGAAATATGTGCGAATAAGTATTACGTTGCCGGCATGGGCAAAGAGACCGAGCGAGTAGAACAAAAGTACAGAAGCGGTCATACTGGTGGCAGCTGCATCGAACGCCCCACGCTCAAATAGAAGGCGGATAATCGGCTCCCGCAGCACAATCAATCCCACCGTTGCCGGAACTGTGATAAACCAAAGCATCCTGACCCCCTCGAAGAAGGTATTACGCAGTCGGTCTAACCTGCCCTCAACAGCTTGTTGGGATAGGGTAGGATAAACGGCAACTCCGATTGCGATACCAAAGATGCTCAGTGGCAGCCCCATCACGCGGACAGCGAAGTTAAGTGCGGCGATACTCCCTTCCACCAGGCCCGAGGCTAAGATGCGATCGACTATCAGGTTCAACTGCGAGGCAATAGAGCCGACTAAAAATGGGAGGACCAGCAAGAATATTTGCTTTACCCCAGGATGGTTTAGATGCAGCGAAAGGGTGTAATAGCCTCTTTTCTTGACCAAAATTATCGATTGAGTGAGTAAATGGCCTAACCCGCCGATAACGACTCCGATGGCAAGACCGGTTGTCCCATGGTAGCGGGTCAAAAAGAGCGCCCCGCCAATGATAGCAGTGTTGTATAGCAGACCGGCAAAAGCAGGAACGATGAAATGCTTGTAGGAGTTAAGGATTGCGGTGGAAAGACCAATCAGTCCCAGAAAGATTATCGCGGGAGACATCACTCTGGTCAGCTGGATAGCGATCGTTTGCGTCTCTTTGGCGAGTCCAGGACCAATCAGTCGAACGATAAATGGTGCTGTTAAGAAAACAACGATAGTACCTATGACAAGCACCACTACAGTCAGATTGATCAGGGTGCTGGTAATCCGCCAGGCATCCTGATCTCCTTGTTTAACGCGATGCTCGGTGAAGACCGGAATAAAGGCAAAGGTGATTGCATTGGCCATCAAACCGGCGAAAAGATTAGGGATGATAAGAGCGATCAAAAAAGCGTCGGTCTCGGCTGTTGCGCCGAAGATGTGAGCGATCACCATCTCCCGGACAAAGCCGAGTATACGGCAGAATAATATGCCGATCGTTAAGATGATCGTCGCCTGGACGACGGTTTGGGAACTTAAACTCGAGTTTGAAGTTTGTGGTGCGTGGTGAGTGGTGCGAAGTTCGGACTTCATAGGATTCTTTGCCGGAAAGAGGGTGTTAGGGGTTGCGTGCTGGATGTTGAGTTCCCGAAAGAGGTAAAATACTGGATCTGATGTGACACCGTACTTCTCCCGCTTGACCTCGAACCTTAAGCTTCCTTAACCCAAACCTCAACCCCAAAAGCTTTTTTCTTCTTTAGTCTGCAGCGCTCATTTGTTTATAACCCATTGGTTGTTAATGCGGATACTCTTTCTTTATCTCGAAAGCTCCTGATCATAGCTTAATAATAACGCTCAATATTAATGCCATCAAGCCGTATCTCTTCGCCCGTTTTTATCGGGGTACGGCAGGCCGTGCCCCTACCGAGAATCACAACGATACCTTTAAAAAGACCCGCGGGTGGTTCAGAATCAGAGTCCGTCATTGCGAGTCTGCGAAGCAATCCCGTTCGTAGAGGAGAGGTTGCTGGTGGCTGGTTGCTGGCTCCTAAGTAGTTGCCTCTTTTTTCTTCACCAGTCACCAATCACCAATCACTAATTGTTCGAGATTGCCGCGAGTTCTACGAATTCTCGCAATGACAGAGATAAGGTAATTCGTAATGACCTGTCTGCGTGCGAACACGCACAGGCAGACGGACTCTGACTCTGAACCTCGCACTACGAACTCTTTCCGAACCGTGAACCCCTGGGCCTGTGGCCGGGGCAGACCTGATAACCTTAAGTAGTTAAATTGGGATTTAATCTATTATGGTGATACAATACGTCTGTAATGACACGAGAGAGAGAACTACAGACTCAACTACGAGCAATCAAGTTTTTACGCGCACTCAAGCACGGCCGTACTTACCACGAGTTAAGCCAAATGCTGAACATATCACCTATTGTATTGAACAGATACGTAAAAGGGCATGTTCTTCCGGAACTTGCACGCGCTGAGCAGATTCTCGCATTTTGCACTCATAAAGAATTAGCCCAACACGCGCAGCAGCTACTCACATTCGATGAAGACGGTTTTATCGATAATACAGCTCTCCTTGCTGATACTTCTTTCTTGGCTACGGTCGCTGATCTTGTTGCATCTCGCTTTCCAAATACGAGTAAGGTGCTCACTGCGGCAGTAGATGGTCTCCCTCTCGCTGTGCTCGTTGCTGCTGCATTGAGTGTGCCATGTCTGTTTGCCAAGCGGGAACGTGAGATCGGTGCCTCCGCATTCATTGAATCTCGCTATAAACTTTCTGGCGGACAGATGGTGAACTACTTCCTCCCGGCAGCGATACTCAGACCGAACGACCGCGTATTGATCGTCGATGACTTAATACGTTCCGGAGAGACTCAAGCCGTATTACTGGAAATGGTGCAGATGACAAAAGCAATACCAGTCGGTATCTTTTTACTTATTCAGATCGGCGAGGAAGGAGTCCTCCGCTTGCAAAAATCGGTCTTCTGTCCAATTGAAGCACTGGTTATCCTTGACTAAACTACTTAGTTAGTGTTAATTTTTTCTCCACTTGCCTTGACTTTCTACATTGTTTGTGTTAACATTAACTATTTTACGTGGGAAGGTCATCACTGAATGGAAAATCTGCTTGTTATTGGATCCGGCGGTCGGGAACACGCCATTGCCTGCTCATTAGCCGATAGCCAACGGGTAGGCACGGTCTATTGGATGCCAGGAAACGGGGGAGCGTCAATTTCCTCTAAATTGAGAGCTATTCCACTCCTTAATCTCGATGAGATCGTTGCTTTTGCCTGTGACAAGAATATCGCTCTCACTGTTGTCGGACCGGAACAGTATATGGCTGAGGGGCTTGTCGACCGGTTTGCTGCTGCTGGATTACAAATCTTTGGTTTCACGCGCCAGACAGCGCAGCTGGAGTGGAGTAAAGTCTTTGCCCTTCAATTTGCACGCCGCCATGGTATTCCTATTCCTAACACCCGCTTTTTTCAGGATTATGACAGTGCTCGCCGCTATCTATCCGACCACGCTGGTCAAAGTTTCTTCATTAAGGCTGATGAACTCTGTGGTGGGAAAGGTGCGTTCTTTGCTCCGGACCAACTGGCAGGAGAAGTTGCACTTTACCGCCTCTTTAGTGAACAGATCTGCGGCAAGGGAGAACAGGTATTGATCGAAACAGCGATCATCGGTGAAGAGATCTCGATAATGGTGATAACTGATGGCACAGAGTATCGAATATTGCCGGGAGTGCGTGATTACAAGCGGCTCTGTAATAATAATCTCGGGCCGAACACCGGCGGCATGGGAGCATACGCGCCGGTTTTCTTATCGAATGAGTTAGTAGAACGTATAACTACGCGGATCATCGCGCCAACTTTTCGGGGAATGGTCTCTGAAGGTCTTGGCGGCGCTGGAATCGTATATTTTGGTGTGATAGTAGATCGCCAAAATAATCCCTATCTCCTTGAGTATAACATGCGGTTCGGGGATCCCGAGACACAGGCCTTGCTTCCGTTATTCTCCGGCGACTTTTACCAGCTGCTCTCCGCGGCGTGTGCAGGAAGACTCAACGAAATAGAGCTGCAATGGCATTCCGGCGCTACCGTCTGCGTGGTGGCAACAACAGCCGGTTATCCCACAAAGTATGGTAATGATCGATTTTTGATCCATGGATTAGATGAGGCAGCGCGTCAAGAAGGAGTGAAGATTTTCCATGCCGCTACTACTTATCACGATGGCCAATGGTATGGTCAGGGCGGCAGGATCTTTGCGATCACTGCTCGGCAGCAGACGCGGGCGCAAGCGCGTACGCTCGCTTACCACGTTATTACCGAGATAAATTTTACTGATATGTATTATCGTCGTGATATCGCGACTATGGAGGAAAAATGTGTGGCATAATGGGAATTGTCGGCTCAGAGAATGGCTCATCGCATCTCTCTTTGGCACTACAAGTGCTGGAACAATTGAGCAATCGGGGTAGTGATGGTACTGGTCTTATGGTCAATCGTGACCAAGAATTCCATATTGAACGATGGAAGGGAACAGCAGCCACAATCCCTGCACAAGGACTCCATAACCTGCAGCGATTTGCGCACGATCGGGTTGATCTTTATCTCGGCCATGTCCGCTACGCAACTGCCGGCGCGGCAACAAATGAGAATATCCATCCTGCTGTAGCGATCGGACGTTCCTCAGGCAGGAAGGGATCAAGTAGAATCGCGATCGTAATGAACGGTGAGATTTCATTTACAGCGCGCTGGCGCAGCACGACAGCCGACAGAGGAATCGATTCTGGTAGTGCGCAGACTGATTCTGTTGATTGTGCCGGCCGCATTCTCAGTCATTATCACTCTTTGGGCGATCTGCCAGCTGCGCTCGTCGCCTTTTACAAAGAGGCATTTCCGTTTGGCGGGTTCTCGATCTTAGGATCACTGGTGGAGAACAAAAAGGCCTATTTCTTCTATTTACGCGATGGATTGCGTCCTCTTTATATGGCCAAAGCCGGCTCAGCATACCTCTTTGTGTCTGAAACGGCTCATCTTATCAAAGTAGGAATTAAGAGGAAGAATATCGTCTCTATTCCGCCGGGAGAGATCGGAGTCTCTTCCCTACCGTCCAGAAGCGGGAAGATATCCGGCAGTGATTCTCTTCCTGAATTTCAAATTCTCAATGTCGATAGTGAACTTGCTGGCACGTGCAAAAAAGGGTTATGTCCGTTTGAACTCGCCTATCTGCAGCATTACACCTCGTTGGTGGGAGAACTGACGATCGATAGTATCAGAAAGGAGTTCGGTCGTGCTCTCTGCCAAGTACATTCTCCGCAACATGGTGATCTAATCGCTCCTGTTCCCCGTTCTGGGATAAGCGCTGCAGAAGGATATTTTGCGCAAGCTAGCACAGAGGGAATTTCAGTGCAGCCTTCAACCGCGATCGTGCGGCTCAATACCAATCAGCCAATAGAGCGGTCATTCTTAGGTAATGGGAGAGCAGAGATTGCACGGCGGTTGCAGCGTAAGTTCGCCGTAAATCCTGCTGCAGTGAGTAAGTCAAACCGTCTTATTCTGATCGATGACAGTATTGTCCGCGGTGATGTCTGCTCCTATCTCGGTATGGCTTGGCAGCGAAATGGCGGTAATGGCCTCTCCATCCGTTCTGCCTGGCCACCGATCATCGCTCCGTGCCGGGCGGGAATCGATATCCATGCTGAAGATTTGCTGGCGCTCAAATTTTCCACTGCCGAGGAGGTGCTACGTGACCCTGCCTGGTTAGAGGAACGGTTGTCGAGCGGATTGACGCATGAGTATTTCGGTACGGCAACCAACCTTGAACTTTGCTATGTCCGCCGGGAGAAGATCCATGCTATTTTATCCACTGTGCTGCAGGGTGAGATATGTACCGGCTGTTTTGACCTGAACTACAACTATATCCATCCAGGAAACCGTCATGATCCGCCACCGTTTCTTGTAGAATATATGGCACGTAATAATATTGAGATGCCTGTCGAGGAGGAGCATTAGAATGGTAAGAGGAACTGTTTGTGTCTATTTGAAAGAAGGAATGTACGACCCAGAAGGAGAGAAAGTCAAAGAGGCTCTCTCTCTGCTGGGATTTAACAATATTGCCAAAGTTCGGGTTGGTAAACTCTATCAGATTGAGCTGAACGAGGCGACGTCGAATGTAATACCGGCGGTCTGTGAGGCGTTGCTCGTCAATCCAGTGATCGAACGATATGAGATACGGGAGATAGAAGAATGAACCGTGTAGTCGATATAAATCTCTCTGCAGCCGAGCTCATGCAAATCTCGCAACAACTCGGATTGGGGTTAAGTAGAGAAGAGATGCTCTATATCCGAGAGCATTTCCGCAAGCTCGATCGCCTGCCTACTGAATTAGAATTACAAGCGCTCGGACAGGAATGGAGTGAACACTGCTCTTATAAAAGCTCGCTTCCACTGTTGCGTCGCTGGATCTTCGACATTCCTACCACAACCGAAGTCCTTTTGTCCGAGGATGCAGGTGTAGTCGGTCTGGACGAAGAACATGTCTATGTCGTGGCACTGGAATCGCATAACCACCCGTCGGCGATCGAACCGTATGGTGGAGCAGCGACCGGTATAGGCGGAGTGATCAGAGATGTTCTCTGTATGGGAGCATTACCGATCGCACTCATCGATGGCCTCTTCTTTGCCTCGCCGGAAACTCCAATAGCGAGCATCCCATCCGGTGTTAAAGCGCCGCGCTATTTACTCAACCGCGTTGTGGAAGGAATCTCTGATTATGGTAATCGAGTAGGAATACCAACTTGCTCCGGCATGATCGCTTTCCATCCCAGTTATCTCTCCAATTGCCTGGTGAATGTCGGGTGCATCGGAGTGGCGCGGCGTGACGAGATCGTCCGCAGCCGTGTCTCCCGCACCAACGAAATCCTGGTACTTGTCGGCGGGAAAACGGGACGAGACGGAATTCACGGTGTTACTTTCGCTTCTGCCAATCTGTCGCAGGAGAGTGAAAGGAAGGATCGCTCCGCTGTTCAGCTGGGAGACCCAATCACCGAAGAACCACTTATCCATGCCTGCTTGGAAGCGAATAAGCAGCGCCTTATCGCTGGTATGAAAGATTTAGGGGGAGGAGGACTCTCATGTGCAGTGACAGAGATAGTCGGCGCTGCCGAACTGGGAGCGAGAATCGATCTTGCTGCTGTCAATTGTCGTGAAGAGATGGAACCGTGGGAGATATGGATCTCTGAATCCCAGGAACGGATGCTGCTTTCCGTTGCTCCGCAGAATCTGGATATGATAGCGACGATATTCCGGCGCTGGCAGGTTCAGTGCCATCCAATCGGTGAAGTGATCGCAGAACGCGTTATCATTGTAACCTACCATGAAAAAGAACTCGCTCGAATGGATGGCCAATTTCTCTTAACACCACCACAGCTGCTGGTGCACCGAGATGAGAATCGAGAACGAGAAGATCGATCTATCCTTTCATCCCGAAAAGATGAGCTCAAAGAAGCAAAATGCATTCCAGCACATTACAAATCATTTCCTGAGCCATCTGATTATAACGAAATTCTCCTTCAACTCCTCGCAGCAGAGAATATCGCCAGCCGTGCATTTGTCATCCGCCAGTATGACTATGAGGTCGGGGCACGTACGATCACCAAACCGTTGCAAGGCCGACAGATAACGAGCTCTCCTGCTGATGCGGTGATCATTAAACCGCTCCGTGATTCGTATATTGGATTGGCATTGACATGCGACGTGACTCCGCAATTCACAGCACGGGATCCCTTCTGGGGAGCAGCAGCAGCAGTCGATGAGGTCTGTCGCAACTTGGCCGCAGCCGGGGCTGTTCCACATAGTTTAGCAGATTGTCTCTGCATGGGCGATCCTACGGTGCAAAAGCGAATGGAAGAGATGAAGGGGAGCTGTCGCGGATTGAATTTCGTCGCCCGTGCACTTGGCCTCCCGTTCGCGAGCGGTAATGTGAGTCTGTATAATGAAACAGATATCGGCTCGATCGTCCCTACTCCCACTGTACTGGGAGTAGGAATAATTAAGGATATTCGCACTTCGCTGACTGCTGACTTAAAAGGTGAAGGAAATCTGCTCTTCTTAATCGGCCGTACT
This sequence comes from Candidatus Acetothermia bacterium, assembly GCA_022684035.1. Taxonomy (GTDB): domain Bacteria; phylum Bipolaricaulota; class Bipolaricaulia; order UBA7950; family UBA7950; genus UBA7950. Next base: position 8,552 of record JAJHSB010000021.1, on the reverse strand, counting down.
GAAGATGAACTATATGGTTCAGAATATTTAGCGCTGTTAGGTAGAGAAGAGGGGAATCTCCCCCGTGTTGATCCAGTTCAGTTGCAGGCCAATTGCACTGCGATGGCCCGTGGAGCATCAGAGAAGGTCATCATTGCAGCACATGATCTATCTACCGGCGGAATCGGAGTCTGTCTGGCCGAACTTACGTTCGGCGGTGGTATCGGCTGCCAGGTTGATCTGCAATCATTAACCGGACTCCGTCCGGATAGCAAACTCTTCTCTGAATCTAATTCCCGGTTTATCGTTGAAGTACCACCGCATCAGGAAACAAATTTTCGTACCATCTTTCGCGATTGTCCAGTCTACTTCCTGGGAATGACTGGTGGAGAGAGGATTCAGATCGATGACAATGGTAGATCATTGATCGATGTAACGATCGATAGCGCCCGTACAGTCTGGGAACAAGGTCTGTCCAAGTACTTTCAGGAGGAACGATGGATATCTGCGTCTTAGTTATGGAAGGGACGAACAACGAGGCTGAAACAAGCCATTCTTTAGCCGCGGTAGGGTTGACGCCGCATATCGTGATTATTCGCGAACTTATCGCTGGCAAATACTCGTTGCATCAGTTTAACGGACTGGTCATCCCAGGTGGTTTCTCTGCCGGTGATTATGTCCGCAGCGGGGCGATCTTTGCTGCGTATTTACGGCCGCTGCTCCCTGATTTACGTTCGCTTATTGCGGATGGTTGGCCTGTTCTCGGTATCTGTAATGGGTTTCAGATATTAGTTGAATTAGGAGTTTTACCTGACTGCAAGGAGAACGACGAAACTCCGGGACCGACCGCGATATTAACCCGTAACAGCTCAGCGCGGTTTGAGTGTCGTGCTGTCTCACTGCGCTGTGAGCAAATAAATCTCTTTACGCGCGGACTGAAACGAGGAGAAATTATCGAATTACCAGCAGCTCATGCCGAAGGGAGATTTGTCACTTCAACAAAGATATTAGAAGAGATAACTACAACCGGGCAGGTTGCCTTTCGCTACGTTGGCCCGTCAATACCCGCTGAATATCCGTACAATCCTAATGGTTCGCTGGATGATATTGCTGGACTGGTGAATCGACAAGGGAATGTGTTGGGAATCATGCCTCATCCGGAACGGGCATTTTACTGGTATCAACAAGCCAGCTGGCCACGCCAACAGGAAGTGCACCACTATGGGCCGGGTTATCCTTTCTTTGCCGGAATGGCTGCCTACATCAAGGAGAGAGAATGAAAAAATTCAAGGAGCAACGTCCTGGAGGAGAAGCGACACAGCAGGCAGGTGATCTCTGTTCGCAGATCGCTTACCGTGCGGCAACGGCCACTTTTATCTTCCGTAAAGGCCGGTTCGGCGAACCAGTCGATTTCTATGATGGAACATCAGGCCCAATTCACTTCGACGGTGCTGACGGCTATCTGGTGAAAAACAGCGATGGCGTAGGAAGCAAGGTATTGATCGCCCAACGCTTAGGACGGCATAACACAGTGGCGCATGATTTAATCGCCATGGTCGCGGATGATGCGGCAGCGATCGGAGCTGAACCGTTTGCTGCCACCAATACTCTGGACGTTGCTATTGCCGATCCCCAATTAGTCACTGAGCTCTTCTCCGGATTGGTCGACAGCTGCCGCATCGCACGGATCGCTATGGTCGGAGGAGAAATCGCTCAACTTCCAGAACAAGTATGCGGTCAAAGTGATCTCCCCTATATCTGGAACGCCGATTTAGTCGGAATTGCATCCAAAGAAAAATTGCTCGATGGAACGAAAGTGAAGCCGGAGAGTGCGATCATCGCTGTTGCCAGCTATGGAATCAGATCAAATGGGCTAACACTGGCACAGGCGATACTTAAAGAACGGTTCGGTGTTGATTGGGTACAGCAACGGTTCGATAAGACTACATGGGGCGAAAAGCTACTTACGCCGTCTCTGATTTTAACTCCATTCCTCGTTGATTTATGGAGCGGTTATCGCAGCGAGCCACGGGCACAGGTAGAGGGAATCGTCCATATTACCGGTGGCGGCATTCCCAGCAACCTTGCACGTCTCTTGCGCAGAAGTGGGTTAGGAGCGGAAATAAATAATCTCTTTACTCCGCACCCCGAATTCATAGCGCTGCAACGATTGGGAGAAATCTCCGACAGCGAGGCATATATAGTGTGGAATATGGGACAGTCACATTTGATTATAACCGACGAGCCGGAAGCAGTCCTTGCTTTTGCGCATGAACAACGTGTGAATGCACAAGTGGCAGGAAGGATCAGTAATGACCGAGTGATCCGGATCCGAAGTAAGGGGATTGAGAAGGCGTTACTGGAATACCCCCTTAAGTAAAGAACGGGCCTCGTTCTTTTGTATGCGTAATCAGCTCAGAGAAAGAGAGATAATTAGTAAATGGTAAATGGTTAAAGAAGAAAAGAGGCTCGTGGTTCAGAGCCAGACTTCGTCATTACGAGAGTTTGTAGAACTCGCGACAATCTCAAGCAAAGAATTTTCGTTGAGGCACAAAACAAACGACGGAGGCTAAAGTAACGGGATTGCTTCGCAGACTCGCAATGACGGAAAGAAGGATCGAAAAACGTTTCCGAACCACAAACTTTAGAAACCAAACACGCGAAAGTGACGCCCAGACAGGTAAACTTTGCGTGGAACGAGTGGAGCCAATCGAGTAAACTGTAAGATAAAGCGGAGGAGAAGATAAATTTGTCCGTTGCGGTTGGATTTTCAAGAATTAGCAATTAACCTTGCCCGCGTGGCTAACGAGATGATATACGAGGAATTATGAGTTATCGATTTGGAATATTTGGCTCTTTCGGCGGAAAGAGTGGCATCAAGTTGGTAGAAACGATACTAGCCCAGGTGCAAAGCAAGGAGATCGAAGCGGAAATCCCGTTTGTTTTCTCCAGTCGCGCAATTGATGAAGAGGGAAATGCGGCCCGCCTTCGAGAATTAGTTACCCCTGAAACTGACCTCATCATCCATTCGGCACGGCGTTCTCGGCCGTGGTTATTCAAGCAAGACCGCGCGCGGTGGCGGGAACTTTACCATCGAGAGGTTATGTCATTAATCAGTGGGTATACCTTTGACTCTATTGTGCTCATCGGCTATATGTTCTTTGTCAGTGATGAGCTGTGCCAAAGGTACAACCTGCTCAATTTGCACCCTGCTCCTCCTGGGGGTCCGAAAGGGAGCTGGCAAGAGGTTATCTGGCAGTTAATCGCCGAGAATGCGTCGCAGGCCGGAGTCCAGATCCATCTGGCTACTTCTGAGTGGGATGCCGGCCCGACGCTCTCTTATTGCACCACTCCGATTGATCAAGGTGAATTCAAACCCTTATGGGAAGATATGTATCAGAAATTGCGTAAGCACTCGCTTGCGGAAATCAAGCAGGCGGAATATATGACTAATCCTTTGGCATGCAAAATACGTGAAGCAGAAGCCAAGTTGGAATTGCCGTTATTACTCGAGACGCTCCGCTCCTTGGCAAATGGCACTTTCAAGATCGACGGATTGGGAAAATCCGCACGCATTATCGCGTTTGGTGAAGAAAGAACAACTGGTTATCCACTTACCGATCTCATTGCCGGTGCAGCAGAGAAAGAAGAAAAAAGGATTATCGGTTCGGTTAAAGAACTTATCATTACTAAACCTCCCGCAAACGAAGAAGCTGGTGAAGGTCTCTTCCTGTTCACGGATAATTATTCCATCTTTGACTGGGGTACGATGCCAGATCAACTGCCGGAGAAAGGGAAAGTTTTGGCACTGATGAGCGCGTATAACTTTGAATTACTGGAACGAGCCGGCATCACCACCCATTACCGCGGTTTGGTAACAGAAGAGGGGATTGTCTCTTACAATCAAGCGCACAATCTCCTCTCGCAACGGCAAGCAAAGATGGCGATCAAAGTTGTGTCTAAACCTCCGCTTGTGTGGACGGGTACAGAGTATGATTATCACCGTTATCTATACGCAGCTGGGAGGAATTATCTCATCCCATTGGAAATAGTATATCGCTTCTCTGTTCCTGTTGGTGCGTCGCTGCGTATGCGATATGATCCGCGTGACTTGGGGCTCAATTATTCGAGGTGGCCGAACGAGAATGTAGTATTACCACAGCCTAAAGTGGAATTATTCACCAAACTGGAAGGTCGCGACCGGTTCGTCGATCGTGCCGAGGCGCTCCGTATCTCTGGGCTGGATGAATCATCACTCGCCCAGATGGAGGAGATTACGCTCGCAGCAGGGAGACTGCTCGCTCTCCAAGCAGAGGCGCAAGGACTCACAATCGCTGATGGAAAACTGGAATTTGCCTCCTGTAACGGCCGGCTCATCGTCTGCGATCTTCTGGGAACCCCGGATGAGAATCGGTTCCATTTCAATGGCTTCCCAGTGAGTAAGGAACTCTTACGTCAGTACTATATCCAGCACGACCCGCTTTGGGTCAAAGAAGTAAAACAGACAAAGAATACTTGGGGTAACAGACCGAATTGGCAACAACACTCTTTGCGTATGCCTGCTCCATTGCCCTCCTCTCTACGAGAGCTTTATGCTGAAATCTATTGCGCGGTGGCTAACAGATATTTGGGCCGACAATGGTTTTCCACGCGCTCACTTGAGAGACTACTCGCTGCGGTCAAAGAGGAGGAATCACGATGAAAGATCATTATCAGAAAGATGCTTTACGCGCCATCTCACCGATCGATGGACGGTACTCCTCACAAACTGCTCCATTAGAGGAGTACTTCTCAGAGTATGCATTGATCAATGAGCGGGTGACGCTGGAGATCCTCTACTTGCTGGCATTGAGCGATCTGCCGGAATTACCAATCTCCCTTTCGGATACGGAAAAAACAGCTCTTACCGTAATCTACCGAGAGTTTACAATCGGTGATGCACAACGAATCCGGCAAATCGAACGCGTCGGTAAAGAAGGAGCCAGTCCCACTGATCACGATCTCAAAGCAGTGGAATATTATCTGCGCGAACAACTGGAGAAGATCTCCTTAACTCGTCTTATTCCGTGGATCCACTTCGGCCTTACCTCAGAGGATATCGATAATCTTGCCTATAACCGGCTTATTAACCGCGCAATTGCGGCTGTAATTCTTCCAGCGCTTCGTGCGATTCAACAGCGATTGCTCGCCCTGGCTGAGGAATACAAAGCGCTGCCGCTACTTGCCCATACCCATGGCCGGCCAGCCAGTCCAACGACATTGGGTAAAGAGTTCGCCATCTATCTATATCGCCTGACGAATGGGATCGACCGTTTAGCCAGTCTGCGTTTATCCGGCAAGGTGGCAGGAGCGACCGGTAACCTCAACGCACATCGTTTTACCTATCCAGAGATCGATTGGCTTGGCTTTACAACTCGGTTTGTGACAGAGTTGGGATTACAACCGACGCTGATTTCAACTCAAATAGAAGCTGGTGATAACCAAGCACAATTATTCTTTTCATTGATCGGGATTAACAATATTCTTCTTGATCTTGCAGTCGACATATGGCTTTACAGCGCTAAAGGGTATCTGCGGGTCGCGGGAAAGAGCGGGGCGATCGGTTCGTCAACGATGCCTCATAAAGTGAATCCGATCGACTTTGAGAACAGCGAAGGAAATCTGGCAAAAGCGAATGCTGATCTCGCTTTTTTAGCAACCTTTCTCCCGCGCTCACGATTGCAGCGAGATCTGTCCGGATCAACAGTCCGCCGGACAATCGGCACTGCGTTTGCACACGCGCTCTTGGGGTATCAACGAATTGCAGTCGGACTAAGTAAGGTAACGGCAGAGAAAGAGATGATCCGCGCCGAACTTAATACCCATTTTGAAGTTTTAAGCGAGGCTGTACAGACTATTCTGCGCCGCGCCGGAGAGGCCGAGGCATTTGAACGGGTCAAGGAACACCTTCCAGGCGAAGCGCTGGATCAGGAAGGATTCGCAGCCTTCTTGTCAGCGTTGCTGATATGTGATAAGAACGACCCCCTCTTTGCGCTTCAGCCAGCAGATTACATCGGTTTTTCAGTTGAATTAGCGGAACTGGCGATCGCAATGGGCCGTGCTTCTATCGATAACCAGATCAATACGAGGAGCATGATAGATGATTGAGCATCACGATATTCAAAGAATAATCGATTCCTATTTTACACCGAGACCGCTTGCTCATCATAACAGAAGTGCAGCAGCGACCGTCAGAGTAGGTGTATTGGGGTCGCATTCAGCCCTGGAGATCGGTTATGGTGCCAAACAAGAGGGGTTGGAGACAGTTGTCATCTGCGAGAAAGGCCGGGAGAAGATTTATCAACACCTCTATCGCAATCTATTTGATCACCTGATCATTATCGATCAGTTCGCTGATCTTGTCAATCCTGATATACAGGAACAACTACGCGACCTGCGGACGATATTCGTTCCCAACCGCTCCTTTGCCTCTTATGTCGGCTACGATAAGATCGAACAAGATTTTCTCATTCCACTGTTGGGAAACCGGTATATGCTGCGCGCTGAAGAACGAACTGCATCACGTAATCAGTATTATCTCCTTGATCGAGCGAAATTACAGCGGCCGCACCTCTTCTCCTCCAGCGAAGCGATCGACCGTACAGTAATCGTCAAAGTGCAAGAGCGAGAACGCCGCTTAGAGCGTGCCTTCTTCTTTGTCTCTTCTCCGAAGACTTTCGCTGCTGCGGCAGCGCAGGCAATCGCAGAAGGTCGGATTAAATCTGATGATTTAGCTGATGCCATAATCGAGGAGTATGTGCAGGGAGCACTATTCAATGCTAACTTTTTTTGGTCTCCACTAACCGATGATCTGGATTTTCTCGGCTTCGATCGTCGTATTCAGACCGACCTGGACGGCTTACTGCACTTGCCGGCAAAAGAGCAGTTAGAACTGCAAAGAAGACCCCAAAATATCGAGATCGGGCATATTGGAGTTACGATGCGTGAGTCTCAATTGGAAAGAATATGGGATGCAGGTCGCCGGTTTGTTGACGCCTGTCGCGTTGAATATCCACCGGGGATCATCGGCCTATTCGCGCTGCAAGGCGCGATAACACGGAAATTAGAGTTTGTTATCTTCGACGTCAGTTTACGCATCCCAGGTTGTCCGTGCGTCGAGCCGACTTCACCATACATGAAATATAAATATTTTAAAGAGGTAGGGCCGGGAAGGCGGGTCGCAATGGAGATTCTTCATGCCATCCGCGATAATTCTCTCGGTAAAATCATCACATGATCAATAAGAGAATAAAGATCGATTACGATAAAGAGAAGATTGCTATCACTACTATCTGTTCCCATTCCAGTTTGCAGATTTTTCATGGAGCGCGGCAGGAAGGATTCCGCACCATCGGTATCTGCACTAAAGAGCAGGAAAGGTTGTATTCCTCGTTTCCGCTCGCCTCGCCGGATCGCTTGATCGTGGTAGAACGATTTGCTGATCTACTGCAGGAGAATATTCAAGAAGAACTATTGCGGGAAAATGCGATTATCATTCCGCATGGATCGTTTGTTGAGTACGTCGGAGCAACAGAGATTCTCTCTTCCTTTTCTGTTCCTCTCTTCGGAAACAAAGCGGTACTGCCGTGGGAGAGCGATCGCGCCAAACAACGAGAGTGGATGCTGTCGGCTGAGATTGCAGTGCCCAAAGCGTATTCTGATATAGCAGCAGTCGACGGACCGGTAATCGCCAAGTTATCCGGCGCCAAAGGAGGCCGGGGACTGGTCAGTGCACGTAACGGGCAAGAACTGGCAAACAAACTCGATGCAAAAATGCTCGATCAGTACACGATCCAGGAATATATCTTCGGCTCTCGGTATTATCCCCATTATTTCTACTCGCAGATCCGTTCGCGGCTGGAGATCCTCGGCATCGACCGCCGCGACGAAACTGATATCGATGAGCTATATCGATACCGAGACTTTATCGACCATCCGCCTTCATATGTAGTCGTGGGCAACCAGCCACTCGTCGTGCGTGAATCGTTGTTGGGAAAGATTATGAAATATGGAGAAGGATTGGTCGAAACTTCACGCCGTCTTTTTTCTCCGGGATTATTCGGCCCTTTCTGCCTCGAAATGGTCTGCACCGCCGATATGAAATTCGTCGCCTTTGAAGTCTCGGCACGGATCGTCGCCGGCACCAATCTCTATCCACTCGGCTCTCCCTACTCTCCTTATTACTTTACTGAAGCGATGTCCACTGGTCGGCGAATCGCACGCGAAATTCGTGAAGCAGCGAGCCAAAACCGCTTAGACGAAATAATTAGTTAATTAGGGGAAAGCCGTGTTGTTCCACTCGCTATCTCTAATAACTCCTTTAATGGCGTTCTTTACTGGTCATAATGGACCCTTTTCTGACTTACCTTAAACTGGATCAAAGTCAAGACAAATATAACCGCAAATATTGACTATTGCATAATTAATAAAACACTCCTAGCGTGACTTTACCGCCTAGATTTTGAAACCCAGCATCCGGACAAGGAAAACGATGCGCATTTATATGAACTAACAGGATGTGTATCGCTGAAGGT
>JAJHSB010000072.1 GCA_022684035.1 Candidatus Acetothermia bacterium | reverse complement strand
GGAGAATGCCAAGCTCAGGGAAGAAAATGCTGAGCTTAAGAGATGTTTGAGCCTCAATTCCACTAACTCCTCCAAACCTCCTTCCAGCGATCCTCCCTCGCTGAAGTACCCTCCCCGAACCTCGCCAGGGAGAAGAGCTGGCAAGCAAGAAGAAGCTAAAGGGCATAGAAGACTTTTCCTTGAGCCCACCGAAATTATCGACCATCGACCTAAACTGTGTAGACATTGCGGGATAGATATCCCTCCTGATCTTCCCGTCAGTGGCAGTTATCAACGCCGGCAGCAGGTGGAGATACCTCCGATAAAGCCTGTTGTAACAGAACATCACTATCATTCTATTCGCTACCCCAAGTGCGGGAAGCTTATCAGGGAGGAGGTAAACGAAGAGCATAAACCATGCTAAGGTATTTTCAGCTTTACAACAAGGAGAGAATTCACGAGTCTCTTGGATACCTGACGCCGCATGAAGTTTACTTCGGCGGCAATAATCAATAATATTAACCATGATGATGGAGATACCTGCAGGCTAATCCACCAAATACAACCCATTTTTTGTCTTGACAATGGGGAGGGGTTCAGAGATGAACAGAACACAAGGCGCACGACTACATCAAGAACTTGTTATTCGAACGGAGAACCGGATCGGATTGGTGGGAGAAATCACCCGTGTATTGAGTGATATGGGGCTGAGTCTAACCGGAATCTCCTTCCATGTGGAAGAGAACGTGGCAATCATCCACCTTCTCTCTGATGCCCAGCTTTACGCGCGAGACGCACTACGGAATGCCGGGTTTTCAGTCGATGTGCGAGAGGTAATCCTTATCGATCTCCCTGATCATCCGGGATTCCTTTGCCGGGTGGCCGAAGCCCTCGCTCGTAAGGATATCGATATTGAAGAATTGTACGCAACTGCTCCGCAAGAGAGTGCAAAAAGCTTGGTTGTTTGTCACACCTCCAACAATGGAAAGGCTGTACAGATATTGCGTAAACACTGAACCCACACCTCCTATTTCGCGTTCCGGTAGATCCGTATCATGAGAACTTGGATTACGAGTCAGAATGCATCTTAACCCGTGATGCTTAACCATAATCAGGTGAAAGATAACATTTAATCCTAATTCCTCTCCTTAATCCTTGGATGTTCTTTCTCGCGCCTTGAGATTCCTTGAGTTTTTTGTTTCTTTAAGTTTCTTGGACATCTGCTACTGTCGTTATCATCGCAGATGATTATAATTGTTATATATCTGAATCTGGGTAGAGGGGGAACGATGATTATTGATGATCTCTGCGCGCGATGGATATTGGATTCTCGCGGTAATCCAACGGTAGAAGCAGAAGTTATGTTAATCGATGGCACGAGGGGACGGGCAGCGGTCCCTTCCGGTGCTTCTACCGGGAAATTTGAAGCGATTGAGCTTCGTGATGGCGACTCTGCTTATTTTCATGGCCGTGGAGTCAACCGAGCAGTGCAGCAGATCAATGAAGAGATTGCGCCAGCAATTATTGGTAAAGATGTTTTGCGGCAAGATGAGATCGATCGCTTATTGATCGAGCTTGATGGAACAGCGAATAAAAGCCGGTTGGGTGCGAACGGAATTCTCGCTGTTTCGATCGCTGCTGCCAAAGCAGCGGCTAACAGCCTTAATATGCCACTCTTTCGCTATATTGCCGGAGCAAAAAGATCTCTTCTGCCGATTCCATTGATCAACGTCTTAAACGGCGGCCTCCATGCTGATAACAATCTCGACATACAAGAGTTTATGATTGTACCGTTGGGATTCACGTCGTTTTCGCGCGCGTTGCGTGCGAGTGTGGAAGTCTTTCACACTTTAAAAACGATCCTGAAAGAAAAGAATCTATCAACAGCGGTGGGCGATGAAGGAGGATTTGCCCCTAACCTGCCGGAGAACGAAGAAGCGCTCAAACTACTTGTCAGGGCGATCGAAGAGAGCGGCTATTGCCCTGGCACAGAAATCGCACTGGCACTCGATGTTGCTGCCTCCAGTCTCTTTACTGACGATTCTTACTCGCTCAATATTAATGGCGAGCTGAACAAACTCTCTACGGCTGATCTTATTGATCTCTATTGCTCGTGGACAGCACAATACCCAATAGTCTCCATTGAAGACGGATTAGCAGAGGAAGATTATTCAGGATGGAAACGACTAACCGCCGCATTGAAGAAGAAAGTTCAAATTGTAGGAGATGATATCTTTGTGACTAATGCAACACGTCTGCAGAATGGCATTGCAGAAGGAATCGGAAATTCCATCCTCATCAAATTGAATCAGATCGGAACATTGACCGAAACGCTGGAGACGATTGATATCGCCTCTTTTGCCGGTTATACCAGCATTGTGTCACATCGATCCGGTGAAACAGAGGATACAACGATCGCTGATTTGGCAACTGGTACTGCTTGCGGGCAGATCAAAACAGGATCAGTCTGCCGGACAGACCGAGTCGTCAAATACAACCAATTATTACGGATTGAAGAGGAGTTTGAACTCGAGTTGGCAAAATGGCCACAGCGAAGCAAAGTGCGTAATTAATCGAAGATTCTCTATCAAAAGAGGCTCCTCGCCAAAGTCTCTTTACGTTTGTGAGGCAGAGAGAGACAAGGAGGAAGAATGGAACGATACCAAGCATATCCTGCCGGTTTACAATCGAAGCGAAGGCGTTTTTCCGGGATATGGAGGATCCGCGTCATCGGCATCACCGCTCTTCTGCTCAGCCTTCTTTTAGTTTATGGTGGACGATTTATTCATATTCAACGCGCAGGTCGCCTCCTTGCTGCGCAGCAGGAACGACAAATTGATGCGTTGATGCGCAATCGCGCGTTGCAGGAAAGTCTGATGAAACGAGATTGTCCTGAATATATTGAATATTTGGCCCGCAAAAGACTCGGTCTTGTCAAACCGGGAGAAATAAAAGTAATATTTATCAACGAGTAATGTTTTAGTACCCGCAGAGAGACAGGCGTAAAGGGTCTGGCGTCGGGAGTCACAAACTACCACAAGAGGAGCGAACCTATATGTTAGTCCGAACCGTGAACCCAATGCACTTAAATACAACAGAGGATCAATGAGTAATCGATTTGTCCATTTACATGTTCATTCTGAGTATAGCATCCTTGATGCCACCTGTAAGATACCGGATCTTGTGGCAATGGCGGCAAAATGTGAGATGAATGCGTTGGCCCTTACTGATCATGGCGTGCTCTCAGGGGCGATCAAGTTCTATCAACAAGCAAAAAAATCTGGCATCAAACCGATTATCGGTTCTGAAGTATATGTGGCACCGAAAGACCGGTTTGATAAGGCTCCCACAGCTGGTCAGCGATACTATCACTTAGTTCTTCTGGCGGAGAACGAAGCAGGGTATCGGAACTTACTACGCTTGGTCAGTCTTGCCTATTCTGAAGGATTCTACTACCGTCCCCGTGTCGACAAGGAGCTCCTGAGCCGCTACAGTAAAGGTCTGATCGCATTGTCAGGATGCGAAAGCGGAGAGATTCCCAAACTCCTCTCTATCGGACGCAAGGAGGAGGCGTACCACGCCGCAGATGAACTTAACTCGATCTTCGGCCGTAATAATTTTTTCATCGAATTACAGGATCATGGTCTTGACTCTCATCGTTGCCAAAGCGAATCTTTGCGGCAGTTAGCAGATAAACTCTCGCTTCCGCTCGTTGTGACGAATGACATTCACTATATCTCTCCGAATGACCGCCTGGCACATGAAGTCCTGCTTAATATTTACGCTAATAAGAAGATCACTGATGAAGATCGTCGCCGGTTCGATGGTGATGGTTACCATTTCCGTACATTTGCGGAGATGGCAAGGCTCTTTCCTGATATTCCCCAAGCACTATCGCAGACCCAGGAGATCGCTGATCGCTGCCAAATAGAGATTGAATTCGGTGCGCCGCAAATTCCCCCATTTGAGTTTCCGCAAGCGTATAAGACTGCTGATGATTACCTGCGTGAATTGACCCTTTCCGGCGCTCTAAATAGATTCAATACCATCACACCGGAGATACGCAAACGGCTTGAATATGAGCTATCTGTTATTGCACAAATGAATTATGCTACTTACTTTCTCATTGTGTGGGACTTTGTCCGCTTTGCCCATGAAAGACAGGTGCCGGTAGGTCCAGGAAGAGGATCAGCGACCGGGAGTCTGGTGGCGTATTGCCTGGGGATTACCAGTGTCGATCCGATTCGTTACAACTTAATCTTTGAGCGGTTTTTAAACCCGGAACGGATTGGACTGCCGGATTTTGATATCGACTTTTGCGCCAAGGGCAGGGATAAAGTTATTTCTTATGTAAAAGAGAAGTACGGGCAGAAGCGGATGGCGCAGATAGTTACTTTCGATCGTATGGCAGCACGCAGCGTGATCCGCGACGTAGGGCGTGTGCTTGCCATCCCATACGACAAAACCAATCAGATAGCTAAGCTGGTTCCATTTGGTTATTCACTCGATCGTGCATTCTCCCAGGTAGCGGAGTTAAAGTCTCTACTGGAAACGGATGCAGAGGTTGTGGAGATGGTGCAGATCGGCCGGTGTCTGGAAGGACAGATCAGAAATGTATCGACCCATGCAGCGGGAGTGGTGATCGCTACCGAGGATTTACTCGACCATACGCCGGTGCAGCGGATCTCTGATGACGAAATAGTTACTCAGTACGACATGGATGATCTGGAAGTAATCGGCTTATTAAAAATGGATTTCTTAGGTTTGCGCAATCTGACGTTGATTGCAGAGACAATTCGCACCGTAGCGGAACGAACTGGAAGAGTACTCGACATTGAGAGACTTCCGCTCGATGATGAGAAGACTTACGCATTGATCCGCACTTGTCGTACTGGCGGAATCTTTCAATTAGAGAGCTCCGGGATGAAGGGGTTGATCCAACGAATGCATCCGTCCCAATTTGAAGATCTGATCGCTTTACTAGCACTCTATCGTCCCGGACCACTGGAAAGCGGCATGGTCGACGATTACATTGCACGCCGCCGAGGCTCACAACGTGTGGAATATATTCATCCCAGCGTAGAAGCGGTTCTGGCAGAGACATACGGACTACCGATCTATCAGGAACAATTGCTGTTGATTGCTCAGAATCTTGCCGGATTCTCTCTCGGCGAAGCCGATATATTGCGCAAAGCAATGGGGAAGAAGAAGCAAGCGATCATGGCTTCGATGAGTGATAAATTCTTCCGAGGATGTGCGACAAATAAGATCGATCAAAAGATTGCACTGCAGGCATTTACCGATATGGAGAAGTTCTCCCGCTATGGGTTCAATAAATCGCATGCTACTGCGTATGCATTCGTCTCCTACTGGACCGCATATTTAAAAGCTAATTATCCAGCCTATTTCTTAGCCAGCCTCCTTACCAGCGTCGCTGGCGATAGTGACAAGGTAGCAGAATATATCAATGAATGCGCGGAGATGAAGATAAAGGTCTTACCGCCCGATATCAATGAAAGTGAACGTAATTTTACGCCGATCGATGAGCATACGATCCGGTTCGGTCTCGGAGCGATCAAACATGTCAGTGATAGTGCAATCACTGCGATTATCACAGCGCGCAAGGAGAAGAAAAGGTTCTCATCTTTCTTTGATCTATGCCAAAGTTTGAATGAAGAGGCAATAAGTCGCGAAATCCTTGCATCATTAATCCAAGTAGGTGTTTTCGACCAGTTCGGTCAGAGTCGCAAAGGGTTATTGCAATGTGTCAGTACAGGGATGGAGATCATGCATTCGGCACAAAAAGAACGCAGCACTGGTCAACGATCGCTCTTTGCCGACAAAACGGAGATTTACTCACAAGACGCATTCACAGTCGATACAGAGGAATTCTTACCCGAGGAGATTCTCCAGATAGAAAAAGAGCTGCTCGGATTATACCTGACTGCACATCCACTCGATAAACATAAGGATATTCTCACTACTTGCTGTATACCCGCAGCTGATCTTGCTGCACTGCCGGAAGGAGAGCGGGTTACGATTGGAGGACGGATAAAACGTGTGCAGAAGATAAACACCAAGAAAGGAGAGCAGATGGCGTTTGTGACCATTGAAGATCTCTCCGGAGAAGTGGAGGTCACCATCTTTCCTAAGTTACTGGAGAAGAAGAACGGATCGGTCAAGGAAGAAGAACTACTGGCGCTAGAGGTGTCAATCGGCAAGCGGAACGGTGAAATGAGCCTCATTGCGGAAAGGATAATTTCGCTTGCAGAACTCCGGCAGCAGACGCCGCTGGCGATCTATTTAACATTGAAGGCGGAAGAGATAGAGAAGCAGAGATTGCGCGCTATCATCGATGTCGTTGAAACTCATCCCGGCCCTTTACCGTTGATTATCAGACTCACCAATGACGATCATGCAATCGAGATCCTCGCTGATAAGAGTTATATGGTGACCCCATGTGCGGCGCTGATGCAAAAATTGGAGAATATATGCGGCAAAGAGACGATCATGGTGCGGCAAAACCGCATTGCAAAAGTAGATTTACAATGAAACTCCGTCTACCACGCGGCCTCCGCTGGCTCTACCCCGGGATGCGGATCAAACGCTGGGTAGCTCTTACTGTGGCAGCAATGGGGCTGTTCGTCATTGGCCTACTGATAGCAATGGGGAGAGAACTGGTAAGAGATCTATACCGATTCTTTCCCTACGGATCAGGCTTGCGGTATCTGTTCATCGGACTAAGCCTTGTGTTCGGTATCACTGGGTTTGTATATGGGATACATCGACTTGTCCATTCCGTTGCCAAAGGGATCGCTCCAGCAATGACGCAGAAGCCATCGGATATCATCTACTATACGCGCGTTCTCAGTCGAGGACCGTACATCGTCGCATTTGGCGGCGGCACTGGACTGGCCACACTGCTGCGGGGACTTAAAGAATATACAATAAATATAACAGCCGTAGTTACTGTAATGGATGACGGTGGCAGTTCCGGCCGTCTGCGCCGGGAGTATAACGTCCTTCCAGCCGGGGATATCAGAAACTGCATCATTGCGCTGGCAGAAGATGAAGAGCGGATAAGCTATCTATTTCAACATCGCTTCCGTAACATGCCGGGGCTGGAGAACCACTCTTTGGGGAACTTGGTCATTGCCGGATTCGAACAGGCGGTGGGGGGGTTCGATCGTGCTATTGAAGAGATGAGCCATGTATTGAATATCCGTGGACAAGTATTGCCTGTCACACTGGAAAAGGTTCATCTGTTAGCGGAGATGGCCGATGGTGTGCTGATCAAAGGTGAGCATGCGATTACGAATGACCCACGCCGCATCGTCAAAATTTCTCTTTCGCCGAGTAAGATTCCACCCTATGAAAAAGTCCTCACCGAGATCGACCGTGCCGATCTTATCATCGTTGGGCCGGGGAGTCTATTTACCAGTTTGATTCCTAACTTACTTGTCGAAGGGATTGCCGCCGCAATCACTACTTGCCGCGCAGAGAAGTTTTACATCGCCAATTTAATGACCCAACCGGGAGAGACGGAAGGATTCAGCCTTTATGACCATCTGCGTGCGTTGGACAACTACATTGCCGTACGTGCTTTCGATGCGGTAGTCGTCAATACAGGTCTGCCAGCAGCAGAGATTATCAGTCGCTATCAAAGCGAAGGAGCATCGCCGGTCATTAACGATCTACCGGAAGAGAACGAATACGACTTGCGAGTGATCCAGCAGAATCTCCTTGCGTTAACAGAAATAGAAGGGAAATTGACCGTCAAGCATGATCCTGCTAAATTGAGCAAGACAATCGTCAACAACACACGTGCTTTCCTGAAACTTAAGCATAAACTTTAATTGTAAATATTCAGTCAACCCCGTCTCTGAGTCCGACGAGAATGGAGGTTTAACTTGTGCCTCTTCGGGGTTAGGGACGACCCCCCGAATACCTGATCTTTTTCTCTTGCCCGCTCGTTACTCTCACTCAAGCCGCAAAGATCGCCAAATATGTAAACCATAAATCTCTTAACCTTTCTGCCTACCGTGCTCCAACACAGATATAATCAGCGTAAGTTAAAATCCAAGGCGCAGAGTCAATCTTTCCCCCACATAATTTCCTTGCACGCCAGTGGAAAATTTTGTATGATTTATCGACCTAAGTGATTTTAATTTGCTAATACATCCAAAATAAGGAGATATAAAGATGCAAGAAGTAGCTGTCAAACAGAAAGAATTTGTAGGAGGCGCATGGGAGACTACAATCGATGTTCGGGATTTTATTCTGCGCAACTACACGCCTTATGATGGTGATGAAAGTTTCCTTGCTCCTGCTTCTGCCGAGACTAAGCAGTTGTGGGAGAAAGTCAAGGAATTGTTTCGTAAGGAACGGGAAAATGGAGGTGTGTTGGCACTAGACACCGACACGATTCCCTCTATCATCTCCCATGCACCGTCCTATTTAGATAAGAAGCTTGAAAAGATAGTTGGATTTCAGACTGATGCTCCCCTAAAAAGGGCGGTTAAGCCCTATGGTGGTTTGCGCCTGGCAGAAGAGGCTGCTGTTCAGTGGGGCTATGAACTAAACCCTAAGATAAAAGAAGTCTTTACTAAGTACCGAAAATCACATAACAAGGCTGTCTTTCAGGTATATACCCCGTTGATGCGGAAACTGAAATCGGCCAATATTCTGATTGGGGTACCTGACAACTTTGGTCGGGGTCGAATTATCGGTGACTATCGTCGGGTAGCCCTCTATGGAGTAGATCGACTCATTGAGGATAAGCGCGATTATCTGGAACAGATGTCGCCAAATATGACGGAAGAGAATATTCGTCTGCGGGAAGAGATCGTCGACCAGATTCAGGCGCTGGAAGACCTGAAGACAATGGCAGCTATGTATGGATATGATATCTCTTTGCCAGCACAGACTGCGCAAGAAGCCATTCAATGGACTTACTTCGGCTATCTTGCGATGGTGAAAGGCGAAGATAGCGCTGCGTGCTCACTGCCGCAGCTAGACCTCTTCTTTGATATCTTTATTGAGCGGGATATTGCAAATGGGCTCATCGATGAAGAAGAAGCACAAGCGTTAATCGACAATTTTGTGATCAAGGTAAGGATGATTCGTCATCTGCGAATCAAGGTATTGGCCGAGCTTATGGCCGGCGATGCTATTTGGGCAACTACGCCATTGGGAGGGAAGGCCGAGGATGGCAGGCACAAAGTAAATCGCACCTCCTATCGCATGTTGCAGACTTTAAGGAATTTAGGACCAGCCCCGGAACCGAATCTGACTGTGCTCATCTTCGACGGGATGCCGGAGACTTTTAAACATTTTGCAGCTGATATCTCGGCTGAGACATGCTCAATTCAGTTTGAAAATGATGATCTCATGCGACCATTTTTTGGCGATGATTACGCGATTTCTTGTTGTGTCTCTGCCCAGAGATGCGGAAAACAGATGCAATTCTTCGGTGCCCGATGCAACATGCCTAAGCTGCTCCTCCTGGCGATCAATGGCGGAAGAGAAGAGATAAATGGTGAGCTTATCGGGCCGGAGATGGAACCGTTGACTGGGCCGTATTTGAACTACGACGAAGTAAGAGAGAGGCTCTCGTTTTACATGGACTGGTTCACTGAAGTTTATACTAATACCTTAAATCTGGTGCACTACATGCATGATAAATACTATTACGAAAGCCTGCAAATGGCGCTTTATGATTCAGAAGTAAGCCGCACCATGGCATTTGGCATAGCTGGCATATCGATCGTCGCTGATTCTCTCTCTGCTATTCGTTACGCCAAAGTGAAGCCTAAAACTAACGAAGACGGACTCGTCGTTGACTATGAAATAAAAGGAGACTTCCCAAAATACGGAAATGATGATGATCGGGTAGACGAGCTGGGAGTGGGAGTAGTAAGAGAATTTATTGAAAAATTACGCCGATTCCCTCTCTATCGCAATGCGCAGCATACCCTGCATCTTCTCACTATTACCTGGAATATTCTATATGGGAAAGCAACTGGGAACACCCCTGATGGAAGGAAGGCTGGAGAGCCATTTGCGCCAGGAGCTAATCCGATGCATGGCAGAGACACACATGGAGCTATCGCTTCGTTGAATTCTGTCGCAAAAATACCTTACGAGTGCTGTTTAGATGGTATCTCCAACACTTTCAATGTCGTTCCATCTGCATTAGGTAAGTCTCCGGCAGAAAGGAGAGCTGCCATGGCAGCCCTTTTGGATGGATATTTTTCCCAGGGAGCGCACCACCTCAATGTAAATGTAGTCTCAAAGAAGCTGTTAGAGGATGCGATGGAATACCCGGAGAAATATCCGCAACTTACTATTCGGGTCTCTGGATATGCCGTTAACTTTATTAAGCTCACTTGGGAACAACAACGAGAGGTCATATCCCGAACATTCCATAATAATGTCGCAATCCACTGATAAGGGTCTGATTCATTCATTCGAAAGTTTCAGCACCTTGGACGGACCGGGAATACGGTATGTGATCTTCTTCTCTGGTTGTCCCTTACGTTGCATATTCTGTCATAATGTTGATATGGTAGAATCTTTGCCTGGCACATACAAAGAATATTCAGTAGCAGAAGTAGTAGAGAAAGTTAAGCGGGCACGGCCCTATTTTATCCGCGCGGGAGGGGGCGTTACCCTTTCGGGAGGCGAGCCGTTCTTTCAGTTCAATTTTATGCGGAAATTGCTGAAGGAGTTCAAACGAGAGAAGATTCATACAGCGATTGATACTTGTCTTTACATTGCACGACAGAAGATCAAGGAGATAAGCGCATCGGTTGATCTATTCCTTGTGGGACTTAAACATATTGATAGCCGCAAGCATCAAGAATTGACCGGCCGGGATAATGATTTAATCTTAAAGAACATTTCATATCTGAACTCGTTGCAGAAGCCTTTTTGGCTACGTTACGTGGTGATTCCTGGGATCACCGATGATAAGGATGATATTCACCGACTAGCAGAGTTTCTTGCCCAGTTTAACTCGCTGCAATGGGTGGACCTACTGCCATACCATCGCCTGGGGGTCCAAAAATGGCACGCTTTAAATAAAGAGTATCCGTTGCTGCGCACCAAGCCGCCCACAGAGAAAGAGATGGAACAAGTTAAGGTTATTTTTCGCGTATACAATCTTCCTGTTTGATTTGATCTTCCCCACTCTGAACAGTAAACCTACATAAAGACCCTCATTGAGACGGGCAAGAACAGAACACTGATCGCCGGTCCCAATAATGCACCGAAGATCACATCGCTGGGGTAGTGTTCTTTGACATATATCCGCGATAAGCCGATCAGTATGGCAACTGTATATACTGTTACCTGGACGATAAAGAGCGGGTAGAAAAAGGCAAAGATAAAGGCAAGCCCGAATGCCGCACAAGTATGGCCAGAGGGAAATGAGAACTGATCGATCGATAGGGCGCGCGAACTTATCGGTACATATACAGGTCTCGCTCGCTTAAAGAGCAACTTAAGGGAGCGAAAGATCACTATATTGACTGCTGTTATGCTCAGTCCGATCGAGACGTATATTTGATCTATCGGTCGGCCGAATAAGAGCAGTGCTGCCGATATTATCGCCCAGATGTAGCCGTCTCCCAAAAAGGTCAGAATAATCCACATAAATGGGAATCGACGCAAGGTCGGGTTGTCACTGATCGCCTCTAACAGAGCAAGATCCCACTGATGTATCCGTTTTCCGATCAGGTGTGTCCATTCGTCTAATTGAGCGATTATCCTCGTTATCATCCTACGTCCTTGATCTATGCTTTAACGTAGGAAAGAGAATTACATCTCTGATCGACGGTGCATCAGTGATTATCATCACCAGGCGATCGATCCCAATTCCAATCCCGCCAGTGGGGGGCATTCCATGTTCAAGCGCAAACAAGAAATCTTCATCGATCGGTGGTGTTTCATCGTCGCCGGTTCTTCTCTGCGCTTGTTGTTGCAAAAAACGGGTCCGTTGCTCGAGTGGATCATTGAGTTCGGTAAATGCATTCGCGATCTCCATCCCGCAGACAAAGAGCTCAAAGCGCTCTGTAATTCCCTTTTCCTCTGGTTTCTCTTTGGCTAGAGGAGATATATCGATCGGATAATCTTTGACGATCGTCGGATCGATCAACTTTGTTTCTACATACTCGTCGAACAGAAACTCGATTAATTTTCCGCGTGAGAGAAGTGGTACCGTTATTCCTCGGGCTGTTGCATCACCATAAATCTCTGCTGCATTACGACCTGTTATGGTGAAACCGACGGCTTGCTCAACAAGCTCTTCGATTTTTACCCGTTTCCACGGAGGAGTGAAATCGATCTCTTTCCCTTGATAAGTGATACGCATTGCGCCGATCGTCGCGCGGAGACTGTGGGTAACCAGATCTTCAACAAGCGTCATCATTCCTTCGTAATCGGAGTAGGCCTCGTAAATCTCCAGCATGGTGAACTCCGGATTATGCTTGGTGGAGATCCCTTCATTACGAAAGTCTTTGCCCAATTCATATACGCGCTCCAATCCCCCGATTATCAATTGCTTTAAGTACAATTCTTTAGCAATACGTAAGTAGAGATCGATATCAAAGGTATTGTGATGCGTAATAAACGGTCGCGCTGATGCACCGCCGTATAATAGTTGCATAATAGGAGTCTCTACTTCGATAAAACTCTTTCCATGTAAGTATTGCCGAATTACGCGGATAAACTCCGAACGGAGAATAAATCTCTTTCGCACTTCTTCATTGGCGATTAAGTCAAGTGCCCGATGGCGATATCTCATCTCGATATTTTGCAAGCCATGCCACTTCTCTGGCAGAGGTCGCAGTGCTTTAGCTAGCAAAGTCCATTCTTTTGCCTTGATTGACAATTCACCGCTCCGCGTACGGAAGATAAACCCGCTTACTCCGATAAAATCACCGATATCTAACTCAAGCAAGCGTTGATACGCTTCTTCTTCAAAATCAGTCTTTGTCGCATATACTTGCAATTTGCCGCTACCATCGATGATATCAAGGAAACAGGCTCTCCCCATATGGCGCATTGCGATAATTCGTCCGGCAATATCCGTCTTCGCGTTACTCACTTCGTCCGATGACGATGAAAGACTGCTCGCATGAACTTGCGCAATCGAAACGATTCTCTTGCAACGTAGTGGATAGGGATCTATCCCGTAACGACGCCACTGGTCTAATTTTTTTTTCCTATTTTCGATTAACGGATCAATTATCATTGACGGTGGATACTCAATATTTTAAAGCGCACCTTCCCTGCAGGCACGGCTATGGTGAGCGTGTCGTTTTCTCTTTTACCGAGGAGCGCACTTCCGACCGGGGAATCAACCGAAATCTTTCCCCGTTCCAGATCGACTTCTGCAGGACTGACGAGAGTAAAATCGCCACTCTCTTTGATCGACAAATCCTGGAGGACAAGTCGCGTTCCGATACCGATCTTTTCTCGTGAAATCTCATCATCAGGGATAATCTCAGCTCGGTCCAACAGGGAAGTCAGCCGTTTTAACTCTCGCACATAGTAATCCTGTTCGCTTTGGAGATAGATATATTCCTTATTTTCACGCTGTTCTCCCCCGTGGAGTTTTGCTACTTTCAGTTTTTCCGGAATCTCCTCGTACAGGATCTTCTTGACGCTGTCCATCTCCTGTTTCATCAATTCATACCCTTCTTTGGTTAATAAAATTCGGTCGCTATTCTGCATTATTTATCTGATTCCTCAACCTATAATGTAATTGCTCTATCTGTTATTGAGGAATCTCCTCCTTTATCATGATGACAGATAGATCAAGGGCAACAAGTTTTATCCCTACTAATACTGGTCGGCACAACTCTCTTTTAACTATGATGAATAACATAACATATCAGTCTGTCTAAAAACCTTCTCTACCGGAGGCTAATAACCGATTGTCGATTGCCTCCGGCACCTTTTAACCGTTGCTTCCTTGAAGGCTATCACCCCCCTTTCAGCTAGTTTTGTTCACCCTATGGTCGTCTCTCTGCCGTGCAATTACGGTTGTTGCCAATAAAAAATCACCTTGCAGCACCTGTTCTATCGCGACAGCGGAGAACTTTTTGCAACGCTGAGTCGGGTGTACTATGATATCATAGCCGGCAAAAATCTCTTTATTACGGCGAAATACCGCACGGATCAACCGTTTCATCCGATTACGGATGATTGCTCCGCCCCACTTTTCCGAGAAAGATATTCCAATACGCGGCAGGCTCTCTTGTGCGCGCGCAAGAAGGTGGAAATTAAACGCACGTCCTCTGACAAAAATCCCTTCGTCATAAACGCGCTTAAAATTATTCCTTCTTTTTAGCCGACATGCAACAGGAAATTTTTCATCCGGCCCAAGTTCCATATGACTAATTATATCCAAATGGCTACCCGTTTGCAATAACCCGCGTTGCAAATTAACCACCAAAGCACAACGGAGTGAGTCTTTTTAATCCCTACTCCTTCTTCCTTCTGTCATTGCGAGAGTTCGCAGAACTCGTGGCAATCTCGAATCAGGAGACAGGAGACAGCCACCAGCTACCAGCAACCTCTTCTCTACGAATGGGATTGCTTCGCAGACTCGCAATGACAAAGGAAGGTAATTCGCAATGATGGAAGAGAAGAAGCGATCTTCGGAAAAAATGTGAAACAACCTGTAGCGGCACGGCTTCATGAAATATAATTGCACGGAGCAGGCCCCGTGGAATACTCTATTCCTACAAGACAGGCATGCCGTGCCCCTACAATATCCCAATAACCAAAGTTCCATGAGCGATTTGTCAATAATCGAGGAGAATATTTCGGCTTTTCTGTTTGAGATTTTGGTCATTGTTCATTGAGATTTGTTTGGAAATTAGTGCTTGGAATTTGTGATTTCAACTCCTTTCCATTTCGCACAAGACTTCAGAATTTAGATATTAATTCCTAACTCCTGACTGTTGGCTGTTGCCAACATCATTTCCACTAACTGTATATAATCGATACCTGCTGCCAGTGCCGCTTGTGGTAAGTTGCTGCGATGCGTCATGCCAGGGATGGTATTGACTTCGAGAACATAGGGGGTTCCATCTTCAGCGAGGCGCAGATCGATACGGGAGAAGCCAGAGCATCCGAGGATGTTGTGTGCTTTTAAACTTACTCGTTGTACATATTCAGTAAGAGGAGAGGGTAGCGGCGCGGGGATCAGAAACTCTGCCTTACCCGGGGTATACTTGGCATCATAACTGTAGAATTTATTCTTTGGATGGATTTCCAGTACTGGTAGTGCGGTATCTTTACCGGCAAGGGAGAGTATGCCGACGGTAAGCTCACGCCCAATGATCTGTTCTTCGGCAAAGAGAGATCCGAATTCGCGAAGAATATCGGTTGCAGCGATCCTGATCTCATCTGCTCTCTCCACGAGTTTCACCCCGATACTCGACCCTTGATCATGCGGCTTAAGAACAATCGGCAGATTTAACTCAGTAATTATCATTTCACTCCAACACTCAAGATCGCCGTTGGTATAAACGCAATAACGCGGGGTAGGAATTCCGGCGGCATGGAAGATCGCCTTTGTCCGTACTTTATCGATTGCCAGCGCATGTGCCTGTGCCGGCGAACCGGTGTACGGGATATCCATGACATCCAGCAATCTCTGTACCTCGCCGTTTTCACCACTACCGCCATGAAGCGCGATAAATGCTATATCTATTCCGCGCAGTCCGGGAACAAGGTCGTTGCAAGATGCGATCTTGATGGCGCGGGCACGATATCCACTCGCTTGCAGCGCAGCGAAGACAGCATTACCCGAGCGACACGAGATCTCTCTTTCCGCTGAATCTCCACCAAAGAGAACTCCGATCGTTGCCTTTTTAAACCTTTGCTCTATCATTTCAGCGTGGTATTATATACTATTGTGCGGGAAGAGGCAATTTATATCTATTATCATGCTCCATGAATCAAGGTGACTACTATGCTTATCCCGCGTAGCTCTGGGAATAAGGTCGTCGGAAGACCGGTCTGTCCATCCCCTACCAATTTGGTCAACATGGAGAAGGGCTTATAGTACGGATTGTCAGTCTTTCTGTAGTGAAGAGGAAAAGATAAGTAAAGACTTAAGTGGGCAAATATTCTGTACTTTCCTATATCTTAAAAAACTATAGTATATATATATCCTAAAATAGCTACTGTATGCGCTTTATCGTTTACTTGATTGCCGCTCATAAATTTTGTATATATTATTATTACGAGGTAAGAAAATATGATCTTTATCACGTTATTAGTCGGTGGATTTTATGTCGGATGGAATATCGGCGCAAATGATGCAGCAAACTGTATGGGAACTCCGGTCGGCTCCGGTCTGCTCTCTTATCGGCGTGCTGCTAATATAGTCGCTCTCTTTGCCATTATCGGTGCTCTGCTGCACGGCAACGCAGTCATTAAGACAGTGGGAAGGGGAATCGTTGCAGAAGAGCTTCCTTATATCGCTGTATTGGTTGTTCTTATCGCAGCGGGTCTATTTATCTCATTGGCAACTCTTCTCCATCTGCCTGTCTCGACTTCGCAGGCAATCGTAGGAGCAATGAGTGGAGTCGGCTTTGCGGTAGGAACAACGGTCGATCTTTCACAGGTAAGTCACATCGGACTGGGGTGGATTGTCTCACCGGGTCTAACAGCGGTCATCGCGTTTGCTCTGTACCATCTCCTTGCTATTCCAATGCACCGGATAAAGGGATTTATTCAATGGGAGCGAGTTCTACGAATATTGGTACTGGTAAGTGTCGCATATATGGCCTTTGCTATGGGAGCAAACAACGTGGGGAACGCGATTGGACCGATTGTGAATGTGGGAGGAGATCCGGATTGGCTCACTCTGCTCGGTGCAGCGGCGGTAGCAGTCGGTATATTGACTGGCGGGCGACGCGTGACACAGACAGTCGGCTCCGGGATTACTCCTCTTGATCCATTGGGAGCTTTTACCGCTCAACTCGCAGCTGCATTGGCCATTCACTCCTTCTCTCTCATCGGGCTACCCGTATCCACTTCCCAGGCAGTGATCGGAGCGATTGCTGGCGTCGGGCTTGTCAAAGGGATGAGTGCAGTAAATCGCCGCCAACTTTTCCAGATCGTGATCGGATGGATGGCAACGCCGATTACGGCCGGCCTGCTCGCTTTCGGACTATACCGACTCCTTAGTCTCTTCTTCTAAACACTTCGCTGAGCAACTACACGATTGATTATATCGGCAAGGTCTTCTGCTTGATCAGATATCTCTGTTATCTTTTCCACCACACCGCGGATAAGTAATTTTTCCGCCAAATCAATATCCATATTAAATAAATCGCGGATGAATTCTTTTTCCTGTCGATCGATTTTACTCTCTATCTTATCTACTACATCGATATGGGTAAGAACGCGCCGCATGTCAGTAAAGATAAGATGGATCGCCTCTTTTATCTCCTGCACCACCTGGACTGATAGGTCCGTCATTTCGCGCAACAGTGGTTTCAAAGCAGCAGGAACCTGCACTCGTTGAAGCAAAATATAGTTGAGAACAGATTCACCTGAACTGGCTAAGCGATCCGAAAGTTCGATGATCTCCAATATATCGCCGCGAGAACTGGCTAACAACGCTCCTCCCCGCAGTTCTCTTTCGATCTTTCTCCGCAGATCATCAGCTTTGCTCTCCATTTGGTGGGTCTGGGAGGCAAACTCATTGATCATCTCCATATCTTTGTCATCGCAATAGGCGATCATCCCTTGTTGGAAATGAAGCAGAGCTTTTTCCACCAGTTCTATGTGATCGCCGAGACGTCGTTCCACTTCCTTCTTTGATTTTCGCCAAAATACCATCATTCACCTCGTAAGAGTTTTGCTTTTTAACCTTTGTAATGATAATCTTTTCTCTCGGAGAAAAGCAACAATCGTTATCAAATTAGGTGAAGATGAAACGAATCGGATTATTGACCAGTGGCGGGGATTCTCCCGGGATGAATGCTGCAATTAGGGCGATAGTACGGCGGGGCAGCGATATCAACACTGAGATATTGGGTATCCGGCGCGGATTTAACGGACTGATTGACGGAGATGTTGTTCCGCTGGATAACCGTGACGTAGGGGGAATAATCGAACGGGGAGGAACGATCCTGCGTAGTGCCCGCGCAACGAATTTCCTCACTGCATCCGGACAGGAGAATGCTATTGCTACGGTCGTTAAGGAGAAAATAGATGGACTCATCGTAATCGGTGGCGATGGATCGCTTAGAGGAGCGCGCAGAATGCATGAATATGGTGTAGCGACGATCGGTATTCCTGCGTCGATCGACAATGACATCTCCGGTACAACGATCTCTATCGGAGTCGATACAGCGCTTAATACAGCTGTAGATGCGTTAAACAAGATTCGTGATACTGCTTATTCGCATGAGCGGGTCTTCGTTGTAGAAATGATGGGGCGAAGATCAGGGTATATCGCGCTGATGAGCGGTCTTGCCGGCGGAGCAGAGATCATTCTCATTCCGGAAGTGAAAGTCTCATTCGATGAAGTTTACGCATTGATCGACCGCGGTTACCAGCTGGGCAAGCGCCATTCGATCATCGCGGTGGCCGAAGGATTCTGCTCCGAAGGCTCATCCGGTCGACTGATCAGTGAATTCTTACGCGAAAAGACCGACCTGGAAATCCGGTTGACCATTCTCGGCCATCTCCAACGGGGGGGATCTCCCACCGCATTTGACCGAATCCTTGCCTCCCGTTTCGGAGCAATGGCAATAGAATTGTTAGTGCAAGGAATATCAGGAAAGATGATAGTCCTGACGCAAGGAGAAATTACTGCTATTCCTTTGGAAGAGATCGACCACACCGTGACCAATGTCGATCTTGCACTATACCGACTCGCCTATTCCATTGCCAGTTGATCTGATTCTAACAGTTGCCGGGCAAGCGCAATCGCGCCATATTCCACCACATGTTCACCCAACGGAGTAAGGATCACTTTCGGGGCGCGGACATTAATGTGGTTAACCATCTCCGCGTAAATTGGAGCCAGTAACTGCGGCTGGTTAAGCATGATGCTGCCACCGAAGGTAATGATCTGTGGATCGTAGGCATTGGCGATATTGGCCAATGCAATTCCGCCATAATGGCAAAGATCATCGATGACTCCTTGTGCCAAGCGGTCGCCAGCATGTGCGGCAGCGAATATGAGCGGTGGAGTGATGAAATTTAGAATCTGCCATGGATACTGATCTACTTCTTTTTCCAAGCCCTCGCTTGCTGCAGCCGCAAGAGCGAGTGATCGGAGCGTGGCGCCATAATCGGTTTGACAACCTAGTCGCTCATTTATCATTCGCATACGCGCGTTCTTCTCCATCCCCCGGCCAGAGACATAAGCCTCAGCGCAACCGTAATTTCCACATCCACACCGTAAACCATCTTCTTTAACGAAGAAATGTCCTATTTCAGCGGCGTTCCCTTCTTTTCCACGTAAAAGATGGCCGTTCCATACACCAGCGCCAAACCCAGTACTTAAAGTTACATAAACGAGATGGAGTGAGTGTTTATCTTTGACATCCTTTCCCGCACCGTAATAGACCTCTCCCAGAATAGCTGTTGTACAGTCGTTCTCCAGCGCAACACGGCAGTTAAACTCAGCTGACAATGGGTCGACGAGTGGAATATAAAGTGGTGCTGTTGTGTATGTAGTAACAAGACGCGGTAACTTTATATTCGTCGAATTTATGATAGCACCGTCACTGAGCGGACCAGCCGAGCCGATGCCAATTACTTTAATCTCCGAGACTGCGCTGTCGCTGATTGCGCGGTATAACATAGAAACAAGCTGCTCGGCTATTTTGTAGTAGCCGAACCCATCCCGCCAAGGAGTGAACTCACCTCCTTCAGTCTGAATCGGTTCTTTCAGCCGGATGACGATGTTACCATCTATATCGGCAATCACTGTAGTGACCTTTGTTGCTCCTAAATCGATTGCTCCGATGTACTCCATTACTTTATTTCTCCTTATCGCCTCGTTATCAGCGTCATCAACCGTAAGTAGTCTTCTAAATGGCGGGTGATCAGGAAATTATCCCGCACATGGTTATAACCGGCTATTCCCAGATCGGCAGCGAGTTTCCGGTCGTGAAGCAACCGGAGAATTTTGCTCGCTGTACCCGCAATCGAATCGCTGAGCAAGCCGGTCTTACCGTCGATCACCTGGCGAGGAATCCCACCGACAGCAGTAGCGACTATCGGCTTCTTTTTCCACAACGCCTCGGTAACGGTAAGGGCGAACCCTTCGCGTAATGATTTCTGGATAATGATTTCCGCGCCCCGCTGGAGAGCATTGATCTCCACATCCGTGAGCTGCGTCTGTCCTTGTGGGGGAAGGATGTGAATCTGCGGGTCGCAGGAGGCTTGCTCGCGTACTTGCGCAATAAATGCTTCACCCTCCGGGTCGTCGGTAGCTCCTCCGCCGGCTAATACTAATCGACAGTCACATTGCTCCTTGACACGGTTATAAACCTCGATCACTCCCAGAGGATCCTTGAAAATATCGAAGCGGGAGACTTGAAGAAGAATCGGTTTATCACGGGGAATCTCGTAGCGGGTATAGACAGCCTCAATCTGTTCGCGCGTCAGATCGATGTTCTTCTCGGCAAGTGGGTCGATTGACGGTGCAACGATGGCAACGAGTAATCCAAAATCG
The DNA here is from genome assembly GCA_022684035.1 of Candidatus Acetothermia bacterium. Classification (GTDB taxonomy): domain Bacteria; phylum Bipolaricaulota; class Bipolaricaulia; order UBA7950; family UBA7950; genus UBA7950. The sequence goes on along the minus strand of JAJHSB010000072.1, from coordinate 5,067 downwards.
GAGACAAATTTATGACTGGAGAAGATGCTAATATCGTATAATTTGACATATTTCAGGAGAAATTGCCAAAGATCAAAATTGGGATGAGAGAGGTCGATGTGACAGCGCCAGAACCAACTGCTCTTCTTCTTCGGCCGATATACGATAAATGGAGCTGGTTGCGGATCATGGATCATCACCACATCGGCTGTCAAGTCCATCCGTTCGGCGTTACGGCGATTCACTACTTCGTATTCTCGCTTCATCTCCGCTGTAAGCTGAAGGTCTTTCCCTTGCAATGCGTTGTGCATCGTCTTTGTCGTCTGAAAGAAGAGAGGGGTTCCTGAAAGGACCTCCCAGCGCGTCTTCAGTCCGAGATCGGAAAAGAGAGGAAGTAGACGATGGAGCATCTCTGCCACTCCCCCGCCGGTCGATGTGGAATTTACATGGAGGAGCGTGGTGCCTTGAAGATCTTTTGCTAGTCCTCTGATTCTGGCTATACACTCGTCTCCGACAAATCTGGCATAATCATTAATCCTTGTATTCATCGATCACCTCAAGATCAATTATATTGAATTTCGCGTCTTTCTTCTGCTTTATGCTTGTTTAATTCCGCAGACGGTCGCTGAAAAGTCTATCAACCACCGGCAGAAAAGCAAGCGGAGTTACAGGTTGCAATTCTGAAATTCATTTGGAAGTCCAACCAATCATTCCCTTGATGTAGTACCGCTGTAATAGTACAAAGATGATAATCGGAACGAGCATAACGAGGATGGTCCCGCCAGCAAGAACCCCCCAGTCAACGTGGAAGAGACCGCGCAGTAGGGGAATGCGTTGCGTTGCGAGTAGCTTATCAGGGGAAAATATGAGGATCAGCGCGAGGAAGAAATCATTCCACACCCACATGAACTGTAATACTACTGCTGATATCAGCGCCGGGATGGACATGGGAAGGACTATCTGGAAGAAGATTGTGAAATCCGATGCTCCATCGATCCTTGCTGCCTCTTCCACTGCAATCGGCAGTGTAGTGAAAAAATTACGCATAAAGAAGAGAATCCACGGAATGCCCCATGCAGTATGGACCAAGATCAACCCGAAGTGTGTATCGAGCAGTCCTATATCCTTCATTATACGGAAGATCGGTATGACGACCATCTGCTGCGGAATCGTCATCAGGATGACGATGGTGATGAACAGATAATTCTTGAGCGGAAAGCGAAACCGGGAAAACCCATACGCAGCGATCGCAGCGACCAAAATCGGTACGATAGTCGCTGGAATAGCAACTCTAAACGAATTGAGCATTCCTTCTGCCAGCGGAGCAGTTGCATGATTCCAAGCGCCGATAAAATTTCGCCAAGTCGGCGTAAACGGATCGACGTGCCACCAGCCACGGATAATCTCCACCATCGGCCGTATCGCTGCCATGAAGACACCGAGAAAGGGGACGATCCATATCAGTGCAATCGCCCATGCTATTATATGGATCAAAAGAGTCGCTGCAGTCTTCCTATTCATCGGCTTTCCCGCCACGCTGATCGAATCATCGGTGTGGCAGCGACCATCGCTAACAACATGAGAATGGTCGCCACAACGGCAGCGCTGTTGAATTCCAGGCGTCGGAAGGCGTAAAAGAACATCTGCAATGCCAACACATTCGTTGCACCGCCCGGCCCTCCCATCGTTGCTGCGTACACGATATCGAAGATTCTAAGATTCCAAAGGAGAGTCATCGTCACCACAACGGTGGTGATCGGTTTGAGCATCGGAATAGTTATTTTAAAAAAGATATGCCGCGGTGTGGCGCCATCTATTTGGGCAGCTTCGTAGAGTTCTTTTGGAATCGTCTCAAGTCCAGCCGAGTAGAGCACCATGCTGAAACCGGCCCATATCCATACTGAACCTAAAATCAGCGCAATCAGGGCTGTATCAGGGTGCGCGGTCAGCGTTCGCGGCGCTACGTTAAAGATGCTCAACACTACCGGAACTATCCCGGCTCGTCCGTCGAAGATGAAGCGGAGAAGTACTCCTCCGATGATCATCGGCGTGACCATGCCCAAAAAGATTACTGATTTGATTATCACCCCGCCCTTTACGTGCCGCAGAATAACTGCCAGAAGCAGGCCGAAAAAGACGGTCAGCGGCAGATGGATCAACGTCCAGAGAAGATTATGAGGCAGGGCGCCAAACGCAAACCCGCGGGCAAAACCGCGTGGATTTATGATCTCTCTCCTTGTAAGGAGATCTGCATAGTTGGATAAAAAGACAAACTTCCCTTCAGGAGAGAGGAAACTGAGATAGAGCGTATTGACCACAGGATAAACAACGAAGATAGAGAGCAGGGCAAGTGCTGGAATAAGGAAGAGCGAACGGGAAAGCTTCTGTTTCATACGCAACAATTGCCTCCTTGCCACATGGAATATGACTTACCCGTGCAATTTTAGTTCACAGAGACTTTATCGGGATTCCACGGGGTTTGCCAACCGCAATAAAAACAGGAGGAGCATACGCTCCCCCTGCAGCTTTCAGCTTCTTATGGAGCTAACTCCTCCAGTATCCCGAGCACTTCAGGGAGCATCTCCGGTGCTACCCACAGAAGTTTCAATTGGTCCCAGAAGGCGAGCTGGAACGCTCCGCCGATGGTGTCATCCAAGTCCGGCAGCACTACCATACCGACCAGCAGTTCAGCTACTCGTGCATCGACTGGCGGATAGGCCTCCAGCGGGACATTGATATACGTGGCCAGATGGCCACCTTTGCCGACCTGGATCACTTGACCACGTGTAGCAAGGAAGCTGATCAGCTTCTTTGCTGCCGCTGGTCGTTCTGTGTAGATGGGAATAAACGCGTAGTCAATAGCGAAGACCATCCCCTCTGTTCCTGGAAGAGTGAAAAGACCCAAATTCTCAGGATCTTCGACCATTCCGGTTATCCAGCTTCCCATAAAGTAGAGCCCATAATCACCGCCCCACCATAGTTCTTTAGCCATGGTCCATTCAGTCGGCTCACCAAAGTGTCCGGCCTTAAGGAGCGGCACCAATTTATCGGCGAAAATCGCTTCAACAGTCGGATCTGTCCATGCGATCTCACCGGCGACAAGCGCTTTGAAGAGCTCAGGCCCACCAAATGCGATCAGAAAATGCTCAGCGATATCAGAGAGCGGCCAACCAACACCGTTTCCGCTTGCGATCGGCGCTACTATACCAGGTATCTGAGCGATCTCCTCCAATAGAGCGACAAATTCCTCCCATGTTCCAGGTACAGTCAACCCATGCTTCTCAAAGAAGGATAACCTGTACCAGAAACCAGGCTTAACTTTACCGGTGTATGCTATACCATACAGTTGATTATCGATCGTCACCGGATCCAATGCTCCGACAAGGAGATCAGCTGGATCGATCACCTCTGTAATCGCAAGCACATGGCCAGCGCGAGCCTTCTCTTCGATAAACCAACTCCACATAAATATCACGTCGGCTACCGTTATCCCGGCAGCGAACTGCGCCGGCAAAAAGACGGCCAGATCCTCAAACCGAAGAGTGATCGGTGTGACCTCTATCCCTGTCTCATCTGTAAATGCTTGTAGAACAGGTAGGAATGCCTCTAATTCGGCTCCTGCCCATGGAACAGCAATGACTAACCTGTCTTCCACAGCGAAGAGTGCAACTCCGCTGACCAGTACTATCAGTAATGTTAGAGTTAATAGTCGTTTAAACATTTACTTTACCTCCTACAAAAGTTGTTTATTGGTGTTGTACTGTAATCAGCTATCTACATTGTTCTTGGTTATCACCCCCCTTATCATTTAAGATGAAGAAGCGCTCAGCTCAGTAAGCAAGCGGTGTGGATCGTTGAATAGTCTCTGCAGCACAAACAGAGCACCACCTTTTGCACAGCATAGTTTTCGCTCTTGCGCCTTGTTAATTGTAATTTCCCAATCGAATTCACTCAGATTGTGGTTGATTCGCCTTGCGCACTCGCCGATGAAGATATCCTCACCATCTTCCAGTATCTCAGCGTTGATGACTAACCGGTGAGGATCAAAGAGGGTAACGATGTGCATGATCGGGGTGATAAGGTTATCGAGGATCAAAGCGGTCAATTCGCCGGCATCAGTGGTCGGATCGAGTTTACGTCGTCGTAGTTTTGTTAATTTATTCGCATCCACATAGGCATGTTGAAGTGAGACGGCATTCCCATTGGCGCCCCGGAAGAGCAGACCATCCACCAGAACACTCCCTCCCATTCTAATGTCACCTGTCAATCCTTGCCTAAGAGCAATGTAAGCCAGAACGCTGTCGCAATATTTAGTGGTGTAATCTTCGGCGAGCGCCATGAAATTGACGTCATTATCGACCCAAACCGGAATAGTCAGTAATCGTTCGAGAATCTCCTTTGCCGGTACTTTGCTCCACTCCGGTAAATTACGACCAGCGATAGTTATCTTATCGGCATGTAAAAAAGCAGGAATACCGAGCCCCACTCCGATGATCCGATCGATATCTACTCCTGCTTCTATCACCATTTCCCTTACTCGGTCGCTGATAAAATTCAGTGCTGCTTGCGGAGCAATCGAATTAGGCGGAACCTTTAAGCTCCGACTCGTCACCAAACAGCCGCTCAAATCGGTGAGAATAAGATTGAGCTCCGGAAGTTCGAGGTCCACACCGATCGCATAACCTCCTTGCTTATTAAACGAGTAGAGTACAGCGCGGCGTCCTCCTTCCGAGAGGCCCTGGCCATTGGTTTGAATGACGCCACGTTTGAAAAGATCGGAGATTGCTCTATCCACCGTCGGACGGCTAAGCTGTAATTTGGTACAGAGTTGGTTTTTCGTCAGTAGCGAGTCGTTTTTTAACGCAAGGAGGATCCGAAGAAGGTTTACTCTCTTAAGGGCTCGTTGATTTCTCACTATTACGATCACCGCCCGCTTATCAGTTGCAGAGAGAGATAAGTTTTATAATAGCCTTTTGCAAAACTATTTATTATAAGTATAGCATAATAAGACTCATTTGGCAAGTCGGCAGAATTAATAGGATTTATACAGCATAGTAAATTTGTGCGGGGGGGGGGGGGGGGAAAAAG
>JAJHSB010000024.1 GCA_022684035.1 Candidatus Acetothermia bacterium | reverse complement strand
TGACCAAAATCTCAAACAGAAAGGCCGGAGTCTTTTCCACGATTGTTGACAAATCGCTCATAGAAGTTTGGTTATTGGGATTTGGTTATTGTTTGGAAATTGAGATTTGGTGATTGGGATTTCCGGCTTGTCCGGGTTAGGGGTAAAACAAACTCTGTAGGATTATAAGGAAACTCTGTAGGATTATAAGGAACGGGATTGCTTCGCGGACTCGCAATGACAGAGGGAAGGTATTCGCAATGACCTGTCTGCGTGCGGAGACGCACAGGCAGACGAACTCTGACTCTAAACTACGAACTATGAACTACGGACCACGAACTACGGATTACAAACCCTTTTCGAACCAGATTAACTCCAGATTCTTCATCCTTTATTCCAAGCAGGAGGTCTTCTATACTGCTGTCTGTTCACGTGTAATCTGGTTCATAGAAGCGAATGCTTTGGAAATTGATGTCCCTTCAACGGCCTTCGCAGCGATCACGTTGATCTGCTGGTGCGCTTCGCGGAGTTCAGTAGAAAGATCCTGGATCTTCTTTTCCAGCGATTTGTTAGTATCTTGGAGATGTCTGATCGTCTGTTCCTGGGACTTCCGTTCCCAATTCCGTTCGACTGCAACTAAGGCGGCTTGTTGTTCCATCTCTTTTCGCACTTCAGCAGCTGTTCTCTCTTGTGCCTGCAATATAGCGGCTTCCAGTCGGGCAGGAAACTCTTCCACTTCGCTGCTCATGCGCTCGATCTCTTCTTCTCTGGCGCAAATAGCGGCTTCTCTCGTTGAAATATCTCTTTCCGCCTCTTCCCGCAGCAAGCGGAGTTCCTTTTCGAGTGCTGCTCGCTGCTCTGCATCCTCATCTTTCTCTAACCGTCTTGCTCTGTCTCGATCGTACTCGTATTCTGCTCTTTCTCTCGCTCTGTTCTTTATTCTCTCCTCTTCCTCTATCTTCCATTGTGATTGGGTGGCGGTAATTATCTGCTTGAGTTCTGCTTCCTGGTCGCTGAATGATTTTGCCAACTCTTCAGATCTCTGCGCGTAACTCGCTTCCAGATCGCTTAGGCGTGCTGCATATTCCAGCTCCATCTTAGTCCTCTCGTCAGCATAGAGAGCAGATAGTTTAGAGATCGTATCGGCAGCATACTCAATATCATACAGCTCCTTGAGTCGTGCTCGCTGCAGAGTGATCGCCTGGTTCAGCTGCGTCAGTTTTTCCGCCTGCGCAGCCATTTGATCGCTCAAATTATTCAACGTTGTCCCAACCAAGGCCCGCAGTCTACTTACTCCTTCCAGGGCTGAATCAACCGTTATCTGTAATCCGGTATCGAGTGCTTCACTCGCTTTCTTTTTCTCCTGCGCAGTTAGCCTGTCAGCAGATTCTTTTCTTGCCGCTGCTTGTTGTTCAAACTCAGTCAAAAGCAAGTTGTATTTTTCGATAATCTCCTTCTTGGTCATAGTCGGTGAAACTTTAGATTGCATAATCTTCCTCCTTAACACTTTAACTATCTTATTGCAGTGTACTCAAAAATCTACCAAGTAACAATTTATATGACCGGCACACGGCGTACGTTGCCGTAATATTGCGATGCAAGCAGGTGCAGAAGTAGAATACCTATGAAAAACACGAAGATATTGAGTAACTGGTACAACTATTTGAATATACCTATGCTATGGCCATCATATAGGTCCTGTGCTTTAATCACCCGTAAAAGTGCGTCGGCCACCTCTGGATCGAGGTCTTTTCCCCTCATCTCCTTAATGAGATCGGTTGCAGCTTGTGGTGTGTATGCAGGGCGATAGGGGCGATCAGTCGTCAGAGCGTTATAGATATCAGCTGCTGCGATTACCCGTGCCCCGCGCGGAATCTCTTCTCCTTTCAGACCACGCGGGTATCCACTCCCATCCCATCGTTCATGTTCATATCGCACAAGATCGACGATCGGTGCGTATATCGCCAGTTCCTGGATAATATCAGCGCCGATCACAGGATGGCGCTTTATCACTTCCCATTCTTTTGGCGTAAGCTTGCCCGGTTTTAAGAGAATAGCATCAGGAATGCCGATCTTACCGATGTCATGGACGCGGGCAGCAATCTCTATCTCTTCGATCTCTTTTTCTGGTAGCTTAAGTTCGCGGGCGATAGCGCCGGCCAACTCTTCCACCGTAGCAGAATGGGCCGCAGTGTAATTGTCGCGATGGTCAAGGAGTTGAGATATCTTCTCCAGCACTGTGCGCGATTCGGTTTGGAGGCGCATTGAGCTGTAAAACGCAGAATGGACCATAGCGAGCGGCAATATTCCAAGGAAGGTATGCCAGAAAGAGATCCCATAAAGAATAACGAGCAACAATGCTAATATAAAGAGGACCACATATTGAAGACTGAACTCTCTGATATTCGTTTTCCAGGTGCTGAAGAATCTCTTCTGCGTTGTTAAGCCGATGATTCCGCTGACCAGACCCGTATTGAGGAAGATATATCCGCCGAAAGCGAGCAGCGCAATGCCGATCTCACGCAGTTGATCGGGCAGTAGGGTCGGGTGCGCAAATGCGGTGAGGATGAACCCAGCAAAAGAGATAGCAAGGACCAACTGGCTGGTATTGAACCCTATAATGTAAGTAAAGGAACGCCGGTTTTCCTTTAGTTCGAAGTAAAAAAAGACTACCCCCGAAGTGATCGATATCAGAAAGACGAGGAGGACGGCGAACGAGGGACCGAGGATAAACAGCGCAGCCGGATAGATCGCAATTGAGCTGGACAATCCTTGTTCCTGGGTTGGAAATCGCGTTGCATAGATCTCTGCTAAGAAAGCAAGGACAAAAAAGAGGCCAAAGAGACTGACTCCATAGATGTCGGGCCAGGAGATAGTTGAGATATGGTAGACCAATGCGACTGCAGCAAAGCTGCACAGCGATATCAGATAGATTTTGGCAATACGGGAAAGTTTTATCAGTTCTGCCCCTTTCTAAAAGTCCGCCCCAGCAGACCAGGCTGAGGCGGACAACTTAAGATCAAATTATCTTCTTACCTTAAGCACCATATACATTGGCAGAGCAATGTTACGGTCTCTCTCTACCTTCCAGGCACCCACTTAACACCAGCTCCCATGACCAGAGCGAGACCAAGGATCAGCATGAGGTAATATCCTCCGCGGGTGCAAAGTAGTTTAGTAGTTTTCTCTGTTGCTTTACTGGTGTAATTTTCCCATTTCATCTTAATTTTTCCTCCTTATTGGGAAAGTCAACTTGAGTTGACTCGTTGGTTATAGTTGCCTTAGATAACCCCAGTAGATATTCTCTCATATATCACCCCCTGTTATCGAGATCTCTCTACCTCGTATTGCCATCCTTGTACAAATTAGAGCTGCAGTACTCCTTTTAATTATTGCGAATGTCACCGCGTATGATACTCACATATTACCACGTCAACCGTCAGTTTACAACTCCCAATTGTCGGTTTTAAAGTGGACAAATGTCTATCAAGTTGACAACGCAGAGAAAAGAGCGACAATCTGATGGCGATTTAATGAAAAAATATAAATAAACCGCAGCGAAGAGAGAGATAAGAAAAAGAAGGCACGCCGTACCCATACTGTCATTACGAATACCTTCCTCTGTCATTGCGAGTCTGCGAAGCAATCCCGTTGCTTCGGACAGAGAGGTTCACAGTTCACGATTTGAGGGACGTGAAACAACATGTACGGGCCGTACCTATCTGCTCGTTCCTGCGATCAAGATCGCATAAGGAGGTAAACGATGAAACGAATATCAGCAATAACGCTGGCAATTATATTAATATTGGGATGCGCAGTCCTGGCGCGCGAGATCACAGTAGGACCGAATGAAGCGAAGTACGACTTTACCTCGATTCAGAAGGCGATCGATACCGTCTCTCCTGGTGACACGATCATAATCGCACCAGGAATTTATCGCGAAAATCTGCTCATCGCCCTCATCCAGGGCGATGAGGGCGATCCTCTCATTCTGCAAGGGATGGAAGAGGTGATAATCAAGGCGGCTGATCGTGGTGCACCGGTGATCAAAGTCAAATCAGGGATAGTAACTTTCAACGACCTGACCATTAAGCAGGGAATAACAGGAATCCTCGTCTTAAATAAAAGCGAAGTTCTCATCAACCGAAGCACGATCAAAGAGAACATTTGGGAAGGGATTACCCTCCGTCAGAATGCCCATGCCACGATCATCGCCACGACGATCATTAACAGCCGTGAAGGACTGCTATTTACTGATGCATCCGTCGGTCTGATCCGTGAGAGTACGATCAGAGAGCAGCGCGAGGTAGGAATCTTACTCTCAGGGACGAGCCGTCTGACTATTATTGATAGCATCATTAAAGAGAGCCTTGTTGATGGTATCGTAGCAGAAGCGACCACCGTTCTCGCAATAACGGGCAGCCAGATCATCAATCATCCTGAGGCCGGTCTTCTGGTGAGGGGAAATGCGCTGGCAGAGGTCAGTGATTCCACGATTGCAGGCAATGAGATGCTCGGGGTCGGAGCAGAGGGCAATGCCCAAATATCGCTCGTTGATACTCTTTTCACTGAGAATCACGTCGGTATCGTCGCAGTCGAGGCGGCAATGATCGAAATTAACAGGAGCAAGATCATCGGTAGCGAGATAGCGATCATCGCGATAGATGCGCAGGTAAAGGCCGACCAAGTAACAATTAAAGAGAATAGTTCAGGAGTCCTGGCGCGCGGTGCAGCCAGACTTACGCTCGCTAACAGCACGTTGCATAAGAACCTTGGGGTAGCAATCACAGCGCTGGAGAATACCTATTTGACGATCAGTAACACAAAGATTAGTGCAACACCTGATGTGACTGGTATTTCACTTGCCGGTAGCACCAAAACGCAGATCATTGGCAGTACTATAATTGAGAGTATGACCGGGATTGAGTTGGTTGAGAAGACTCAGGTAACGATTACTGGCAGCGTTATTGCCCACAGTTTCTTCGGCATCACAGTGGCTGATGCGGGGCAGCTCACGATCAACGATGGAACGATAGAGGAGAATGATTTAGCTCTTTCATTTTTCGAGAGCGCCTCGGGATCAATATCCAACGTCACCATCACAAATAATCTTGGCGCTATCGGACTCAACGATGATGCGCAGGTAAAGATCACTGCTTCCACTATTACTGCAAACCACTCAGGAATTGGTTTATTGGACAGATCACGGGTAATGATCAGTGCGAGTGATATCACAGAGAATACAATTGGAATCGGAGCATCTGGAAGCGCCCACGTTGAGATCACCGGTGGAACGATCAGTGATAACGGAGTCGGCATTGAATTGCGCCGTACAGCGACAGCTACGATCGTAGAAACGAGAATTTCAGCCAATAGAGTAAAGGGGATCTTCCTCTCAGGGAACGCCGAGATAGAGATCAGTAGGGCATTAGTTAAGGGGAATATGCATAATGGGATCGAAGTTTCCGGAGCAACGCAGGCAACGATCAACAGATCGCATATTACCGATTCAGGAAATAGCGGCATCGTTGCATGGGGCGACACCCTGTTGCGGATTAACCATTCTACGATCCGGTTCAACGCAAGCAATGGTATCGAACTGTGGGACAGGGCACATGGCAAGATCTATCGCAGTAGAATCACCCTTAATGAGATTACCGGCATCGGAGTATCCGGTGCTGCGCAGGTGGAAATCTCTTCTGTGATCATAGCGGATAATGGATGGGGCGGTATCAGCGCAGGAGAAGAGGCGCAACTAACGATCGCAGACTCGCATATCAAACGCAGTAAGATCGGAGTCGGAATTACCGATCGCGGCCGTGCGACAATCAACGGCGGCCTAATCGCCGGCAATAGGCTTATCGGCATCAGTATAAGCGAAGAAGTCCAAGTAACAATTACCGAATCCTCCATTATAAGGAATAGAACAGGGATACTGGTCCGCGATAAAGCGTATGCAAAGATCACCGGTGCACTCATTACAAGGAACGGCGTCGGTCTTCTTATTGTCGAGCCATTCGCCGGCTCAATCGCGGGAAGTGCCAATCGCATCTTTGATAACGATACTGATCTGTGGCCGATACTCTTTCCCTGGCCAGATGAGTTTTATCGCTGAGTAGTTACATCGCTGAATCGTAATCGTCTGGAGTGGAAAGAGAAGTTGATTCTACAATAGGTATCAGTTATAGTTTAGCTGTTGGACTATGCAAAACTCTGTGCAAATAAGATAGAGGCTGGACTAAGTAGACTGCTTCTATCAGGTAGTCGGACTCAGGAATGAGTCCGACTACAGGGGATAGGGTCGACGAAGTATTTACGATGAACAAGAAGCCAATAACTATAGAACCGTTAACCCCGGTGAAGGGTTATATAAAAAATTGACAATCGGAGCTGAGTGACAATACTCTGAGAGGTTAGAAAGATCGGTGAAGAAAAAGAAGAGAATCTACGAGATAGCACGAGAGCTGGGTATCAGCAGTAAAGATCTGATCGCCAAATTGGTCGAGATGGGAATGCCCTCTCTCTATCCGGCCAATTCAGTTGGGGAAGAGGAGTATGATCTGATCCTCTCCTTGTATCAGGACGAAGCTTCAGATAAAGAAGAACGACCAGCACCATTATTACCGCAAGCAAGAAAAGGGGAACCACGACCACCGGTCGTCGCTGTTCTCGGCCATATCGATCATGGCAAGACAACTCTTCTCGATGCGATCCGCCGCGATCATGTTGCACAAGGTGAAGCAGGAGGGATTACCCAATCGATCGGAGCATACCAAGCCACTTATAACGGAAAGACGATCACATTCATCGATACTCCCGGCCATAAGGCATTTACCACTATGCGCGCCCGGGGAGCCCGAGCAACTGATATCGCTGTCTTGGTCATAGCAGCCGATGATGGAATCATGATGCAGACTATCGAGGCAATCGATCATATTAAGGCAGCCGGTGTTCCGATTATCGTGGCGATAAATAAGATCGACAAAGTCAATGCAAACGTTGACCGAGTCTTCACACAATTAGTCGAACAGAAGCTCGTCCCGGAAGAGTTGGGTGGAGAGACGATTGTCGTCTCGCTATCGGCGTTGACCGGCAAAAATATTAATGACTTACTGGAGATGATCCTACTCTTAGCAGATATGGAAGACCTGCGCGCCGATCCTGACGGGCCACTCCATGCAATTATTATTGAAAGCTATCTTGACTCCAGCCGAGGTCCGGTGGCAACAGCAATTATCAAGAATGGAACATTACGCGAACGGGATTTTATCGTTACTGGATCGACTTGCGGCAGGGTCAAGGCATTGATCGATGGGAGAAATCACCGTATCAAGGCGGCAACACCAGGGCAAGCGGTGCTCATCCTCGGTCTCCAGCATCTTCCCACTCCCGGAATGACGGTCGAAATTTGTGCCGATCAGAATAGCGCCAAACAACTGGCGGAAAAGCAGCGGGATAACGATCGCAAACCGCGGCCTTCTCGCGAAAAGATGAGTGTGGCTGACCTCTTTCGCGAAGCAGCAGTGAAGAAAAAGATAAAATTAATCTTAAAGGCCTCGTCAATCGGCGCTTTGGAAGCGGCAATACGCGAAATCGAAAATATCACCGTAAGCGATGTAACACTGGAGATTATTCACTCCGGTGTAGGACCGATAACAGAAAGCGATATTCTGCTTGCTTCTTCATCGCAAGACCCTTGTCTTGTAGCAGGTTTTGGTAGCAAACCGGACTCCAAAGTCGTTAAGAGTGCTGCCTCTCATAATGTGTCGATCAAGTCGTATGATATTATCTACGACCTACTCGATGAGATCGAAGAGAGATTGACCCAATTAGTCTCTCCGGAATCTAAAGAGATAATAATCGGCGAGGTCATAATCCGTGATCTATTCCATCTCTCTATCGGTACGATCGCCGGCTGTTATGTGACTTCTGGTAAGGTAACCCGTGATGCTCACATAAATGTGATCCGCAACGGAGAAAAACTCTTCTCCGGCAAGATTGCCTCGCTCCGCCGCATCAAAGAGGATGTTGCGGTAGTACAGAGCGGCCGCGAATGCGGAATCAAACTTGAAGAATTTGACGACCTGCAAGTCGGTGATATTTTACAAGTCTTCCTTACCGAGGAAGTCGCGCCTTAAAACGAAAAAGCGTATGCGGATTGGCATTCTTACTCTCCAGATTCATCTGTATGGAATCACCTCTCTAAAAGAGAAGCGATCCCTCGTTAAACACCTCATTCACAAAATTCAGGCCGGCCAAAATATCTCTGTCGCGGAAGTTGCAGACCAAGATGATCTTTCACAGACCACACTGCGGATCGGCTATATTGCCAACGATGCGCAAAGAGCCACTTCGTTTCTTACTAAGCAAGTAGTCAATCTGAATGGTAATCAGCGCGATTATTATTTGGAAGACTGGAAAATCGAGATATTATGAACGACAGTCACACCCTATCGAGAATCCAGAATGAAATTAAGCGAGCGTTAAGTGATATTTTGGAATTTGAAGTACGCGATAAAGCGATTAAAGATACTTTGCCTACGGTAATGGCAGTAAAGCTCACTCGCGATGCTCGCAATGCCAAAGTATACATCTCCATAATCAAAGGAGCGAATAATCAGAGAGCGGTTGTCTCCCTATTCCAGGCGAAGAAAGGGTTCTTTCGTAGCATGTTGGCACAACGGATTGCACTTCGCTATGTCCCGGAACTGCACTTTGTCCTTGATGAGACAGTAGAGCGCTCATTGCGGATGGAAGAGATATTTCGTCAAGATCGAGAGTAAAGAAGGTACGGACACGGCATGCTTGTCCTGTGGGAATAGAGTATTCCACGGGGCCGTGCCTGAGTTAACGAAATGAAAAAGAAACGCCAGGTGCTCCGGTTGCAAGGATATGACTATTCGCAGATAGGGGCGTATTTTGTGACGATATGCACACAGAACAAGGAATCTTTGTTTGGGGAAATCGTTAACGATGAAATGGTGTTAAATCATGCTGGTGGAATGGTTCAAACGGTTTGGGACGAAATTCCACAGAATTACCCTGGTGTTGAAATCGACATGTTTCGGGTTATGCCCAATCATGTTCACGGCATCATTATCCTTGTAGGGGCAGGCCCCTTTGCCTGCCCTGAAATTGGGCAACCACAGGGGGTTGCCCCTACGATGTTATCGTTGCCAGATGTAATTCACCGATTTAAAACATTAACAACAAAACGATATACGGATGGTGTCAAACGAGATAACTGGCCGCCGTTTCCCGCTAAATTATGGCAACATAATTATTATGAACATATTATCCGTAACGAAGACAAATTGAATGCTATTCGCGAATACATAATCAACGATCCCTTACAATGGGAATTGGATAGGGAAAACCCAAATTTTGCCGGCGGGCAAGAGGAAGCAAGTAAGAGGTAACGGGTTAAAGAAGAGGTGTTGAGTTTAAGGTTTTGGGTTAAGAAAAAGAGGACTGACATGTATGGACACGGCGCGCGATAATCCAACGTCCTGTAGAGACACGGCTGCCGTGGCCTGATAATTAATTGCCGACCATGGACCGATTTGACCATACACTATTAAGGAGTGATCCAATGCAAATAACAGTCGTAGATATCACGGAAAACCCGCTCGCGTTGATCGCAAAGACAGCGCGAGTTAGCCATCGGTCAGAAGAGAGCAATCGCTCCTCAGACAAAGAATTGGTACAGAAACTTATCAGGTGGGGGCATTTCTCCGTCCTTGAGGTGGCGACAGCCACATTTTTGATCGAAGGAATCAGCCGTGCTTGTACGCATCAGTTAGTACGCCATCGTCATCTCTCCTTTGTCCAAGAGTCGCTGCGCTATGTTGAGCCAATGGGAGATCATATAATCCCTCCCTCAGTGGCAGCCTCTCCGTTCTACACCGCAAAGATGAAGGAATTAGCCGGTAATGCGCTCGCTCTTTACCGGGAGATGGTTGCAAATGGAATTCCCAAAGAAGATGCACGCTTTATTCTACCTATCGGCACTGCAACACGAATTATGGTCACAGGGAATTTTCGCGCTTGGCGTGAAGTGATCGAAAAACGGGGGCTAAACCCCCAGGCACAATGGGAGATCAAAGAACTCTTAAGCGAAATTTTGACCTGTTTGGTCGCTGCTGTGCCAGTTGTATTTCAGGATCTCACCGGCCAAAACTAAAATTGAAACCGTAATAGTGAGCAACTAATCAAATACCTTCAAAGTTTCGGGGTTCACGAAGGACAGAGAGTCTTTGGGGTTGGGTTAAGGATTAAGAAAGTTCAGAGCCACAACGCATGACTATCTTGATTGTGAACCGGATAAACTGAGCAGGTACAATATTTCTAACCAGGAGAGAAAAGTAGATGATTTTAAATGACAGAGAGATAGTGAAACTATGTCAAGCAGGGATGATAACCCCATTTGAACCACGGCAGATAAGAAAAATAGAAGAGAATAAAGCGATCAGCTTCGGTACTTCCAGTTTCGGCTACGATATCCGACTGGGAGAAGAATTCAAAGCGATCTCGCCGTCGAAACTCACTGCGTTAGAATCCCTCCCTCTGTTGGAGAGACCGATCATGGACCCGAAAAAGCCGCCACATGAACTCTTCTCTGATTATTTTGCCGCTGATTCGTTTCTCGTTCCCCCGCATGGATTTGTACTTACGCGCTCTTTAGAACACTTCTCCATCCCTGATGATACGATCGGAATCTGTCTCGGAAAGTCGACCTATGCCCGCTGTGGAATCATCGTCAACATCACGCCGCTTGAGCCTGGATGGCGCGGAATCTTGACGATTGAGATCTCTAACACCACTCCCCTGCCTGCCAGACTATATGTCGGAGAAGGAATCGCCCAAGTAATCTTCTTGACCGGCAAAGAGCCTGATGTCAATTACAATAATAAGGGAGGATTATATCAAGATCAGTCGGGAATTCTGATGTCGCTTATTTCAGCTGAAAATCAGATGAAAAGAGAGACCAGAGACTGACTTCCTACAATAGCGCGTTAGACGGGGATCGAGCGCGTCGCGGAGACTGCGGCAGTAGGAGTAACAAATCGAGGCTGTGTCAACCCACTTCCGCAAAGATTGTCTTTTCTCTTTGCGAAGAGTAGAATATTGAAAGAATACCTCGCGGTTAATGGAAGGTAACTTCAGTTGGGAAGAGAATGTTGGGGTTTGGGTTCAAACAGGAGAGAGGTTCATCTGCCTATGCGTCTCTCTCTGCGTGCGAAAAGACACAGGTAGGTAAAAATAGAGTATTCCACAGGGCTATGCCCGTCAACCAAATAATAGGCGAGAGACTATGATGCAATCATCTCTGGTCAAGGAGTAGGATAAGAAGAATGGCCAATATTAAAATGATTTCCATACAAGAGGCCGACGGCCCGCTCAAAATGATCTATGACCGAATACAACTGAGCCGCGGTGGTGTGGCGAATATACTCGCTGTCCATTCTCTCTCACCACTTGCACTTAAAGCCCATCTCCATCTTTACCAAACCCTGATCTTCGATCCTTCTCCGTTGTCACGCCGCGAACGCGAGTTAATCGCAGTGGCGGTTTCAACGAGCAATCAATGTGAGTATTGTATCACGCATCATAAAGAACATCTGCGTCGCCTTGGCCTATCTGAGGAAGAGATCAACGCCGCCGGCGATGATCATCACCGGCTTTCCGCAAGAGAACAAGCGATTCTCTCGTTCGCTAAACAACTTACTCTCTCTCCCGGCAAGACAGAACGAGAGATGAACGCCTTACGCTCTATCGGTCTGACTGATCGGGAGATACTCGATCTCACTTTAGTAACCGCTTATTTCAACTTTGTCAATCGGATCGCTCTCGGCTTAGGAGTTGAACTGGAAGATGATTACAAAACTACTTGTGAACCAGATTTTCTTTTCACTTCATAACAGCTACAATGAATAATTTACACATTCTCAATCACCCGTTGATTCAAAATAAGCTCACCCTGATGCGAAATAAGCGAACAAGTAACCACGATTTTCGCCTTCTACTGGCGGAACTAACTGCGTTGATGGTCTATGAGATCACGCGCAACTATCCACTAAAAGAAGTAGAGACAGAGACCCCGCTGGAATGGACGCAGGGCAAAGTTCTTGCGATTGATATCGTTCTTGTCTCGATCCTCCGTGCAGGCACTGGTATGCTCCACAGCGTGTTGAACTTGATTCCTCAGGCAAAAGTCGGCCATATCGGCATCTATCGTGAGCCTGACTCGCTCATGCCAATTAAATATTATGCCAAATTACCCGTAGAATTGGCGCAGGCTCGGATAATCGTCATCGATCCAATGCTCGCTACCGGCAGAAGTGCTATTGCCGCAATTGATCTGGTTAAAGAGGCGGGTGGAAAAGCGCTGCAATTTCTCTGCCTCATTGCCTCTCCTGCTGGTATAGAGAGATTTACAACTACCCATCGAGATGTGCCGATATACACTGCGGCGATTGATCGGGAGCTTGATAGCCACGGCTATATCGTGCCGGGGTTAGGAGACGTCGGCGATCGAATCTTTGGAACATAAGGCAAAAGGGTCTTACAATACTCATCAACGTCGGATCGCACTGAGAGTTTGGTGGAGATAAAGACGGGTTAATAGTTATTCACCAACCAGACTTTTTAGTTTGCTCTCTGATAGATGAATATCTGACGACGCTACCGGCAAAATATAGAAGAAAAATTCCATGTTCCCTGCTGGTCCGCGTAGTGGTGATCTCATTGCTCCTGCCAGGGACCAATGAAGCTTTTTGGCAATAAATGAGCGTAACTCTTGCAGTACGTGCTGATGAACAGCGGGGTCTCTGATCACACCGCCGCGGGAGACAGAATCTTTTCCCGCTTCAAACTGTGGTTTGACAAGTGCGAGTATCTCTCCATTGACCGCAATAATCTGCTGGATTGCTGGGAGGATAATTTGCAACGAGATAAACGACACATCGATCGTCACTAAATCGATTACTGTATCATCATCTACCCCGAGATCATCGCGCGTGAGGTACCGTGCATTGAATCCTTCCCTCACTCTTACTCGCTCGTCATTCCGTAATTGCCAATCCAATTGGCCGGTACCGACATCGACAGCGTAAACCTGTGCTGCGCCGTGTTGTAATAAACAGTCAGTGAATCCACCGGTCGATGCTCCAATATCGACACATACCTTTCCGGTTGGATCAACATTAAAATACTGCAGTGCAGCAGCGAGTTTCTCTCCTCCTCTGCTCACATAGAGAGGACGATCAGTCACGGTTATCTTTGCCTGTGGATCGACCATCTGACTCGGCTGAAAGACAGGATGGCCATCCACTTTGATGAGACCGGCCATAATCAATCGTTGTCCGTGCGAACGACTTTTTGCCATTCCGCGTACCACGACCAACCGATCAAGACGCTCTCTTTTCATCGATACTTTGCCGTCAACGGAGTCCGTAACTTTTGATATTCGGTCAGACCATTACGGAATACCTCGATCGCGCGG
>JAJHSB010000017.1 GCA_022684035.1 Candidatus Acetothermia bacterium | reverse complement strand
TGCTTGTGCCGCGCTGCACCGATATTTGGCTGTTGATCCTCCCAGACTGATCATCGCAACCCATCCTGTTCCTGCCGGAGCAGCCGGAGAGATGAAACGGCGGGGGTTATATCGCGGAGCAACAGTAACGATTATCACCGACCACTCTGTCCACAGCCACTGGATTCATTCCTGCACTAATCTTTACCTTGTTGCATCAGAACAAGTGCAAAAAGAGCTTATTAAGCGAGGCGTCGCTGCTGAGCGGATTATCGTCACTGGCATCCCGATTGATCCTGCTTTTGGCGCGAAACGTGATCAGACGCAATTACGCGGTCAATTAAATTTAGCTTTAAATTTGCCGATGGTATTGGTGATGGGAGGCGTCTTTGGTATGTGGGGCGGGATGGCAGATGTCTGTGCAATGCTCTCCTCTTTCCCTGTCCCGCTACAAGTTGTGAACATTACAGGAAAGAATAGCAAGATGAAAGAGAAACTTATCTCAATCGCCCAGGGAGCACAACATCCGGTCTATGTCCATGGGTTTATCGATGATATGCCTCAATGGATGGGAGCGGCAGATATTCTAATCAGCAAAGCAGGTGGATTGACAGTATCAGAGGCGATGGCAAGTGGATTACCGATGCTGATTTACCGCCCGTTTCCGTGGCAAGAAGAGGATAACACGCGCTATCTTCTCGACCACGGAGCAGCAAGATGGGCGACTAATTGCGAGCAACTGAAAATTCAGTTACAGCACATCCTTAGTCAACCACAACTCCTCAAGCAGATGAAACGCGCCGCGAGCAAACTCGGCAGACCTGCTGCAGCGCACACTGCCGCATCGTTGCTCTGTAAACGATATTTAGAATAGCTACGATGATAAGACGAATAGTGCGGAGCGGATGGCGAATATGGGAGCATATCTTTTGTCGGTTATATCATCTGCAAGATATTCCGAGTGACGGGATTAAACTACTGAAAATAGGCGTGCAGAGATATCGGGGCAAGCAAATAATTCTGCACGATAAGACAGAAATCAATCCGGGAGATATCATTGCGTCTCTCCATTTGAACAGCGAACAAGCACTTTTACTCCACCAAGCGGGTGCTTCTTCCATCCGTACCGGGATAAAATTGTTACGGCACGCCGAACAGGCATGGGAGGGATTAAAGGAGATGGTAGAACGAGGAGATATTCCATCGGAAGTAAAGGCTTTCTATGGGGTAACGCTCTTTTATCGGGGACTACTGGCTCCTGGCATGGAAGTAAGGGAAGCTTCGGCCTGGACCCGTGCTTGGCAGTCATTGTACCTGCGCTGGCTTATGGTGCTGTACCACCCTGCTGGATGGCAACGCCTCAAGACAAGAAAAGAAGTCTGGGTACCAAAAGAGATTTGGATATCCAAACGACAATTACTTCTTCACCGTAATGATGCGCCTCAACGTAAATAGATGGGTTTACGATTGGATTTTAATCGATAACGAGTCCCATTTCACAGTGGGGACTTCGATATGAACCTACGCTAAAGTGGGAAGAGCCTTATTTTTTTGCAAAACAATCTCAATCTTAGCAGGAATACCCTTAAATTTGAAAAATAGTATACTTAAAAAATATTTTTTTTTAAGAATTTTTAGACCAACTTTTTCAAGAATTTCGAACAACTCGTTTTTCGCTGGCACACTTACATGGCTTGAATCCTTATCGAAGAGATGAGAGATTTTGCCTGCCCATGTATCCTTGAGAGGGACAGATAAAATGAGATATCCATTATTACTAAGTTTTAGTTTGATTTTGTGTAACGATTTTTCTATTGATTCTGTATGTTCCAAAACATCAAGGGCGGTGATTAAGTCAAAATAACCATCAGGGTACGGAATCTCTTGAGTGTTAAGATTTATTTTTTTCAATTTAGCCTGTGGGACTTGTTTTTTCGCTTGCTGAAGGGCAAAATCGGAAATATCAATTCCATAAACTTCGTCAAAATAAGGATTCAAGCGTTTTAGCAAAAAACCAAATGCGCAACCTACATCAAGTGCCCTACCATTAATTTTATACTCTTTGGCAACTTTGATTATCGATTTCCAATATCTATCATTATCCCATCGGCTGTAGTTAAAATAGCTGGAATGTTTTTTACCAAAAAAGTAGTCCTTTGAAAAAAAATCTTGAGAAGAATTATTCATAATTGAAATCCAAAATTTATTTCCGATAATCTTTCCACCCTGTGCGCAGTCAGGATTCTTCTAAACATAACAAATTTTCACCAAATCCTCCTATCAGGTACGCCTGGAGGGAGTCGAACCCCCAACCCCCGGCTCCGAAGGCCGGTGCTCTATCCAGTTGAGCTACAGGCGCTTGTTCTTAAATTGGGAGGAGCGACGGGAATCGAACCCGCAGCCTCTGGGACCACAACCCAGCGCTCTGGCCGTTGAGCTACGCTCCTCATATTTCCTTTACGCCCGAGAGGACTCGAACCTCTAACCTCCGGCTTAGAAGGCCGATGCTCTATCCAGTTGAGCTACGGGCGCATAGGAGAAATGCACATATTCAGTGTTAGATAACGATACGTTCTACGATAATATTAGTATTAAGTTGGTCTTTTGTAGCTTAAAAGACTTCAATCTCTTTTCAAAATTGTAACGATTGATAAACTTAAGTCATTACAGTTCATCTCAAATATACTACAAAAATGATATTTTGTCAAAACCTATTCTTTGACAGTACGACTAAATCCCTCGACCATACCATTATTAGTCCAGGGATATTTGAACTTCAGTGTGCGGTGGTTTATCTTATACTGGTGACAGATTTCTTCAAAGAGATGAATCTTCTTTATCCGCTTGTCTTTGGGTAAAGCTTTGTAGTCCTCTGGTTAAACCAGAGGATCAAATCCACTATCAGTTAAGATGTAGTTGATCTTGTAGGGATAAAAATCTAAAACTGCTCTTAAGAACTTAATCTCCAGTCTCTTTTTTCTTATTCTTTCCCAGCATAACAAACGCGATTTTAGCAACTTAAGTCAATCGCGGTGAGACAAGAGGATCTTTGACCATTAATCTTGGGAGCATAGAGAAGATCAATGTGCAGATAACTAATGCCATATCTCCTGAACTTTCTGATCTTTCTTTCTGCCTCAGTGCACTCTGCTGGTAGTCTTCCGAGTTCATATCTCGTCAGCACTCGGTAAATCTTCATCGGGTAGAGACTTTAGAATCTCATCTTCTAATGCAAAAAAGATTTCTTCGATTCTTTTCTTAAACTACTTTCGTTCAAACAGGGTCCGTTCAATTTCTAGTTGAGTGAAGTCGGTGCAGAGCCGATGCGGCCGGCTTGATTTATCTTCCAGAATTTCAGCTTCTTTCCACCATTTCACTGCTTTCTAATTGACCTCCGGTCTTGCTTTGCAATTGACCTCCGGTCTTGCTTTGCAACTGAGATTGAATTTTTAGCTAAAGAGAATATATGTTTTCTTTGGAAGCTCGGATTTCTTGTCTGACGACTAAAGTGGTCTTGGCGTTTTTGTGTAATTTTATTTGCATATCTCCTCCACTTTATCACAGAACGTATCGTTAGTCAACAATTTTTTACATATTTACTTTTCCTTCGTATTATCATATCATTTCTTAAAAGCCAGTATTTCATCTGCATCGTAGATGCTTTTATCTCCTATACTTTGTAACTGATATCCCAGTGATTTTAAAATTTCACAACACTGCTGGTGTATACCAGCTCCATGAGTTGCTAAAAATATCACTGGAGCAAAATCATGAAGTATTTTCTTCGCACCAGAAAGCACCAGTAGCTCGGCCCCTTCCACGTCTATTTTTAGGTACTCTGGAGGGGGTATCTCCCTATTTAACACAAGTTCATCAATAGCAACCTTTTTGATTTCAATATTACCTGCTAATGAAATGTGCTCCATAGAACTGTCTGCCCCTTCGGTGAAAAAGGCAGTTCCGCTTTCCTCGGCAACAGTCGCCTCAATAACCTTTACATTCCCGCATTTATTGAGTGACAAATGTTTATTGAGATAACATAGGTTTCGAGGCAGCGGCTCAAAAGCAATAACCTTACCACTTTGTCCAACTATTTCCGAAGCTAAAAGTGTGTAGAAACCCACATGGGCTCCAACATCATATACAATAGATCCTTCTCTAACTGTTCTAGTAAAAAGAATTTGCTTCTCCTGTTCATAGTTACCTAACCCGGACAAGCCGGAAATCCCAATGACCAAATCTCAATTTCCAAACAATAACCGTGACTACTCAGGAGTCAGAAGTCAGAAGCCAGAAGCCAGAATAGAGGATAAAACGAATTGATGAGCCTTTTGCCAAACAATCCAGTCTTGAAAATGCTTGGCTGGTTCCCTTTTCATTCTGACTCCTGAATTCTGGCTTCTGGCTCCTGATTTGTTTGGAAATTGGTGCTTGGAATTTGTGATTTCAACTTCTTCCCATTTTGCGCAAGACTTCATATCTTAGGGACTAACCAGTAACCGAGATTTAAAAATGATCCCACTATCCATCTTTTGCCCTTTAACTTACCTTGCAAAATGGGTATTTCCATGTTCGTAAATTTGAGTGGAAATCGTATTATTTTGCCTAAAATACTTTTGTTTGAAATACCACTATAGTCCATATGATCTCTTTTTTCTTGCAAATTTAGCTCCACAAAATGGCACAGTTTCTTCGTATGAATGGGTAAAGTTAAAATTTAGCCACTAAATTTAACAATTTTTTGATCTGTTTTCCATTAAATTTTGGATGAAACATAACCTCAAATGATTTCGAGATAACCAATGAGCCAAGTTACCTTCTTGCTTGTTAAGTTTCACTAGCTAGTGGTACAGAAGTACCTCCTTTCCGGGCCGTAGACTTCTTTCTTAACTTATCTTCGCATGAGCGGAAGACGGGAATCGAACCCGCATCACTGGCTTGGAAGGCCAGAACTCTACCATTGAGCTACTTCCGCAGATTCAGTCGGAGAGGCCGGATTTGAACCGGCGGCCTCAGCGTCCCGAACGCTGCGCGCTGCCAAACTGCGCTACTCTCCGTAACGCATACCTAATTTTAAAACCACCTGCCCTATTCGCAGAGATTATTATAAAAGAAAGAATCTTTACTTCAATTATGCCGATTCCCCCTGAAAGTTACAAATCAGATCGCCACACAAGTTCAGGAGTGATATCGGTAATGATAATTCCGTAATCTCTCCCAATTTATGCGTGTAAGGCTCGATTTAATGCCGCTTCAGTGAGGCCGTTTTTCTAATATCACTTCAATATGAATCGTTGCTTGATTACGGATAACTTCAAGCAGAACGGTTTGGCCAATCGGTTTGAACATAATCAACTGTTGTAGCTCGCGCACATTTCTGACCGGCTCACCGGCAACAGTAACGATGATATCACCAGCACGGAGACCGGCCTTTGCTGCAGGCGAGGAGGGGATTATATCAACGACTACCACTCCCTCTCTGACTCCGACTACGTCGACCATCGCTGGCGTGAGCTCCTGGATAAAGACTCCCAGCCAAGCGCGGGTCACTTTTCCTTCGCGAATTAGCAGAGAGAGGATCTCTGTGACAGCGTTGATCGGAATGGCAAAGTTGATCCCCTCAATTGCTATTCCTGCAGGAGCTTGACGAGCAATGGCCACATTGATACCGATCACTCGTCCATGGGCATCTACAAGCGGACCACCGGAATTACCGGGATTTATCGCTGCATCGGTCTGAATTAAATCGTGAAAGACGCCTTGCCCGTCAGGTTTCGGGATATCACGTCCCACTGCGCTGATAATTCCCATTGTAACAGTGGTACCCAATCCGAGTGGGTTACCGATTGCGATTGCCCAGTCACCGACTGCGATCATATCGGAGTCACCTAATACCGCTGATTGCAGGTCAATGTGGTTTGTGATTCTAAAGACTGCGATATCAACGATCCTATCGATCCCGATCAGTTCAGCAGCGATCTTAGATCCCGCAAGATCCGTTATTTCAATCGCCAATGCTCCCTCTACTACATGGGCATTGGTCAATATATAAAGGATTCCCTGCTATCTAATTATCACTCCTGAACCGACTGAACGGATCTTACGATCTGGTTCTGCGCGTAAATCAAATCGATCGTAGAAGAAACGGCGGAATAACGGGTCGTCAAATAAACGATCGATAAATGTTTCAGGGGCAGTGCGGGTGACATCGATCCGCACTACTGCGGAGACTGTTCTCTCAATCGCATTTCTGACCGCACTCTGTTGTGAAGCAGTAATTTGTGCTTGAATGGAAGTATATTGTAGCGGTCTTTCTGCTGATATCGGAGCAGATAGGTTCTCTTTTGCTTCTATCTGGGGATTACTTGGGAGTGGCGTTGTACCTACAGAAGGTGACGTATTTTGCTGGTCGTAGAACCGACTGACTGCCATGCCACTGCCGAAGATCATTGCGATTAACAATAATATCACTAAAGTTCGTTTCATCATTACCTCCTTAAGGTGTTTTCAGTATTATACTACTTAACTTATGGAGAATCAAAGAGTGAAATTACAGTGATCGCGTTCCTCTCTGGCGGCTTAGAGAACACTTTGGCTGCTGTGCTGATTAAGAGACTGGGGGCTTCTAACTGCTGGTTGATTTCTTGACTTCCATCTCTTTTGTAGTATGATGCTCTGCACGCAGTCAAGGCATCACCTATAAGACAGCATACCGCATGCCCAAGTATCAAGTAACGACCAAAGAGACGATCTGGTGCGGCAGTTAGGACACTTAGTTGAGTTCTTTAATCATCGTTGATCAAAGAATCTTAAGTACGTAAGTCTGAGTGCGTAAGAAAGTTCACGATCGGGAGGAAGGAGGATGGGGTGGCATTGCAAATGAGTAGTGCTTTAGTATAATTCTACCTTCCATCGCTCCAAATTTTGTCTGATGGGGTCCGTTATCAATTCGAATCGTAGACCCCAATCTCCAAAATCTGCAGGGGCTTTTACCGATTTGCCGGTAGTCACCGGGAGTGGATAAAAAAATTTTTTGGATAAACTATAGCCTAAAAAGGGTATACAGAAGATAGAGAAGTCAAAATTCAAAGGTAGGTTAGTTAACGAGAGTGTCGAAACTTAATTGGCAATTTTCTTTTTTATTGGGGAATGTAGCGGTTGGTGGACATGCTCTGCTCATACCGCTTTTTATCATCATCGTCCTTGATGGTAGTGCCACAGACGTTGGATTGGTTGCCGGTGTGACCAGTCTCGTCGGCGTCTTTACCAGCATTTTCTGGGGGCGACTCTCTGATCGTCTCATGCGGCGGAAGCCATTCATTCTGCTCGGTTTTTTAGGGGGCGCAGTGATGTTACTCTTACTGGCTACAGTCGATAATATTCGTCATGTGGTACTGCTCAACGCTGGGTTCAATCTCTTCTGGATGGCAGGAGTTCCAGTGGCGATTCCGCTGGTGATCGAACAGCTCGACCGTCTGCAATGGGAAGAAGCGATCAGCAAATTTAACCGCTATACAGGATTCGGTTGGGTCTTCGGTCTTCTTCTCGGCACGATATGGACGACTTTCGTTACCCCATACTTTGGAGAAACAACGGCACTGCGTAGTCTATTTATCGTCCTCGGCGGTCTTTCCTTAGCTGCTGCTGTGATTGCATCGTCATGCATCGTCGAGAAACGAGATAAAGTCACTGCCCGCCATTTTTTCAGCTTAATGACAACGCGTGGCAGTCGATTAATGGAGAGGTTCCGCGACGCTCCCAGTCATTTGTATCATCTGCTGTCATGGCAAGCGGTTGCATCGTATTTGCGCGGTAGTAATCTTTTTGGCAGAAAACTTACGCTGTATTTTTACGCTGTTCTCTTGATTTTTACCGGATTTTCCGTCTTCTTTGTGCCTTTACCTGTCTTTTTTCGACGTGAATTAGGATTCAGCAGTGCAATGATCTTCTCGATCAATCTTGTTCCGGCGCTTGCAAGTGCGGTACTCTATTACATTACTGGATCGATATTACGCCGAGTTGGAAACCGCATGTTACAACTTCTCGTTTTGATAAGCAGGATCCTCATCTTTCCTCTGTTCTATCTTCTTGCCCTGCTGGATTTTCCTTTATATCAACTAGTGCTGCTTGCCTTGCTATTTATTGGTACTGGAAGTAGTTGGGCCTTTTTCAATGTCGCTTCTACAGCACTCGTCTCACAACTCGCAAATGGGGAGACAAAAGGACAGGCATTAGGAGTCTTCAATGCACTTGCCGCCGGAGGGTGGATCATCGGTGCGCTTATCGGAGGCGCAGTAGCAGAGAGCTTCGGTTTCTTGGCGGCATTTGTCGCCGGAAGCGTGATTCTGCTGATTGTCATTCCGATCGTCGTCTTCCCATTAGAGAAATAAAGGGTGTAACTACTCAGGAGTCAGAAGTCAGAATTAAGCCGGCCGGTGCCGATTAGCCGGTGGCGGCAAGCAGTTTCAGGATATCCGCAATATTGGCTGCAGGATCAATTCGTACATCGAGTATTCCATCGTTACAAGTGAATAAGGTGGTGACTCCTGGCCCGTGGCCGCTCGTCACACAATCGCTATGAACGATGATCCCCACCGATAGTGATCCTTGTTTATAAACACGGCCGAACGAATGGTCAGTATCCAATATCGCAACAAGATCACCCAAGCGGAGATCATCTAATCCGTACTCTGTGACCGTCTCCTTATCAAATAGTTGAATGTCGTAATCACCGTGGTAGCAGGTGGCTGCTCCCAAGCCTGACCCCATCAGTTGGGCAGGAACACGATGCGTCACTGGAACGATAATTTGCTCTCCATAAGTGATATCGATCTTCTCCAAAAAATCAGGGGCAAGATTCATAACTTTGACCGTTGGATAATCAACGAGTTTCAGGCCGATGCCGAACGCTCTGATCATGATCTTGTCGGCAATTTGCAGTTTTTCTAAGATATCAGGCGAAAAATCGATGATCACATGCTCGATCCCGCCGTGTTTTCCAGTAACAACCCCTTTCTTCCCTTTTGCTTCACCCGATATTATTTCTGCTTCATTCCCTACGCAAGCGAGGAAATTAAGACCGATATTTGCATCCGGAAGATCTTTATCTTTGCTGAGGTTCCTGATACTCACCCCTGGTTCGATATGGTCGCCTACCCATCCTGCTGCGCGATCACCAACACGGACATTATAAGTGATACTCCCCACAGATGGCAGAACGACTGGTTGGCCATCATGTGTTATCCGATAACCTTCGGCACGGAAAAGAGGATTGGTAATTTCTCCTACTACTGCTTGTTTGATCAGTCGATCTTTATTTGTGCGTGACATCTTTCCTCCATTACTACCTACTCTTTAGATAAGCTAATTCTAATCGGCTGGAACAGATTTGACAACCAGCTATTCTCTCCAGTACAGTTAGAGATCATTGATCAAATCGCGAGGACTCTATGCTATTAAATATTCCGAACACGATCACTATCGCGCGGGTTGCAAGCATTCCCCTCTTTATTGCGCTTGTGTTGTGGGAAACCTGGTTGGGAACCATATTGGCGATCGTGCTCTTTGCTCTCGCTGCAATCTCCGATATCGTTGATGGCTATCTCGCCCGTGGACTGGGTCATACAACGACTTTCGGTACATTCGCCGATCCGATCGCAGATAAGTTGCTTATTACTGCTGCGCTTATCACATTCATTCAAATTGGAGAGTTAACTGCTATTCCGGTAGTGATAATCATCTCGCGAGAGTTTATTGTCACTGGGTTGCGCATTATGGCTATTTCAAAGCAGAAAGTTATTCCGGCAAGTATACTCGGTAAGTTAAAGACGCATTCGCATATCGGACTGATTCTGATTGTGCTGATCTCTCGACATGTAGACCTTTTCGGTATCAGCGAAGAGATAACTTACGCCTTTATTATTCTTGCGGTAGCGCTCGCTCTCATCTCGGCCGGTGAATACTTCTATCGCTCCCGCCATCTAAATCTATTTCAATGACTACAATCCAGCCGCAAACGCACGACATCCAAAAGTAACTCTGTGGGTTGACTTGCGCAGTAGCAGCGGGTAAGATTTATCTGCTACACGCTGACAGAAGAGACCAGCATCGGCGCCGAAGGGGATAAACTCTCAGGCAAAAGGACTGTAGCGTAGCTAAATTCGCTGGAGAGAGCCTGCCATCAGGCCACCGAAGGGGCAATTCTGACTTGCCAGTCAGGAGAATCTCTCAGGTAAGCAGACAGGGAGAGCTGGTAGTACCCTGACTGGTTTGCAATCGAGGGTAACTAAATTAAACCGGAGGAGGAACGATGGCAAATTTATTAGAACTTAGCAAAGAGAACTACGAAGAAGAGGTCTTACAGGCTGACTTACCGGTGATGGTCGATTTTTGGGGTCCGCGGTGTGATAAGTGTAGTGAACTGATGCCGATTGTCGAAGCTTTAGCCCAAAAATATGCCGGCAAGGTAAAGTTTGCTACTCTCGATTGCTCGAAAAATCGTCGTCTGGCGATCGAACTCAGTCGCATTCAAATGCTTCGTTTACCCGCTTTCTGGATCTATAAAGACGGAGAGGTATTATCCTCTTTGACAGGTGAGGAAGCTACCGCGGAAGCGATCGAAGAAGAGTTAAAGAGAGTTGTTTCCGAATAATTCCTAAGATCCTGTGGAGGTGTATAGAAAATGGAACTGGTACTTGGAAAAATTACCATCAATAAGATTAGTTTCGGTTCGCAGACCAAAGTGAAAGATGGAACTCTTTTCATCAACCGTGATGAGCTCATGTCGCATGTCGCAATCGATGAGCGGCTAGATTCAATCGATCTTCAACTTGCCCGGCCCGGCGAGTCATTGCGGATTATTCCGGTCAAAGATGTCATTGAACCACGCGTTAAGGTCGATGGCGCAGGTGGTATCTTCCCTGGGTTTCTCAGTGATGTCAAACAGGTCGGCAATGGACGAACGCATGTACTCAAAGGCACTGCTGTAGTGACTTGCGGACGAATCGCCGGGTTTCAGGAAGGGTTGATCGATATGAGCGGTCCGGCAGCGGACTACTCGCCATTCTCCCAATTGAATAATATCGTCCTTGTCTTAGAGCCTAAAGAGGGAATAACAAGACATGAACATGAAGAGGCACTTCGAATAGCCGGCTTACGGGCTGCTGCCTATCTCGGAGAGGCAGGTAAAGACCAGACTCCTGATGAGACTACTCGCTATTCTCTTATTCCGATTACTGCTCATGCGAATAATCTCCCAAAAGTCGCCTATGTAAAGATGCTCCTTTCCGAAGGGCTGCTCCATGACACCTATCTCTACGGAGTCGATGTCAAGCAGATCTTGCCTACGTTGATTCATCCAAATGAGGGGATGGACGGAGCAATTGTTAGTGGAAACTGTGTTTCCGCATGTGATAAACATACTACCTATCATCATCAAAATGACCCGGTAGTTGAGGATCTCTATCGGCGTAACGGGAAAGATCTACACTTTGTCGGAATGATCGTTTCCAATGTCAATGTGCGTTTGGCTGATAAAGAGCGTTCCGCTGAATACGCAGCAAAGCTGGTCGGCCTACTCGGAGTCGACGGCGCGGTGATCACAGAAGAAGGATTCGGTAATCCTGATACTGATTTAATGATGCTCTGCAAGAAAATCGAAACCTTGGGAGTAAAGACAGTATTGATCACCGACGAATATGCCGGCAGTGATGGGCTTTCGCAGTCTCTTGCCGATGGGACGCCCGAGGCGACGGCAGTAGTCAGTGTCGGCAACGCCAATGTGATACTGGAGCTACCGGCAATGGAACGCGTTATCGGCCATTTAGAGTCGGTAGAAGTGATCGCCGGCGGGTTTTCCGGTGGGTTAAGACCGGATGGCAGCATCGCAGTAGAATTGCAAGTCGTTATGGGAGCAACCTGCCAGCTCGGCTTTAGCTCGCTGGCCGCTCGTGCACGCTAAAAATATAAATAAACCGCCGAGGACGCAGAGAGAACGCCGAGAGAAAAAATAAAGAGAAATATTACACATTCTCTGTGCTCTCTGTGTGCTCTGCGGTTAATTACACGTAACATACGCTAAAGAGGAGGAAAAGATGAAAAAGATTCGTGTTGTACATTATATCAACCAGTTTTTTGCTCAGATCGGCGCTGAAGATAAGGCCCATGTACCACCGGAGATCAAAAAAGGGGCATTAGGACCAGGAATCTTATTGCAACAATTACTCGGAAATAATGCGGAAGTCGTTGCTACCGTCTTCTGTGGCGACAATTACTATGCGGAAAAGAGCGAGGTTGCAAGCAGAGAGATCGTCACCATGGTAGCCAAATACCAGCCGGATATTTTGATCGCTGGACCGGCGTTCAATGCCGGTCGATATGGAATTGCATGTAGCGGTGTTTGCCATGCAGTAGCAAATAAACTCTCTATTCCAGTCATAACTGGAATGTTCAAAGAGAATCCAGGAATAGAGATTGGACGTGGTCTCTATATTATCGAAACAGCAAATTCCGCTGCCAAGATGAAAGATGCGTTGACAATGATAGTACGATTGGCACTTAAGTTGGTCAACAATGAAGAGATCGGTGCGCCGGAAGAGGAGGGATATTTTCCCCGCGGTATACGGGAAAATTACTTTGCGGAGAAGATCGGTGCAGTACGCGCTGTTGATATGCTACTGCTTAAACTTGCCGGAGAACCGTATAAAACGGAATATCCAATTCCCTCTTTCGATCGTGTACCGCCAAGCCCGCCGGTGATTGGTCTAAAGAATCAGAAAATTGCTATTGTTACATCAGGTGGCATCGTTCCAAAGGGAAATCCGGATCGGATTGAGTCCTCGAGTGCCTCCAAGTTCGGAGAATACTCGCTTGCTGGACTGGATAAATTGACCGCGGCAAGCCATGAGACAGCGCATGGTGGTTATGACCCGGTCTATGCCAATCAAGATCCTAATCGTGTTCTTCCTGTTGATGTGCTTCGACAGCTGGAACGGGAAGGGGTAATCGGCAAGCTGCACGAGCTATATTACGCAACTGTGGGAAATGGAACCTCTGTTGCTAATGCAAAGAAATTTGGGGCAGAGATCGCTACACGGCTGAAAAAGGCGGCTGTATCAGCGGTTATTCTTACCTCCACTTGAGGAACCTGTACGCGTTGCGGTGCAACGCTCACCAAAGAGATCGATCGGGCCGGTCTACCGGTAGTCCATATGTGCACAATCGTCCCTATTTCATTGACAGTTGGAGCGAATCGTATCATCCCGACGGTCGCTATTCCTCATCCATTGGGTAACCCTGCCCTATCGCCTAACGATGAGAAAAAACTGCGTATGGAATTGGTAAAGAGAGCACTTGTGGCATTACAGACCAAGGTCACTGAACAGAGAGTATTTAAGGAGGTGTAATGTTGATAAGTTCTAAAGCAATAATCAAACAGGTAGCCTATATTCTTGCTCATGTACCTGACTTAGTCCGCTACGGATCTAAACCGGCACGTGAGATCGCTGCCGGACGGACAAAGCTCGCTGAGTTAGAGCAACATCTGCGCAGCTTTGATGATACGGTCGCTTACCCGCCGAACCAAATCTTTATCGGCAATATATCACCTGATGATTACGCTGACTTACCAGAACCGTGGTATGAGAATCTGCTCCGTGGCAAATCACGCTACGGGCCGTTCGGAGAGATCATGCCTCAGGATGAGCTGTACGGAATAATGAAGATGTGGGATAAGTTTAATCTGATTGATCTTTCCCCTTCATTCACCGCTCTTCTTAATGGGCGATTAGCAACACATCCATTGATCACTACTGAAGATAGAGAACGGTTAGGCGAAGGGACGCCGCAAGAGAAGATTGAGGTAAAAGTAGAGAAGGAGGCATCACTCCCTCTATACCATAATGGGCAACTGGTGGGATGTGTTAACCGAGCGCACGAGCAGGACGAAACACTCACCGCGCATGTAATGCTGGAGAACCTACTCACCAAAGTGACTGGGATACTCGTCACCCGGCACCTAATACGAAATAGCTCAATCGAACCGGATAAGATCGATTATCTGCTAAGTTGTTCGGAAGAGGCGGTCGGTGATCGTTATAATCGCGGTGGTGGTAACATGGCCAAAGCGATCGGTGAAGAGGCCTACTGTGTAAACGCCAGTGGATGCGATATAAAGTCATTCTGTGCCGGCACAGTATTGGCAATTATCCATAGTGCCGCACTTATCTCTGCCGGTCTCTTTAATGAGATCATCGTTGTCGGAGGCGGATCGTTCAGCAAGATCGGCATGAAGTTTCAGGGCCATATGAAGCATAATATGCCAATTCTGGAAGATGTGTTAGGCGGAATCGCTATTTTGCTAAGCAGAGACGACGGCACCAGCCCGGTCGTCAACCTGGCGTGTACGGGGAAGCATGATATCAGCGCCGGTGCGACAGCACAAGCTATTTACGAGGTGCTAATTCTTGATCCCCTGCAAAAGATGGGAATGAAGATTACTGACGTCGATAAATATGCAGTAGAAATGCATAATCCGGAAGTAACGCTACCGATGGGTAGTGGGAATGTCCCTCTCACCAACTACAAGACGATTGCGGCGATGGCTGCGATGCGCGGTGAGATAGACCGTGAAGAACTGCCGGAATTCATCCAGTCACGCGGAATGCCCGGCTTCTCTCCCACGCAAGGCCATATTGCATCAGCAGTGCCTTACTTAGGACACGCTCTCAAGCTGATCAACGATGGTAAAATTAATAATGCGCTCTTTGCCGCCAAAGGAAGCCTCTTCTTAGGAAGGATGACCAATTTGGCTGATGGCGTTTCGTTTCTGCTGGAAAAGAACTCCGGCAGAGACTGACGCACATGAACTAAACCGCAGAGGATACAAAATTCTCTGCGAACTCTGCGGTGATTAGTTTGTATCACAACCTTTGTAAGGAGGTGGAAAATGCTAAACGGCGTGAAAATTATCGCCTATGGTGAACGGGATGGAATTCAAGGACCATCGATAGTTGCATGTGTAGAAGCAGCCGGAGCTGATGTTATCTATCAGGCTACTGAGTGTTTCGTTTGAACAGCCGCAGGAGCAATGGACCAGGAATACCAAGCAATGGTTAAAAAACTCGTTGAAGAGCACGGGGCCGAGAACCTGATGATGATCATCGGAACTCCTGATATTGAAGGAGCGGAACTCGTTGCCGAGACAGTTACCGAAGGTGATCCCAGTTACGCAGGTCCATTAGCCGGAGTCTCGTTGGGACTCCCTGTTTATCATATCCTTGAGCCGGCGATCAGAGCAGAGATCCCTGAAGATCTCTATAAAGAGCACCTGGCAATGATGGCGATGGTCATCGACCCTCAGGAATTAGAAACCGCTCTCGCTAAATATCGCAAGAAGAAGAGCTTGAAGAAGAGCTAAAGTTTATGAGTACTAAAGATCGATTACGCCGTGTTATTCCCGCAGTGGATAAGCTGCTAAATCATTGCTTAATTCGATCATTGATTGAAACAGGCGTGGCACGTGAAACCGTGCTGCGCCTGATTCGTTCCACGTTAGAACAATTACGACGTTTGTCTGATGACGAGTTGACAAGACTCGATCTTTCGCTCGATCATCTCGCGCAACTGGTCGTCACACACCTTGAGGCACAATCGCTGCAACGGGTAATCAACGGCACAGGAATAATCCTTCATACTGGATTGGGCCGGGCGCCGCTCTCTCTTAACGCGATAGAAACGATAGAAGAGCTATCTGGTTACTGCTCACTTGAGATCAATATTCAAAGCGGCAGGAGGGGATCGCGTGATCTCCATGTTGCAGAACTACTTGTGGCGCTGACCGGAGCAGAAGCAGGATTGGTCGTCAATAATAATGCAGCAGCATTACTGTTGATCCTCAACACATTTGCGCAAAATCGCGAAGTGATCGTCTCCCGCGGTCAGTTGGTCGAGATCGGCGGATCGTTCCGCCTGCCAGATGTGATGCGTGCCAGTGGAGCTAAACTTATCGAAGTAGGGACGACCAATCGCACTTACTGCCGCGATTATGAAGAAGCGATAGGACCAGAAACGGCAATTCTCCTCAAAGTCCATACGAGTAATTTTAAGCAGATCGGCTTTGTCGCTGAAGTTCCGCTCCTCGAAATGGTCACTCTGGCAGCAGCACATGAGTTGCTAGTCATCGATGATATCGGTAGTGGAGCGCTCTTCGATCTGACAAAATATGATCTGGGAAGCGAACCGACAGCACAGGCAAGCATTGCTACCGGCGCTGATCTCGTTACATTCAGTGCAGATAAGCTGGTCGGCGGACCGCAAGGAGGGATCATCGTCGGTAAACGCGACCTGATCGCGCAATTAAAAGAGAATCCATTGATGCGAGCGTTGCGGATTGATAAACTCCGCCTTGCCGCTCTACAAGCGACATTACGCAGCTACCTGAGCGGTAAACTGACTGAATTACCAGTATGGAAGATGGCGTTGCGCCCATTATCAGAGATAAAACGAGCTGCAGAGACCCTCGCTGCGGCAATAGAAATACGATTAAAGAACGAGGCAAATGTTACAATGCAGGATGGTGCATCCCAACTGGGTGGTGGATCCTTACCCGGCGAGGAGATACCCACTCTGTTGGTGGCGATTGAATTTTTCCACCTTGATGTTGAAAAAGTTGCAGAGCAATTGCGAATGGGCGATCCAGCCATCTTTACCCGGATCAGCAACGGCAAATTACTAATCGATCTGCGCACTCTCCACCCCGAGGATCATGGCATAATCATTGAACGATTTGGCAATCTATCTAATCGATAGGCTGTAGTGACCACCTAATTGCCAATCACTTAATATGAGCATCATTATTGCAACAGCTGGACATGTTGATCATGGCAAAACAGCATTGATCGGCGCGCTCACCGGAATTGACACCGACCGTTTGAAAGAAGAGAAAGAACGCGAAATGTCGATTGATCTTGGGTTTGCCTTTCTCAACCTGCCAAATGGTGATTGTGCTGAGATCATCGACGTACCTGGCCATGAGCAGTTTCTGAAAAATATGCTTGCCGGTATTGGTGCGATCGATCTTGTTCTATTCGTCATCGCTGCTGATGAAGGGGTGATGGCACAAACGCGGGAACATCTGCAGATCATCGATCTATTAGAGATATCACACGGAATTATCGTTATCACCAAAGCCGATCTGGTTGATGAAGAAGAATTGGCACTCGTCTACAATGAGATTGATGAAGCGCTATCTGATACTTGCCTTGCCGATGCCCCGCGCCAAATAGTCTCATCCCGAAGTGGAGCAGGAATAGAAGAACTAAAAAGTCAAATTGCGCGGATGACGCAAGATATTCCCCCCAAGCGGAGTGATCTTGCTCCCTTTTTACCGATTGATCGTGTCTTTACAATCGCCGGATTCGGCACTGTCGTTACCGGTACTCTGCTCAGTGGCAAGCTGCAAGTCGGTGATCAAGTGGAGATCCTCCCCCAACAAACTGTAGCCCGGATACGACGACTTGAAACACACTCCCAGTCAGTCAATTCCGTTGTCGCAGGGGCACGGGTAGGCATAGCACTGGCGAAAGTCAAAGTATCGGACTTAAAGAGAGGAAATATCCTTACGATACCGGGCTGTCTTGCGCCATCGCGACTTCTCGATGCCCGTCTCCGCGTCTCTTCACTCAGCAATACGCGCGAGATAACAAACCGAATGCGGATCCGCCTCCATCTCGGAACCGATGAGCTGATCGGCCGCGTTATCCTGCTCGATAAAGCAAAACTGACCGCAAAAACAGAAGGTTTAGTGCAATTCAAACTGGAAGAATCCTTTGCCGCCCGCACTGGAGATCGCTTCATCGTACGCTGCTATTCCCCTCCCCAGGTACTCGGCAGCGGTGTAGTTCTCAACCCGCAGCCTGTTTCTCACCGACGGTTCGATCAAACGGTGATCACCGAGCTTAACCTCTATGAAGCGCGATCACCACGCCGTCTGGTCGAAGAGTTATTACTCCTTAGTCTCCGCACCTGGTCAATACAGGAATTAGCACAACAAACAGCGCTCTCTGTTGCAGAATTGACAGAGATTCTGGCGACTATCGAGATAATCCCAATCGGTACGGACAAAATCCTCCATCGCTGCCAAATGGACCGACTGAAAGAGAAGATTATAACCTGCGTGCAAGATTACTATACTAAAGCGCCGACGCGTATCTACATGGACTTAAGCGCGCTTAGGGCACAGATAAAAGTAGAAGAACTATTATTGGAGCAAGCGATCGTAGAACTGACAAATGAACAGAGACTCCAGCGCAACGACGTGCGCGTCGCTCTGACCGATCATCAGCCACGCTTTACTCCCCAGCAGACAGAAGTACGCAATGCACTCGATCGACTGTACAGTGACAGAAAGTTTCAACCCCCAGCCGATTTAGCTGAAGTAATGGAGATTACCAAATCTGGCAAAGATATAGTCGAGATGATGCTCACCTCGCTCGTAGAAAGTGGTAGACTGATTAGACTGCCTGAAGGAGTTATTCTTCATTGCCAAGCAGTAAACCAAGCTGAGCAAGTACTCACTGCGCATCGATCAGAGACCATCACTGTCAGCGAATTTCGCGACGCAATTGGTACCACTCGCAAGTACGCGCTGCCGCTGTTGCAATATTTTGATAATCAAGGACTCACCCGCCGCGTACAAGATAAACGAATTATCCAACGCGACAGCTAAGATACATCTCCAGTCAACTCCTCCCCCTCTAGCTGGGCTTGTTGCGTGGAATACGATGATCGGTAGTTTTAATTCTATACGGCTTGTCCCGGAGCCCAATCTGCCTGCCGGGAGCAGAGAGTTCCCGTGGAAATAATTATTTTATCGGACAAACGAAAATTGAAGTTTACCGTGCACCTTTAAGAGTTAGAGACGACCCTAAATCCTTGAATCAATTCACCATCACTTTCGATCGGTACTTTGCCCCCGCAGTAACGATGAGCGTACGGCAAAGTCACCATTATTGTTCTGCTCCGAAGGCTGCCCACAACCCAGAAATCCCTTCCCAAATAGCCATAATTATCGCATAAATTCCTTCCCCTAAAGCTCTAATTTTGGCGAGAATTCTTGTTATTCAGGAATCAACGAGAAAAAATAGAAGAACTGTGCCACACGAACGAACAGGAAGACCTTTGGAAAGCGAAAGATTTGTGAAACAGCTTGAAAAAACTGTGGATAGGATTCGGCTAAAACAAAAACCGAGGAGAAAGAGGTAAGGAGAAATAAGTATGGTGTCCCTGATTTCCGTCCCTGATTTCCCGTCCCTGATTTCCCAGGGCCAGGAGCCCGAGAATCCACAGCGATCTGCGCGCTATGCTTTCACCCCCCGGCGAGTCCGTGCGGAGGTCGCGGCGGGCGGAGGTGAACGCTGTGCCAAACAGAGGAGCAGAGTTGGTCGTGGCTTCTCGCGCCCCGCACGTACATCGTACATCGCCAGACACAGTAAATACACGGTCCAGGGCACCCGGGTTTCGGGTGACGTGCCCCCCGGAAGCTGTACCACCTGAAGTGAGAGGATCCGCGGGTAGGATGGAAGAGCAAGGAGGGTCCGCTCGTGAAGGGGAAACGGTACACGCCTGCCTGCCGGGCAGGGAAGAGCAGATCGTGAGGATCTTGCGGGAAGTCGAGTCCGGGACCTCGATCCTTGAGGTGTGTCGGACCTACGGCGTGTCGGAAATTACCGTCCACCGCCGGCGGGGAAGATTGTCGCGGCGTGGCGGCAGGCAATGAGCGGCCCCACAGTTCACTCGGGCACTTGACGCCGGCAGAGTTCGCGATCCGGTCGAGGGCAGGAGCCGGTCAGGCGGTCACCCTGACCGTGAAAAACCAGGCGGCTCTCATTGCTGGTGGTAATAAAATGGGGGCACGCCACCCGGCCTCACAACTGAGAGACGACCGCGGCCACAGCGCCCTCGTCGCCTGGATCGTAGGGTCGAATTACCCACGGCTTAACTATGCCCCTCGCTCGTTTCCACGGTCTCCGCCCGGTCCGCGTCGGCCCACCGCCAGGAGCTGCGCGTACCCCCGAGGTGGCCACGGCCAACCGCGATTCCCCGCCTCAGTACATCGTCTGCATGTCGAGGAGGCCGCGGCAATGGGCCACGCCTTCCGCCCAGCGGAAGAAGAGGATGGACACTACGGCCAGGGCGAGCGTAGATCCGGCGAGGATCGGCAGGAGATGCCCGGTGGGGATCGCCCGTAACGCCTCGTTGCCCCCCTCGCCGAGGAGTGCCCGCCGCAGGGCCTCCAGCCAGTACGTGACCGGAAGCGCCTTCCCCACCCACTGTAGCGCGGGCGGCAGGACGTCGAGCGGGAACACGACCCCGGACAGGAGGTAGAGCGCCCCGGCCACCGCCTGCCCGATGAAGAAGTTGTGCCGTGCGGTGAGAAGGGTCGCCCCGGCAAGAAGGAGACCCATGAACGCGAGCGCGGAAAGCCCGAGGACGAGAGCAACAGCAAGGAGTCCCCAATCTACCTGTCCCGGCGGGATTCGGATCCCGAGAACGCCGACCCCGAACAGGAGCGTGATCGCCGTGGCGATCGTGGCGATCGCGGTCTGGGCCACCCCCCGGCCGAGGAGGTAGGTGAGGATGTTCAGCGGCGCGACGTACATGTACTTGAGCATCCCGTAGTGCTCGCGGTCGTCAATCACGACCCAACTGATCCCCATCAGCACCGCGCCCACGTAGATGTAGAACGCGTTGCCTACGAAGACGTACGGGAAGAGGGGGTTCTCCAGCCCGCCGCGGGCCACGACGAGGTACATGAACACGAGGATCAGCGCCCCGGCCACGGGCCTGACGACGGAATAGACGGCGAACAGGAATGGATCGGTCCAGTTGGACTCGACCTGCCAGCCGAGCCACACCGCCACGCGCAGGCTGCGCCACGTCTCTTTCCCCCGCACCCGGGCCGTCATCACAACCCCCTCAGGGTGAGGCGCCCCTCCCGCCGGGCGCGGTCCTCGAAGTACCGGAGCGCCCGGTGGGCGAGAAACAGGAACACCACCGCCTGCACGGCGAGCGCCCCCAACTGCGTCCCCACGGGAAGGAACCGGAACCCCTCCATCATCTGCGGGAACAGGAGCTGCCGCATCGCATCCAAGCCCAAGGTGATCGGGACGATCGAGGCCCCGAGCGCGACGAGAAACCCGAGCGCCCGCACCGGGAAGTAGAACCCGGACACGAGGAACACCGGCTCCTGGAGGAGGTTCGCCAGGTGCCACGCCTGCCGCCCCCACAGGAGGAAGAGCGACGCCAGAAGCATCCCCAGCCCGTACAGGGCGACCAGGGTCAGGAGGAACACGCCAACGAGGGCCGGCACGTCAGTGACTTCCATCGGCACGCGGAAGATGAGAACGCCCAAGGTGAGAACCCCCACCGCGCGGATCGTCGTGGTCATGATCCCCCCCGCGGCCATCCCGATGAGGATCGCCATCCGCGACGTGGGAGCGATGATGTAGAGCTCGAGGTTCCCGGTCTCCTTCTCCCAGTAGAGCTGGCTCGCCATGCTCCACAAAACGTTCATCCAGTACGCGGTCATCGCGCCGCCCAGGACCACGAACCCGGTGAACTCCGGGGGCGCGCCGATCGCCTGGTAGATGTAGACGAACGCCGCCACCTGGAGGAGAGGCAGCAGGACCTCGAACAGCATCCAGCTCTTCTCCCGCCGCATCCCGATCACCCGCGGGTAGGCCCGGCCGATCACGGTTCTCAGGAAGGTCTTCATCTCACGGCGCAGGTTCACTCGCGCCTCCCGCGTCCCCCCCCTCGTTCAGGCCATGTCCCACGAGGCGGATGAACACATCCTCCAGGGTCGGCGCCCGCTTTTCGAGCGAGACGAGCCGTCCTCCCGTGCCCTGGATCCCCGACAGGACCGGGAGGAGCACGTTCTCGTCGGCCAGGATGAGGTCAAGCTGCGCGTGGCCATCGCGCGCGGCATGGGTGAACCGGTGGACCCCGGCGATCCCTCGCAGCAGTTTCTCGGGATCGAGGTCCCCCTCGACCTTCAGGCGGAACACCGCCTCCTCCTGGAGATCCCGCTTGAGGGCCGCCGGCGTGTCGCAGGCCAGCACCTTGCCCTGGTCAATGATCGCCACCCGATCGCACAGCTCGTCGGCCTCGTACATGTAGTGGGTGGTGAGGAGGATCGTCCGGTCGGGGTGATCGTCCATCCACTTCCGGATGTAGGCCCGCAACGTGCGGGCGGTCTGGACGTCGAGGCCGATCGTCGGCTCGTCGAGAAACAGGATCTCCGGGTCGGTGAGGAATCCCCGGGCGAAGTTCATCTTCTGGCGCATGCCGGTTGAGAGGTGGTAGATCTTCGTCTTCGCCCCGTCGGCAAGGCCGACGACCTCGAGGAGCTCCTTGATCCGTTTCCGCACGTCCGCGCCGCGCATCCCGTAGAACTGGGAGAACATCCACAGGTTCTCCTCAACGGTGAGGAGGCCGTAGCCCGAGGACTCGCCGCCCGACACCATCCCGATGTGGCGGCGCACCTCCCACGGGTTCGCGACCACGTCCACGCCCGCGACCCGCGCCGTGCCCGAGGTCGGGGAAAGGAGCGTTGCCAGGATCTTGATGAGCGTGGTCTTCCCAGCCCCGTTGGGCCCCAGGACGCCGAACAGCTCCCCCCGCTCCACGGCGAGGTCGGCCCGATCGAGGGCCGTGATCTCCCGCTTCTCGCCGCGCGCCTCGCGCCGCTTGACCCGGAACACGCGGGTGAGATCCTTCGTTTCGATGGAGTACTCCCGAGCTTGCATACAACCTCCCTGGGTTCCCAGTCTGCGGGGCGGGGGAACCGCGCCCCCAGAGTGTACCCGCTTGGCACAGTGTACATGTTTAGCGTCCGGCTATCAAGTGGGCTGGGCCACCGGGGGCGATCGCTCGAGTGGCAGGGGTAGAAACTTCCCCCTGGCAGTCAGCACCTCGGTCAAGTAGTCCAGCGGGGCGCGGCCCTGTTGCTTCGCCGTCACCAACAGACTCGCCAGCACCGCATGGGTCCTCGCCCCCTGTGGCGTCCGGTTGCATCCCCCTGTCTTGCGCACCACCACTGCCGGCCGCAGCGCCCGCTCGGCCCGGTTATTAGTCGCCTCCACCCCCTCCACCTCCAAAAAGGTGAACAGATGCTCCCGCTGCTTCCTCAGCCTCTTGGCCAGCCGGGCGTTGTCCGGGTCGCTGAACCGTCGCCCCTCAGCGATCAGGGCGTCCAGCCTCTCTTCCAGCCCTTGCCGCCGGGCGGCGAAACTCTCAGGGTCCAGGGTCACCCGTTCTTCCCCGAGCTTCAGCGCTAGTAATAGGGGGACACCATACTTATTTCTTTAGTTTGTAGTAATAGGGGGACACCATACTTATTTCTTTAGTTTGGATTTTGCAAGATATACCATACGTGTATTAGTAATAGGGGGACACCATACTTATTTCTTTAGTTTGGATTTTGCAAGATATACCATACGTGTATGACAAGATATTGTAAGAGTGATCGCACTTGATGATCCGCATCACATAACACAATGTGGAAACCGCAGGAACGAACCGGAAGACCTTTGGGAAGCGAAAGATTTGTGAAACAGCTTGAAAAGACTGTGGATAGGATTTTGCCAAACAAAACCCGAGGAGAAAGAAAAGAGGTTAAGTATGGTGTCCCCGATTTCGAAAAGTATTGACAAGGCATTTGTTTTCTGATTTAATAGACTTAGGAACAAAATTAATGGAAAGACTATGTAAATAGAGTAGCTATGCTCTTTGCCGTACTTATGGTCTCGTTATTCCCGGATGAACCGGGGAAGCACGGTAGGGTAAACAGAAAATGTCTTCGAGGCTGTTTAAAAATCAGCCTGGAGTTCGGATAATTTTAAGGCAAAAAGTGAAGCTGAAAGCTAAAATTTAAATTGGGGGTGAGAATGATGTAAGATAAGAGAGCTGAATCTAAACTTAAATCTGAGGCAAATTAAACAGTCTAGTCTTCGGAAAGGGGGTAATTATCGTGGCAACACCTGAAACAATACAACAGGCTGCAGGTAATGTATCTGAAAAGAAGCGGTTGGTCGCGTTTCTACTTTGTCTTTTCCTTGGAGTGTTAGGTTTTCATCGTTTTTATGTAGGCAAAATCGGGACGGGGATACTTTGGTTGCTCACAGCGGGAGTGTTTGGAATCGGAGCACTGGTAGATCTCGTAATGATCATCTTAGGCTCCTTCAAAGATAAAGATGGACGACCGCTGGTTGACTGGACGTAGCAGTGGAAAGGGTTTAAACACGGCACTCAAGATTAGGAACAGGGCGATTACTTATGTAGAAAGGGGCGTTAAGGCAGGCATTTATGCCTAAACGCCCACACAGAGGATTTAAAAGATTATTTTCAGAAAGGAGGAACTTTATGAAGTTCAACAAAAACAAATCGTGGTTGGCTGTTATCGTGGTTATCGTGGCGGTTTTGGCTCTGTCACTGCTTCTGTCCGGCTATATAGATGCTTCCGGCGACAGAGCACTGGGCTTTTTGGAAGTGGGGAGGTATTACACAGTCGGTTATAAAGGACTACTGGAGACCCAGGACATTAAAGTGTTAGAGATTAGAGGTGACGGCTGGATAAGGAAGGGTGCAACCTATTAGTCCTCGTCCTATTGATCCTTTGGTTGTTTGGCTTAACACAGCCCAAATGCACAGTATCATGTTAATAGAGAAACCAAGACGGTAGTAAAACCGGAACAAGCTTCAACAAAAGAAAGGAGGGTTATCGTGTCTCAAAAGTTTGAATTTAAAGATCTGTTAAAATTTGAGGTAATGCTGTTTCCTAAGATAGCAACTGTTTGTTACCTTGTGATTGCCGGAATTTCTATTTTGTGGGGTTTTGGTACCATTATAAGGGGGCTCGATGCCCCTTGGGGTGGCGAGGTAATGGTCATTTCGGGATTGGGGATGATGACCATCGTTCCGCTTTTGATCCGGCTATGGTTCGAGTTTATGCTCGTTCTTTTCCGGATCCACGATAAGCTGGACAATATTCGTGACAAACTCACGAAGTCGACAGATACTTAAGAGCGATGGTCCCAATGTTTCTGTCTGGCAGTACCCGTTTTGGCTTGTCGGACAATGAAACACCTGGGCATTGGATGATGAATATTTAATGCCGCCGCTCCCGTCCGTGGCGAGAGCGGTATAAACCTTTGGCGATTTATCAGAATTTTAACCCCCCAACAGCGTAGGTTTTAATGATCAAAACCTGATTAGTAGATACTCACAATTTAGAAGCTTCTTCATCCGTACTTGATTCTGGCTATTTATCGTGAGTTTTGAGTTTTGGATTTTGGTCATTTGAGCTTGTTTAGGATTTAGGATTTTGTGCTTAGGATTTCTATCTGAAACTTAAAATCTGGAGTTCGCTCAGTATACTCAGTATAATAATAGCATAAATCAACAGGCACTTTCATTTCTGCGGCGATTTGTTATAATTCAATTACTGTGCCAAACTTCGAGTTCATCGATCATACCGCTGACATAGGTATTATTGCCTATGGGAATAGCGTTGAAGAAGTCTTCGTCAATGCGGCCTATGGAATGTTCAGCCTCATCGCTGACCTCGAAAAGGTAGCCGAACTGAAAAGTCACGAGGTGATTGCCGAAGCCCTGGAGCAGGATGAATTACTGGTCACCTGGCTCAATGAATTGCTCTATCTCTTCGATGCCGAAGGGCTTATCTTTAGTCGATTTGAGATCGTCAACCTGAGACAGCAATATTTGAGAGCGATGGCTTATGGGGAAAAGGTTGATCCATCCCGTCACAATC
Organism: Candidatus Acetothermia bacterium; assembly: GCA_022684035.1. GTDB lineage: Bacteria > Bipolaricaulota > Bipolaricaulia > UBA7950 > UBA7950 > UBA7950. The sequence goes on along the minus strand of JAJHSB010000017.1, from coordinate 1,850 downwards.
TCAAGACGCACATCAAGGCTGCCACTTATCACCAACTGAAGTTGGAAACAAAGAACGATTTTAAGGCCCGAATAATTCTTGATCTCTAAATGGAGGTGTGGAGATGTCATCCTGGAGAGAACGACTTAAAAAAATCGATGATTATCGCTGGGAGATTGAAATGAGCTACAAGCCTGGAATGCGTGTGCCGGGGCTTCTGTATACCAATGAGCAGATGCTTGCGCAAATTGGTGACGAGCAGTCGCCGGAGCAGGTAGCTAACGTAGCCTTTCTTCCCGGAATCGTGGGCAGATCTCTGGCTATGCCCGATATTCACTGGGGATATGGATTTCCAATCGGAGGGGTTGCCGCTACCAGGGTCGATGATGGGGTGGTCTCTCCGGGTGGGGTGGGGTTTGACATCAACTGCGGCGTGCGGCTTTTGACCACCAATCTGATGGAGCAAGATATCCGGCCGAAGATTGAAAAGATAGTTGGACAGTTATTTGTGAGCATCCCCTCTGGCCTGGGATCTGAGGGTCGCATAAGGATCAAGGGAAAAGAGATGGATAGAGTGCTGCGCGATGGTGCCCGCTGGGCTGTCGAGAATGGGTATGGTGATCAGGAAGACCTGGAATTTACTGAGGAGAATGGATGCCTTAAGGGTGCGGATCCTGATCAGGTAAGCGAGAAGGCCAAAAAACGCGGCATCCCGCAATTGGGCACCCTCGGATCCGGCAATCACTTCCTTGAAGTTCAGATGGTGGAGGAGATCTACGATGAAGCGGCCGCATCTGTATTCGGTGTACATCAAGCAGGTCAAATTGTTATCTTGATTCATACTGGCTCGCGTGGATTCGGCCATCAGGTTTGCGACGATTATCTTAAGACGATGGGATCAGCGGTGAGGAAATATGGCATCGTGCTACCGGACCGGCAGCTTGCCTGTGCTCCGGTGAAATCACCTGAAGGGCAGGCATATCTTTCGGCAATGGCTTGCGCTGCTAACTACGCTTGGACTAATCGCCAGTGTATCACTCACTGGACAAGGCAGACCTTATCCAGTATCTTCAAGAGTAGCCCTCACCAGTTAGGGCTAAAACAGGTTTATGATGTGGCGCACAACATCGCAAAGATTGAACAGCACACTGTAGACGGCAGGAGGCTTCTTGTTTGCGTGCATCGGAAAGGGGCTACCAGAGCCTTCCCTGCGGGGCATCCCAATGTACCCGAGGCATACAAGGATGTTGGCCAACCGGTGCTCATTCCCGGGGATATGGGGCGTTACTCCTATGTGGCAGTGGGAACTCAGAGGGCAATGGAGGAGACCTTCGGCTCAACCTGTCATGGGGCAGGCAGGGTGCAAAGTCGCTCCAAGGCTAAGAGAGAGCTTTCCACCTCAGATATAGCCGATGAGCTAAAAGCGAAAGGAATTACTTTCCAGGTGGCGAGCAAGTCGGCCTTAGTTGAGGAGGCGTCGGAAGCCTATAAGGATGTGAGCGAAGTAGTTCGGGTGGCCGATGGCGCGGGGATATCGCGCAAGGTCTTTAAGGCCCGACCTATCGGGGTAATAAAGGGGTAGGAACAAATAACCCTACGTTATAATAACGTTATAATACATTTTAGAAATCGCAGGTTCAACAATGAAGTGCAACACTTTAGGAAGCGGGAAAGGAAAGGTTATCCTAAAGTGTTATGGGAAAGAAGTATAAGCATTTAAGCATGGAAGAACGGGATTTGATAGGGCAGATGCATTGGCAGGGCATGAGCAAGACCATGATAGCCAAAGCAACAGGCAGGCACAAGAGCACGGTATCAAGGGAGATAAGGCGCAATGCCTCAGAGCAGTATAAGCGTTACACGCCGTGTCA
>JAJHSB010000029.1 GCA_022684035.1 Candidatus Acetothermia bacterium | reverse complement strand
GAGTATGTGGGAGAGCTCACGAGGCGTGGCTTTTTGATTAGCATGGCTGCTGTCGGTAATGTCTACGAGAATGCCATGATGGAGAGCTTTTTCAAAACACTAAAATATGAGGAGGTCTATCTATGTGAGTATTAAACTTTTGCGGATGTGATGGAAAGACTTCCCTATTTCATCGAGGAGGTCTATAATTTAAAGCGACTTCACTCGGCGCTTGGCTATTGCTCGCCAGATGAATTTGAGGAGGCACTGCTTAATCAGGAGAATAACAAGAGTCCCCGCCAGACTCTCCTAACCCTACCTGTCCAATCACGGGGGTGCAGTCCAGAAAGCAGGGAACACGCTGAAATCGTCTCTGCAAGAGTAGCCCAGGAACCAAAAGTCGAAGTTTTGATGGAAGTACTTCAAGACTTTTTGTCTTGGCTCGAATAAACCCTTTCCTACCTGACGGAGAGCGAACTGGATACTTTCGTATTTATGTTCTGGGGCACCTGCATCGATGCTGCCATGTAACTTGAAAATGCACGATTTCAGCCTTTCGCCTGCCTCAATACGGGTAACATAGCCTTTGAAGTCTTCGTCCTCGGATTTACCGAAACAGATATTAAAATCTCGCCCAAGAATTAGACCTATCCGTCGACAAGCTTCTTCTATGAGAGCGTCCACATTGGTAGTGAAGACAAAGCCTCCTCGTCTGAGGACCTCTGCCAAAAGAAAATGATAAGGATTAGGTTCACCACCCCTCAAACACTTCCATGGAGAGTAGCACCTCCGGCCCCAATTCATCGATTCCTATTTGATATACGACTTCAGGCCTGATGTTCTGACTCAAAAAAGAGGCATCGTCTGTGCCGACTTCACCCTGTGATACTGTCGTTATGAGCTTTTCGGTGACGCCCTGGAAATTGGGTAATCCAGACGGAATAGAGATACCGGCTCCGACAAAGAAGACATCGTTATTTTCGAGCGCTCCCGCGATTTTCTTCTTAAGGTAAGCGTACGCTTCGGTTGCCATTTTAGCTTCTCTTGCCTTTCGCTTCGTTCACGTGACTTCCTACCAAAGTCACGCAACCTGTCAAGGAAAAGCGTACCATGGCTTCCATCACTCAACAATCCCGAGGAATATTAAGTGAACTCGCTAGGAGAGTGACAAATGAAGGTGTCCTATATGGCCAATATTAGCCTTCGCTCTCCTGCCAAACGCTCTCAAAAAATAGTTTCGCAGCGTTGACTATTGTAGGATTTGTAGTGTAGACGCAGGCATTCCTATGAACTTTCAACCCATAATAGTCCGGGTCAGCGGATCCCACAAGAGCTGCGCACTCCGAAATAATGACCCGGGCATGCTGCTTGGGATCTTGATTGACTTGAATCTTCATCTCAGACGCCTCCTTCAAAGTTTCTTCCAGCCGCCTTATCTCTCGGTTTTTTTCTTGTTTTGGTCCCCGAGGTGGTACAGTTACTATCTTCACCACCACGCCTCTGTCGCGAGCTTTGGCTACAGTAGAGAGCAGGGTTTTATCGAATGCCCGACACATTATGAGGATTTCTTTCTTGGCGCCGTCTATGACTTCAGTCATCTTTGCCTGTATTTCGTCCCCAGTTACCAGAATCGCCTCTGCCATTGACCCCCGATAAGATTTGACTAGCTCACTTATAACTTCCCACTCAAAGCCCACGCCCATTGTAGGCTTAATTGCCCGTAGCTCACTGGCAAGCCTCGTCGGCAGGTAGATTGCTTCACTGGCTACTCCCCAAGTCTTCAGCCACTCGCGCCATTCGTCCTTCTTCACATGGCGCCCGGCATAGGCCAGTATGCCTTGAGATAGTTTAGGCATGGTTTCTTGTCCGACTTGCCTAGGTGTAGCTCTTTGGACCATCATCTCTAGGTCTTCGAAGATGCCCAGTTCTAGGTCAAAGCGACAAGGTACGGCGTCGTTAGCGTTAGTCTCAAAAGCGTCAGACAACGAATTTAGCACCATTGCATTCATTTCAAAACAACAATATAGACTTTGGCTAGTTCCCTTACTCCAATAAATGTTGACGGGATTCATACCGCCGCCTTTCCATGTTGTGCCCCAATGTGCACTCCTGCGTGACCCAGGGGACTCAAAAGTCGGTATGGCAAAAGCAACGAGCTTGTCAAACATTTCCAGTCTCGCTACCCTTGGGAAGAGGTATTTACCCACACTGGTATCATTCCTCAGTTCGATAGTGCATACCAGGTATGGTGTCTTGTGCCAAAGCTGAGGCGTAAAAGTAAACCCCACGATATCTATTGGTCGCTCGCTCATTTCTTCCTCGCCTTTGCTACAGCATTATACCACGTATCTTAACGGAGAGACCAGAAGGCCGCCCGAACCTTTGGAAAGGGCCAACAAAGGGGGGCTTAAAAAAGCAGAGGCAAATCGGGGACACCATACTAATTTATCCTTATCTCTTTTCTTCCTCCGCGGTTTCCACAGTGTGTTATATGATGCGAATAGTCAGGTGTTATCACTCTTGCAATTCTTACCATACACTCATAGTATCTCTTACAAAATCCAAAATAAGTATGGTGTCCCTTGATTTCCAAAGTCAAAAATAAGTATGGTTTCCCTTGATTTCACATCCCTTGATTTCAGTAACTAATTTTTCTTCGTTCTGAACTATAACTTTAGGATTTGGATTTTTAAGGGGAATAGGTAATCCCATTTCCTTTAACATATTAACATGCTCTATCATCCCCCATTTTGCTTTGTAAATACAATCCTCAACAGAATGTCCTATCCCTGTAAATCCTTCTAAATCTGGAGAATAAAATCCAAAATAGTCTGGTTCTTCCGTGGCTTCAATTATTAAAGAGTATAATAATTCAATCATTTTGTCCCTCCTTTCTTTATACCTGCAGCCTTTAATATTGCGTGACAAGTGCCTGTAGGAATCTCTTTTGCCCCATGGTAATCAACTCTAATTAATTTATGCCAACCCGATTTCCTATAGTATCTTATAGAACCCTTTTCTTTCACAAGCCTGAATCCATTTTCTTCTAATAATCTGACTAGTTCCCTGAATTTCATATAATCTGCTATCTATAGCATTATATCAAATTGGTCATATGTCTGCTAACGAGCTGGCGGGTGAGAAGGCT
>JAJHSB010000044.1 GCA_022684035.1 Candidatus Acetothermia bacterium | reverse complement strand
TGCTTATACTTCTTTCCCATAACACTTTAGGATAACCTTTCCTTTCCCGCTTCCTAAAGTGTTGCACTTCATTGTTGAACCTGCGCAGGCAGGCTTGAGGGATGCAACATCAGAATCAGCATGGACGGCAGGGGCAGAGTATTTGACAACATCATAGAGCGCTTATGGCGTTCGGTAAAATACGAGGAGGTATATGTAAAAAACTATGAGAGCGTCAGGGACGCTGTAGAAGGGCTTACAAGGTATTTTGAGCTTTACAACAGGGAGAGACTGCATGAGTCTCTTGGATACCGGACACCGCATGAGGTGTATTTCGGCGACAATAATAACCATGATGATGGAGATGCTTGCAGGCTAATCCACCAAATACAACCCATTTTTTTGTCTTGACAATGGGGAGGGGTTCACCCTTGATGGGCACATTATACCGCATGGAGTGGAATTACTAGTTGGGCGGCCCAAAAAGGGGTAGCACGAGTGTCATACCTAAAATCCTTGCCACAAAACGCGACCCTGCTCGACCTGTTCAAAGCCTATCCGGTAACATCCGAACCCTTGATTGAATATCATCAGGTGTTGCTCAGAGGCCCTTCACCCCTGTCCATTGGCCACCGAGAACTGATTGCGGCCTTTGTCTCGACGCTAAATGCTTGTCATTACTGCCACGGCGTTCACCAGGCGACCGCAGATCGTTTCGGTATTGCCCCAACAGTGTTGGCCGCGCTGATGCAAGATGTGAATACCGCCCCGATTGAAGATAAACTGAAACCTATCCTGCATTACGTGCGCAAAGTGACCCTCTCCTCAGCAGAGATGACCGCTCAAGATGCTGAGGAGGTGTACGCGGCGGGTTGGGACGAACGCGCGTTACACGATGCGGTTTCGGTTTGCGCCTTATTCAATCTAATGAACCGGCTCGTTGATGGGTTGGGAATGGATGCGGAGGATGATCACTTCCAAGTCGCGTCGAAACACTTAGCCAGGGGTGGCTATGTCTGGTTGCTTCGATTGATAAGGATCAAAAAGTGGATGACCAGGATCCGCAAAATCAGCGATTGAAATACCATCATTAGCTAGAAAAAGCTATTTCTTTGTCTGGAATTACGCATTAGACTGGCAAGATTACATGTTTCTAAGAATGAATGAAGGACGGACGGTAGGGGAATCATTTGACTTATCTGCACAAAGATTTCCCCAGATAGCTACCGCCGTAAGACTTGTTGGAGACAGAAATGTAAGAGTGAGATAAGAGGTTAAAAGATGAAGATGCTTTCATTAATTGGTATTTTTTAACCACGCTAACTTTAATTACCTTGCTAGCAGATTGTCCCCGTAAAGATAAACAAGATAAATTTCCTAGACTGCTCCCAGGATGGTGGCACACGGTGGGACTTAGATCTGACGGTACCGTGGTCGCCGTGGGGTACAACGTTTACGGGCAGTTGAATGTCGGTGAGTGGAGAGACATTATTTAGGTTAGCGCCGGCCCCTATCACACGGTAGGACTTAGGTCCGACAGCACAGTAGTAGCCGTGGGATACAATGAGGCCGGGGAGTGTGAAGTTGGAGATTGGACAGACATCACCCAGATCGCTGCCCCTGCACACTAGTGATGACTATTGTTATTAGGACTTACGCAGTTGGAGTAAGACTGTAGGTAGGATAAGTCAGATAAGCCCGTATTGCCTCCCGGATAATGGACACCTTTGCTTCATACCAACTAATTCCCGTTCGCAACCTGTGCATCTCCAAACGCAGAAATGCCCGCAGTGCATAAAGAAAGTGATTCTTCTGCGCTGTTGCCTTCCGTACTTGTGCCTGCTCAATCCCGCAGCACTGCTTGATCCCCCGATGATATACTTCGATTCCCCATCCCTGGTTCTCCAATTCTTCCTGAGTAGCTTCGTCCATCTGAAGGTCATCAGTCGCCCAGTATTTCTCGTCCCCGTTTTCTGAGACTGTCCGAAACACCTTGATGAACCCATATCCTTTGATGCACCACTTGTCCCTCCGGAGGAATCTCCGCTTGATTGATCTGAATATTCCCTTCCCCATCAGGATTGACCAAACGGTTACTCTCAAGCCTTGTTAGCCAATGCCAGCCGTAGTCCCGGATCCTCTTCAAGTTTCTCAAGCTGGCATACCAGCTGTCAAACAATACAAAGCTCGGCTCAAAGTTCCGTTCCTTAGCTTTCTTAAGCATCGCTTGGAAATGATCGTTTTTACTCATACCATCTTGGGCTTTGGCATAGACTCGAAAGTCGCAGGGGATGAGAGCTTTCCCATCGATCCAAAGAAGGGTTTGAAGACTGATGCCACGCACCACTCGTCGGTGTTTACCACTCCAATGGTAGGTGACCAGTTCCATCTTCCGGGCGTAAAGTTTGTCCAGAGTGGTATCATCCACCAACAGGAGTCCCTGTCCTCGGTCGACCAGCTCTTTTGCTTCCTGCCACAACGCTTCCGTATCTGGCGACTGTCTTTGCAGCAGACGGGTAAAGGCATCATGAGCTGGCGCCTTCCCTTCGCCTTGGCACCGAGCAGCTTCTGTGCAGGTGAATACTTTCTGAGCAGCAATGAGAAAGTGAATGTAATCTAGTTCATCGCATTTGGGTGGATTCATCTTCCTTTATAACCTCCTTGTCAATAGAACTCGGCTTTTTCCTTACCTTAGGTTATGTTATAATCCTAATGGATAGGAGGTTAGGTAGTCAACTGCGTAACTCCTACAGGGATCCAAAAATTTTGGGGTGAAGACTTTCCAAAATGCCTAAAATTGAACGGGAAACAAAATTAAGCGGCCCTCGGGCTGGTAGGAAGTGAGCATATGGCAAAGGTTCGAATTTATGATGCCAAAAAGAAGAAAATCGTAACGGTAAAGGCAATAGACAAATCAGATGCAGAATGGCAAAAATTGTTGACCAGAGAGCAGTATGAAATCACCACCAGAAAGGGAACTGAGATTCCCGGCACCTGCACACTTGACCAGATTCATGAACCGGGCATTTTTCGGTGCGTGCGCTGTGGGAATGACCTTTTTCACAGTTCAGCCAAATTCAATTCGGGAACGGGTTGGCCAAGTTACTATGAGCCAATCTCCTCGCTCAATGTGGCAGTACGGCCTGATAGAAGTCTTGGCAGAGTGCGAACAGAGGTCGTCTGTGCTCGGTGTAGTGCCCACCTGGGTCATGTTTTTGATGATGGCCCGCCACCCACCGGCAAGCGATATTGTATAAACGGCGTTGCACTGCAATTCGAACCAGAGAACAAGGTATGACACAGAGTGTCGCATCAAAAGTTGCCACGATTGCCGGCGGCTGCTTCTGGTGCCTTGAGGCGATATTCAGGGAAGTGGATGGCGTAGAGCAGGTCATTTCCGGCTACACAGGCGGCTCGACCATTAATCCGACCTATCAAGAGGTCTGCACCGGCAGCACCGGCCACGCCGAGGCGCTCCAGATAACGTTCAACCCTGATAAGGTTTCATACCAGGAAATACTGAAGATTTTCTTTTCCATCCACGACCCGACGACGTTGAACCAGCAGGGTGAAGATGTGGGCACACAGTACCGTTCGGCAATTTTCTATCACAACGAGCAGCAAAAAGTCACCGCCGCAAAACTAATCGCAGAGCTAAATAAGGCCGGCCTGTGGAAGAAATCAATCGTGACACAGATTGCCCCAGTGGACAAGTTTTACAATGCGGAGGCCTACCACCGCGAATACTTTTCACGACATCCGGAGCAAGCGTACTGCAGAGCAGTGATTCTGCCCAAGGTCACCCAGTTCCGCAAGCAGTGGGCAAAACGGCTCAAGTGATGGCCAATTCCAGACATGTTATCGAAGAGACAGTCATGGCCCTGTGCGAGTGTTAAGTCCAGACGTTACTTATTCACCCAAAGAACGCTATGCTATACTGATGAGATAAATAACTCAATTTGCATCGTCGTTTTTAAACAGAGCGACTGCGCTAAGGAGGGGAAATCGGGGACACCATACTTATTTCTCCTTACCTCTTTTCTTTCTCCTCGGTTTTTGTTTTAGCCGAATCCTATCCACAGTTTTTTCAAGCTGTTTCACAAATCTCTCGCTTCCCAAAGGTCTTCCTGTTCGTTCGTGGGACACACTTCTTATATTTTTTCTCGTTGATTCCTGAATAACAAGAATTATCGCC
>JAJHSB010000035.1 GCA_022684035.1 Candidatus Acetothermia bacterium | reverse complement strand
GGCAGAGAGGAGGCAATGAGCAGATTAATGGACTTGTAAGAAGATACTTGCCAAAGGGGACTGATTTCAGTAGAATAACTAATGAAGAGATTGCTCAGATAGAATGGGCAATCAATAGTCGTCCAAGAAAGTGTCTTAGGTTTAAAACACCAATTGAAGTCGCTTCTAAGTTCGTTGCACTTGGAGGTTGAATGTGGCGATTTATGGTTAATTATCTTGCTGATAGAGAACTTGATGGAGGAAGTTTCGGGGGAGCTATGGCTGTATCACCTACTGGTGAGATTATCGGGAGCCTGCCTATTGGCAAAGCGGGAATCCTGTATGTTGAGGTATGAAAAATCTAACTCGCAAGCTAGTGAATGATGAGTTTATAGACGGTATAAATACCCGCACGGTTGCGCCTGACAGTGAATAAATACGCGGAGGGTCTGGGGCAAATATTTTTCCATAACTGCACATACTTCAGTCCTGGCAAAAAGTCAGGACTGGAGTAGAAAAAAGGGGGAGAAAACTTAAGAAGCCCGCAACGTTCGGGTCACTGGTATGTCAGGATCTTTGTAAACCCGCACTGGGGAGTCACGATAAACTTCTCCTCGCGGACCCTAGCCCGTTACCAGAACGGGCTTCTCCTCGGGCAGGTCCACGTACAGATTAAGGATGCGGGATTCAAGGTGGCAAAGACTGTTTCGGAAAGATAGACTATTACAATAGGAGCTGGAATTCCCCAAAAGGAGGTTGAAATGAGAGTTTTGGTTCCGTTAGTTGACGGATTTGAGGAAATCGAGTTTAGCACTATCGTTGATATCTTGAGAAGAGCCGAGCTGGATGTCATCACTGCCGGACTAAGGGAAGGGGCAATTGATGGCGCCCACGGGGTCAAGGTAATACCTGACACCCTGATAGACAGGGTAAGCGCCGATGATTTCGATATCATCGTCCTTCCTGGTGGCTATCCGGGCTTTGTGAACCTTGGAAAAGACGAAAGGGTGTTGAGGCTGGTTCGGGAGATGCATGGCAAAAACAAATATGTCGCCGCCATATGCGGTGCTCCAGCGGTGCTCGCCAAGGCCGGTATACTCGCAGGCAGAAAATCCACCATCCACCCAGGGGTAAAAAACATGTTGACTGGAGCTAAGCATGTAAATGAAAGGGTTGTCGTTGATGGCAGAATCATAACCAGCCAGGGGCCGGGGACAGCAATGGAGTTCTCGATGAAACTGGTTGAGTTACTAGTCGGCCAAGGAAAGGTAAAACAAATCAAAGAAGCGGTCTTGGCAAATCTATAAGTCAATTAACCAGGGGTTAGAGATCTATTTTCGAATCAGGGAGCAGAAAATATAGCCAGGTCATACCCTATTCTCCCATAGAGTTCATTTTGAAGAGTGTAAAGAGGGTCATCTCACACTCCTTCGTCAGAGTTCTGGAGAATCTGAAGGTGTGTCTTAGACAAGTTTCGGCAGTTGTTCTCAAAGCTCAGTTACGCTAGCGGCTGGATGAAGTGTTGCCTTATGGATCCGGATATTTGCAATCGGTTATGCAACTTACGATAAAGACGGTCTTCTTAGCTGCTGGCGCTACAATAATTCCTGAGAGCAAAATGGAAAAACTTGCGGGTTATAAGGAGCAAGAGGGCTGAAAGGCCGACAGCAAATAAAACCGCCGCAGGACTTAACACCTGAGTAACTGCCATTACCGGAAAATTAGCTACAACTATTATCGGGATAATAAAGGTGAAGAAAAACTGCCACCCCCCGCGAAAGATTACCGCAGGGTATCCCGAAAGGCTAAAAAACTCGCTATAGAGACCATGCAAGGCATAGGCCTCGGTTACCCAGAAAGATAGCGTCATTACAGCAACCCCGATGGCATATCGGATCGCCACACCACATAAAAGCAAGAGGAGAAATAGCGAAAATATCGGCAGGGAGAAAGTAATTTTGCCTGCGGTGGCAAGGTAAAAAATGATCAGCAGAGGGAAGACAAGGCTGAAGAGGGCGGAGAAACTTACATAGCGCAGAGTAGTAAAAAATTGCGGGTCAATTGGTTTAACGAGGATGAAGTCCAGTGTTCCCTCCCGGACATATTCAGATATCTGATAGATGTTGGCTCTAAAAAAGGCATTATAAAGATTATTTATTAGTTGATTTACGGCTACCAGTAGGAGGGTGATATGGATATCCCATCCCCCGATGGTCGGGGTGTGGAGGAATATCACCTGAAAGAATAGAATGGTTATGCCCAACCGCAGGAGATTCCCGCCTATCTCAATTACGAAATTGCCCCTGAATTCCATCTCGCGGAGGAGGCAATTTTTAAGAAAAAAGACCCAGAGTTTTAAATATCTCACGTTCTAGCCTCCACGAGCGGTATATCTTCGGCAGCCGCGGCGCCAAACCCAGGCGCCAAGAAGATAGATTACCCCAATCCATAATATTTGCGTAAACAGCCCATAGCCTATCTCAGAGAGAGTGATCCTCTCCAGAAAGATCTCTATCGGGAAGTATAGCAGGTATTTAAAGGGTAAGAAACTGGCAACTTGATAAACAAATTCTGGCAAAAGGGCCAGCGGGATGAGCGCGCCCGTCAAAATCGGGACCAGATACTCCAGCACATAATCAAGACCGGTATCTTCCTCTAACCAGAAGGCTGACAGGCTGAAGAGATAGGTTAATCCAGTCCCTAAAACCATGCTCAGCCCCACAGAAACTAAAAATAGGGGAATGTAAAGTAAATTAGCAGGGAAATAGAAGTCTACCGCAAACAGGAAAATAAACCCCAAAATTACTATCAGGGCAACTAGCGAATAGCCAAGACTAATCCCTATTTCTTCAGAGAAGTGATACCAGCGACGACTAATTGGGCGGAGTAGATATTTGGAGAGCGTCCCCTCTCGGATATCCTCGGTTATATACATCATTATGCCGGGTGAGACGAGGTCGGTTAGCAGAGCCACCAAAATATAGTAAGTAATCATCATTGATTCAGTGAATCCCTCAATCATCTGGATGTCCTGAAAGACGGTCCGCCAGAGAAAGACGACTGCCAGCAAGGGAAAAATCACGCAAAGAAAGCTCGCAACATATTGCAACCTGTATTGTGTCCCTTCCTGATAAACTACACTTGCAACCTTCAGATATTTACGAAACATCTTTACTCCTGAGTGAGGAAGATTTTCCTGATGGTATCTTCAAGAGGCACTTCCACAATAGATATATCCTCGATGGAGAAATTCCCCAAAAGTTCCCGGGCACAATGTGCCACCCCCTCCTCATTAACATGCAAGGTGACCGTCAGTTCATCCTGACCAATGACCTCTCCATACCGTTCAATCCCTGCGGGGATTCCATCGGTAAAGGTGAGCTTCAAAACTTTATGGGGGCTATATTTGCGGGTGAGTTCATCGAGCCCGCCATCAAAGAGGAGGCTGCCAGCATTTATTATGATCACCCGAGGGCAGAGTTCTTCGATGTCCTTCAAGTAGTGGCTGGTAAAGATTATGGTAGTCTTTTCCCGTCGGTTATATTCTTTCAGAAAATCGCGCATCTTCTTTTGCGACACCACATCCAGACCGATGGTAGGCTCATCGAGAAAGAGGAGCCGGGGGCGATGTAATAATGAAGCAATAAGTTCCAGCTTCATTCGTTCCCCCAGGGAGAGATTCCTGACCGGGATGTCTAAGAGGTCTTTTACCGCCAGAAGTTCCGTTAGATAGGCCAGTTGATCGTTGAATGCTCTCTGGGGAATAGAGTAGATCTCCTTGTTTAATAAGAATGACTCCATGGCAGGTAAATCCCACCAGAGCTGCTCTTTTTGCCCCATAGTAAAGGCGATCTGACGTCTGAAGTCGTTACTGCGCCGCCAGGGTGTAAATCCCAACACCTCTACCGTGCCGGCAGTAGGGTAGAGCAGTCCGGAGAGGATTTTAAGGGTAGTGGTCTTGCCAGCCCCATTGGGGCCAATATAGCCGACAAATTCTCCTTCCTGAATATTGAAGGAGATCCCTTTGAGTGCCTCTACATTCAGATATTGCCTCTTTACCAATCCCTTGAGCGAACCGACAAAGCCAGGTTCTTTCTTGTAGGAGCGGTAAACTCTTTGCAATGATTCGACCTTTATTACAGTATTCATCTTGCTTTATTCAACTTAAGAGGATAGATTCACTTCTATGTAAATTGTGCCTGTATAGCAGCTTCCCTTCCTACATTTGTGATACATTTTCTTCCCAGAGGGCTTATTATGTTTCACCTGATTATGGTACAATAGTTAGAGAAATATCACTAAAACGCGAAAACAAATATCTATCTTCGACAACTAATTCGAGATAGTGACGATAGTATACGTGATTTTGGCCAGAAAGTTCAATATTAACCCCCAAACAGTTACCAAATGGAAGAATCGGGAATCTCCTTAAAGTACCGTTCTAACCGCCCATTGACGGTTTACCACTCTCTGACCAAAGAGCTAAAAAAGGATTATTCTTCTTGTCAGGAAAGACCTCAAATCTTCCCTTGATGGTATTGTTGATCTGCTCAAGCCTCATATTCCTCAAATCAATCGCTTCAGCTGCTACCCTCTTAAGCCTTGAATGAGTATCGTCTTAGGAAGCTATCTTTATCCCTTTTTGGCTTCTGCCACTTAATAAATTTTGTTGACTAATTTCTTGCTTGACAAGCAAACGGCGACATGATATTATTAAAAATAAAAGAGAGAACTATTTACATTACTGGGAGACGATGCTGCCGTTAAAAAAGACAACAAACGAGGATGCACAAGTAACTCTGTTTGTTTCATTTATCCCAATAAGATCGATAGTCAAAGAACGATTACCAAAGATCGTTAAATTTACTGATAGGTGCAAAACTATTATGGAGGTAAAAAATGCACAAAAGAACTTTAGTGTTGACAATCGCGTTAGTTATTGCTTTCGGCTTGCTTGCTGCTGCAAGTCAGACGATTCTTATCATTGACTCAGCCGGTAGAGTGGTGGAAATACCTTACCCGATCGAGCGGGTCGTTGTACTTAATTCAGGTTCGGTGGGGATCATCCGTTCGCTGGGTGCAGCAGACAGGATCGTCGGAATAAGCACCATTGTTGCACGCAACCCCGCGTTCTGGGGTCCAATCGCTAAATTGCCGCAGGTAGGAGGAATTAAAGATATCAACTTCGAAGCGGTCATCGCTCTGCAGCCACAGCTTGTGCTTAACTTCGGTACACACCCGGCCGTTAACATCGAAGAGATAGCACGGAAGCTCGCTCCGGCTGGGATCGCAGTGGCGGGAATCGATTCGTTCCGCTTCGCAACTTTGTATCAGAATATCGCAACACTGGGCCGGATCTTTGGCAATATCGGCCGCGCCGGTCAGCTGATCGCCTTCTATCAAGATATACTCGATTTGGTAGCAGAGCGCGTTGCCGGACTTATGCCTGAAGAGAAGGTGCGTGTATATGCTGAGCACCATGCTGGGCAGTTCCGTAGTTTCGGTCCAGGAAGCGATTGGCATAAGATGATCGGTTGGGCCGGCGGAGTGAATATCTTCGCCGACACGTTGCGGCCGTTTGTGACGGTCGATCCCGAAACGGTGCTGGAGCGCAACCCGCAGATAATCCTGCAGGATTCACGGCGTGCCCCACTCGGGCATGGTATCATTGCTACCACCCCACTGACAGACTACCTCGCCGTCTTCGTCGACCGGCCAGGGTGGGAACAGATCGCTGCGGTACGTGATGAGCGGGTCTACCTGGTTTCGCCCGCCATTGGATCAGGAACGGGTAAGTTCATTGGGACGCTCTTCTTCGCTCGTATCTTTTACCCGGAGCTGTTCGCTGACATTGATCCTGAGAGAGTGCTGCAGGAATACTATCGGCAGTTCCACGGGCAGACGTTCAACGGAATATTTGTCTATCCGCAGCGATGAAACAAGTAGCAGCAATGAAAGAAGCAGCTGAGACGAGCAAGCTTTCTTGCGGTGAACTGTATTCACAGTTCACCGCAAAGAAAGTGATCGCCATCCTGATAGTCGTCGGGCTTCTGGTGGTCAGTGTAATAGTTGCGACCATGCTTGGTGCTGTTTCGCTCAGCGTGGGTGAAGTGTTACGCGCGATTATCGCGCGGCCATTTCCTGGTGTAGAGAGCACGGCGATGACTGATGTAATTGTTTGGCACCTACGCCTGCCGCGAATAGTCATGGGAATCATCGCTGGCGCTGGACTGGCGATCGCTGGTGCAGCGATGCAGGGAAGTTTGCGTAATCCGTTGGTCAGTCCGTTTACAATTGGAGTTGCTTCAGGCGCTACCCTAGGGGCATCGATTGCGATCATTCTCGGATTCGGCCTTATTGGAACAGGGCGGTTCGTGGTGATGGGGAATGCATTCCTCTTTGCCATGGCCACTGCACTGGTGATCTTGGGGGTCGGGCGGTTACGCGGAGTAACACCGGAGTCATTTCTTCTCGTGGGGATAGCGCTGATGAGCTTCTTCGGGGCTGCGACAGGTCTGTTACAGTTTGTTGCCACCGAAGGGCAACTTGCCGCTGTCGTTCATTGGACATTTGGATCTCTTACTGGATCGACATGGACGAATATACTGCTGGTGAGCATAGTCCTGTCGGTCTGCATTCCGGTTTTGATACGGTACTCCTGGGATTTAAACGCGATGTCATGCGGCGGTGATGAGGTCGCGAAAAGTTTGGGGGTGAACTGCGGGCGCGTGCGAGTCGTCTCGATGCTCCTTGCATCGCTCATTGCCGCTGCCATCATCACCTTTACCGGACTGATCGGATTTGTCGGATTGGTTGCCCCTCATATAACGCGCTACTTAGTCGGTGGAGATCATCGGTTCCTTTTGCCCGGCGCGTGCGTGCTCGGCGCAGTTCTCTTAGTGATTGCTGATACACTCGGCCGGACAGTCGCCTCGCCTACCGTTATTCCAGTGGGGATTATCATCTCAATCGTCGGTGCACCGTTCTTCTTCTTCCTGTTGATGCGTCAGAGGAGGCAATTTTGGCAATAAAACTGGCTATTAACGGCGTCACCTTTAGTTATGGAAGTCGGACCGCCCTTTCCGATGCGACTATTGCAATAGAGGCGGGAGAGCTGGGTGGGCTGGTCGGCCCGAACGGCTCAGGGAAGAGTACTTTGCTTAAGTGCATCAACAGGATCCTCAACCCCAAATGCGGCACTATCATGATCGAGGGAGAGGATATCGGCGCGGCATCCTTAAAAGAAATTGCGCGCCGGGTAGGGTATGTGCCCCAGAGTGCGCACAGTATCTTCCCATCGACTGTCTTTGACGCTATCTTGTTGGGGCGCCGACCGTACGTTACCTGGGGAATAAGCGGGCGCGACAAACAGATCGTTTTAGAAACGATATCGCTGCTTGGGATAGAGGATCTGGCGATGCGTCGATTCACCGAGCTGTCCGGCGGCGAACGTCAAAAGGTCCTTATCGCCCGCGCCCTGGCGCAAGAACCGCAGGTAATACTCCTCGACGAACCGACGAGTAATCTTGATATTCGCTATCAGCTCGAGGTGCTGGAAGTTATACGCAAATTGGTGACAGAGAAAAAGATCACCGCGGTAATGGCAGTCCATGACCTAAATTTAGCAGCAAGGTACGCCGATAAGATTATCTGCCTGTATAAGGGAAGAATTTACAATGTTGGACTACCGACCGAAGTGATCACCGCAGAGACGATTCGAACCGTATATGGTGTTGAGGCAGTTATAAATGGGGATTCCGCCTGCCCGCATATCATACCACTCGCCCCGGTGGGAACGAAAATCAACATAACATAAGGAGTGCAGTATGCATATATTAATTGTTTACGATACAGTCTACGGCTCGACTGCGCAAGTAGCCAGTTGGATCGGTGAACGGTTGGAAGGGTGTAAAGATGTAACAGCCACTGTGGCGAGAATCTCGGAGAGATTCGATCTATCGGACTATGACGCAGTGATCATTGGCAGCCCAATCTATCGCAATGACCAGATTTTAGATACGGTCAAAGAATTCGTTCTTCAGCACAAAGAAAGACTATCAGAGAAGAAAGTAGGAATCTTTATCGTTGCACTCGATACTGGTGGTGCCTACTACCGTGGCCGCACAATCGGCGGGATCAAAGACCTGGAAAGTTTTGCTGCCCTCTTTGACACGCCGCCGATCTACGGCAAGGTACTCGGTGGTGAACAAGTTCCGACCCGACTGAGCGACGAAGATCGGAGACTCTTGCTCGGATTTTATCGCAAAATAATGGGGATGGAGATTGATGACGTCCCTTATCGATATTCAATGGATAAAGAAGGAGTATGGCAATATGCCGAACGGTTCTACCGCTACGCAAGTCGCTGATATCTACACCGCCTTTGCCGAAGAGAGGATCAAAGGTCATTTCTACCGTCGTGCCACGTATGAGCCGCCACAGCCGGTAAGCGATGCGGAGATGACGACTTTGTTGCACCAAACGACGGCCGAGCGCGAACGCGCTGCATATATTCACGTTCCGTTCTGCCGCCGTATTTGTACCTTTTGTAACTTTCGTCGTCGTCTGCACCATGAAGATCAAGCAGCGCAGTATGTCGCAGGGATAGAACAGGAATTATCGATGTACAGCAAGATGCCTTATACCCAGGCCAAGGAATTTTGCTCTGTCTACTTCGGCGGTGGTACGCCAACCGATATTTCTGCCGCCCAAATGGAGACGATCCTCGCATCCATTCACCGCAACTTGCCTATCTCTGCTGCTGCTGAGATCGCCTCTGAAGCGCGTATTGACGGATTTGATAGAGAGAAAATGGAAGTAATGCGCCGTTACGGCGTCGAACGGATCAGCTTCGGAGTGCAAACCTTCTCGACCCAATTACGGCAACAGCTCGGTCGGATATCTACCCGAGAGGAGATCATTGCGCGATTGAAAGAGGCACGCGCAATCGGATTTTGGGTTGCCGTTGATCTTATCTCTAATCTACCTGGTCAGACATTCGCTGACTGGCAGCGCGATATCGATATCTGTCTCGAGCTTGAACTCGACGGAATTGAGATTTATTCCCTGATTCTAATGGATGGAACGCCGTTGGCCGCGGGAATCGCTGCTGGGAAGATTCCGGCTGTTGATGACCTACGTAAGGAGATCGATATGTACCTGCTGGGGATGGAGAGACTCCTTGCGTATGGCTATTTCCAAGTGGGCCTTTTCCATTTCAGCAAGCCGCATACCGAACGGAAATTATACATCAAGACCCGGCGGAGCGGAGGAGATACCTTCGGCTTTGGCCCAGGAGCAGGAGGAAATTTCGGCGCGCTGTCATACAGCAATCTCCTCGATGTGGATGAGTATTATGCTGCACTGCAAGCAGGAAAATTTCCGGTTGCAATGAGGATTACCCTCTCCCGGAAAGATCGGTTTGTTCGTTATGTGACTGAGAACCTGACTGACGGATCAAGCAGCCTTAGCATGAAAGAGGCAGAAGAGATCTTTGGATTCTCAGTTGCGGCGGAGTTTGGGGCTGTTATTGACGATATGAAAGCGCGCGGTCTGGTTGAAATCAATGGAGATGAACTCAGATTGACTCGCATCGGGTGCGTCTGGGGTTATAACGTAGCTAAAAGCTTTTATCCACAGGTATCAACACCGGGGCATCCCCATGCTGTAAAGTAATAAGGGCGAAAATTTTTCGTCCTTACTTTTATCCCCACGTAAGCTCTTTGCAAAATAACTCTTATCGGAAGAAAATCATATCCGAAGAGTTTACACAGATCTTTCCCGAAATCTATCAGCAAGGGGTTTAAAATGATTGACGATCTAATTCGCAGCACCCGCAGCTTCCGGCGGTTTGACCAGAGCATGACCCTCACCCGTCAAGTTCTAGTCGAATTAATCGATCTTGCCCGGCATTCCGCCTCAGCAAGAAATCTACAACCATTGAAATAGATCCTGTCCTGGGCGACCGAATCCAATTCACGTATTTTCTCTACCCTCACCTGGGCAGCGGCGCTGACGGATTGGGGTGGCCCGACGGAAGGAGAACGGCCGTCGGCATATATCATCGTGCTCGGCGATACCGAGTTGACCACCAATTTCGGATGCGATCACGGTATCGCCAGCCAGAGCATCATGCTCGGTGCCAGAGAGAGGGGACTGGGAGGATGCATCTTTGCCTCGATCAATCGCCCGAAGCGCCGCGCCGCGCTCAACATTCCCGATCGCTACGAGATACTCCTGGTGCTGGCGGTCGGGAAACCAGCGGAAAGAGTGGTCATCGAGCCGCTCGGGACGGACGGCGACACAAGATACTGGCGCGACAATCAGGGCGTTCACCATGTGCCCAAACGCCCGCTGGATGAGATTATCTTGGATGATACGAGATGAGTCTTATCGATTCCATCGGGAATACGCCGCTTGTGAAGCTGAATAGACTTAACAAGGGATCCCCCGCCTAAGACTCATGGCTAAACTCAGTTCAGGGATGACCCCGAGTACTAAGTGTTGACTAAGTACTATTAGTTGTTGACTAACGACACATTCTGTGATAAAGTGGAGGAGATATGCAAATAAAATTACACAAAACCGCCAAGACCACTTTAGCCGTCAGACAAGAAATCCGAGCTTCCAAAGAAAGCATATATTCTTTAGCTAAAAAATTCAACCTCAGTTGCGAAGCAAGACCGGAGGTCAATTGCGAAGCAGTGAAAAGGTGGAAAGAAACTGAAAACCTGGAAGATAAATCAAGCCGGCCTCATCGGTTCCGCACTGACTTAACTCAACTAGATATTGAACGGATCCTGTTTGAACGAAAGCAGTTTAAGAAAAGAATCGAAGATATCTTCTTTGTATTAGAAGATGAGATTCTAAAGTCTCTACCCGATGAAGATTTACCGCGTGCTGAAGAGATATGAGTTAGGGAGACTACCAGCAGAGTTTGCTGAGGCAGAAAGAAAGATCAGAAAGTTCAGGAGATATGGCATTGGTTATCTGCACATTGATCTTCTCTCTGCTCCAAAGATTAATGGTCAAAGGTCTTACATCTACACAGCAATTGACTTAAGTTGCTAAGATCGCTTTTGTGATGCTGGGAAAGAATAAGCAAAAAGAGACTGGAGCTTAAGTTTTTAAGAGCAGTTTTAGCATTCTATCCCTACAAGATCAACTACATCTTAACTGACAATGGGTTTGAGTTTACCTACAAAGCCTTACCCAAAGACAAGCGGACAAAGAAGATTCATCCCTTTCCAAGAAATCTGTCACCAGCATAAGATAAAGCACCGCACGATTAAGTTCAACCACCCCTGGACTAACGGAATGGTCGAAAGATTTAATCGCTCTGCCGGAGAACAAGTCTTGACAAAATATCATTTTTGTAGTATATTTGAGATGAACTGTAATGACTTGAGTTTATCAATCGTTACAATTTTGAAAAGAGATTGAAGTCTTTTAAGCTACAAAACACCGGCTCAATACCTGAAAGAGCAAAAGAATATT
>JAJHSB010000057.1 GCA_022684035.1 Candidatus Acetothermia bacterium | reverse complement strand
TGCTCATACCTCTTTCCCATAACACTTTAGGATAACCTTTCCTTTCCCGCTTCCTAAAGTGTTGCACTTCATTGTTGAACCTGCGGTTTTTTTTAGAAGAATAAGTCCCTACAACTCATTTTCACTAAGGTATTGCTACTTCTTTTTCTTTTATAAGACTGGAGAGAGAACTGAGCAGGAAGTCTTTTGCATCTAGTATCTCCAGAAGAACTGGTTCTCCATCCTTTGAAAAATGGATAATCATCTGACCTTCTTCTTCAGCATAGTCTATTTTTCTATCTGAAAGTTCAATAAGAAGGGCATCTACATCTTTGCTGTATTTAATCTTTCTCATATCGCGACCTCCTTCCCGGATAAACAGTTATAACATGTTTTTTATCAGGAAATTCTTCATAAACAACTCGGAGAACATGCATAACATCAAATCCCTTTTGGGCTATTAGCCTTTCCTTATAGCCTGCATCTATTCTATCAGGATTCCTGACGATATCTTCAACAATTTCTTTCGATATATTAACGCCGTGAGCTTTCAAAACTTCAATCTTCAATAGTGAATGTAAGCTGAATTCTATGTCAGTTGGCATAAGTTAATTGTGTGCGTCCCCTTTTATTCTTTTTAATTCCGCCTTCTTTTAAACTCCTTTAACACATCAGGATCAAATACTATATTTTTACCAACCCTTTTATGTTTCAGGATGCCGTCTTTAACCCATCTCCTAACTGTTATCTCTGCAACCTCAAGGTATTCGGCTGCCTCTTTGATGGTGAAAGGCGATTGCCTTATATCGCTAAACACTTCATCATGGGTGTAATGCTCTTTTTCAAAGCCGAGCCGTGCAATAATTGAAAAAAGCTTTTCCCTTTCAATTAACGGCATATTGATAATCTCTTTATAAACCCTTTCTGCTGTTGTCATGTTATTTAACCTCCTTTAGATACTGTTTAAGGCTACGATAAAAGTTTTCATGGGTATCTATCATGTAAAATATCGTCCCTTTGCTTTCTGTTTTATAGGCAATCAAATATTCCTGCTTCTGAAATTTAAATTTATGAACTCTGAATCCTGGCAAATCGCCTTTTTTAAGCTCTCCTGTTTCTGGATTGCTGACAACCCTTTCAACCTCGTCCTCAATCGCCAACTGGAATGGTCTGGACTGCTTTTTAACAAACTTCTTAAACAGCGATTTATATAGAATGTCCATGATTAATTAAATGATAATTTATTTTATCATAGGTGTCAAGACAAATAAAAACAGGAGTTCCCCCAATTTTTTCAAAACAAGCTGCGACCACTTGCTAACTCATCTGCTCGCTACTCTATCAACGCCTTGCAGAATTTAAGGAGTGATTATTGGGGGAACTCCTGATGGGCTTATTAACCCTGCTGGTAGGCTTGCTCAAACTGGCACTTTAAAAAATCTGAACCCGTCCCCGATTTATCATCTCCTGAATCCGTGAAGCTAGCTGGACTTTTCCTTGCATTTCGTATCTGAAACCTGCGCAACAAAGCAGCCTTAGCCAACTTCGCTCACAAAGGGGCATGAAAATTATTTTGGCATTCCCCGACCCCCGATTACGACCCCTTATGTCCTGTGTCAGGGGCTGACCCATTTCCACTTTGATTGAAACAAACTTCTTAATGCCCTGTGAGGTAAATTTTTTCATTCGCTTAATTCGGACTGTTTAAGATCGCAACTGTTTCTTACTCAGAGAGACGTACACGAACTCGATATCTTTCAACAGTAATCAATGCTTTTCTTTCAATATTTGCACGATGTGTTGATATTAAACGCAGTAGTATCTTACCTTGCTCCCTTGCTGGAATATCTACCATTCTTATTATTGCTGGATGAGGTTTATTGAAAACAAAAACAAGTTCTCCAAAATCCTTATCCGCAGTAACCAATATGAAATTTTCGTTGAAAGCCTGTTGGATAATCACATCATCACCTGGGTCTTTACCCGTTTCCGGTATCCACAAAACATCAAACCCTGCATCCCTCAGAGCATCTACAGCAAAACTTGAGATACAACTGTCAAGCAGAAATTTCACTACTGTTCTGCAACCAATGCCGGCTCAATCCTTTCGTGTGCGACTATTCGATGAGCATAAACCAGACATGCCTGTATATCATCTTTTTCCAGAAACGGATAACCCTTTAACAGTTCTTCAACTGTAGAGCCAGCAGCAAGCATTCCAAGAATGTGTTCAACAGCTATTCGCATCCCACGAATAATTGGCTTTCCACCAAAGATTGAGGGATTAAAGGTAATACGATTTAAAAGTTCATCATTTTTCATCTTGTTCTACCCTCCATTTTGTTCCTTTTCTCAAACAATATTATTATAACCTAATTTGGGCGATTCTTTTAACCCAGTTAATTCATGCAGTGCATACATCTGATAGAAATGTAGTATTTTCATGAGCTCATATAATTATCAAAACACACTAGCCAACTCCTCCACTGTCTTTTCAGCACAGACATCCCAGGAAAATTCTGCTGCCCGTTTTCTTGCCAGTTCAGACATGACTTTTCGTTAACTATTATCCCAGGTCAATACATCCTGAATTGCATCCGCCAGGGCTCTCCCATTTTGGGTGGATAATAAACAGCCTGTCCCTCCTTCCCCCAACTTCCTTAAAAGTTGGTAGAATTATGAAAATGCCAATTCAGCTTTAACAGGAAGTATTTTAGTATCTTTTGCATCCTTGAACCACTTCCTGAAGTTTAAGATTGAAAACCCAACCACCTCATTGCTATCAGGTCTGACCCTGAGAAAAAAATCATCTTCTACTTCTCTGGAAATCGCATCTTCGGGTTCTCCGATGGAGACGTCAAGTATGTCTCCATCTCCATCATAAACCATCCTTATTTCTATCGTCACTCCTTTCTTGATCGTATCAGTATATAACACGTAAGAATAAAAGAACGTAAGTCTTTCTTTACTGCTATAAGCATATACTTCTCTTTAAAAATATCATTGTAAAATTGTAATATAGTAACACCTCTGCATCTCTACTGCTTTTCTTCACATAATCGGGTGTTGCCAATACATCTTGTATTCTTTCTTTATGCCGCTTTACCTCTGGATGCTCTTTAGTAATATGAAACCATCTTTCATTGGTCGACTCAATTGAATCTCCGAAGACATCTGTGTATATCATCGTTTCAGTTTGACTACAAATTAGCTATTATTATGGCTGAGGTTCTGACAACATGGTTAAATTCATTCTATTAACTTATCCAGGACACATCCATCAGCTAACCCTTTTGCAATTCTCGGCATAGTTTTCTATCACTCAAAAAGTAGCCTGTCTCTTTTTACGCCCTTTTATCCGCTTCCTGCCGGCCAGGCCGTCTTTGTTCTATAAGCTAGCGGCAATTCAATAAGCAATAATTCAGTATGGTGTCCCCTTAATGCCTGACTCCCCACAACGACCCTTCTATTTTTTAGTCTGCTTGAACTTCTCTATATCTTTCAGCATCTCTTCAATTGTAATACCCTTGAATAGTTCTCTCCGCTCTTTGGTGTAATCTCCTTCACCTGGTTCATAAAGTAAAATAAACTTGGTTGCCCCAGTATGTCCTAGCTCCTTTACCAGAGCATTCCATCCTTTGGCCTTTATTTCAGCTAAAGTAATTCCCATCCTTCTTTTCACCTCCAAACTAACGAGTTCAATTAAACCTATGATACTGACTTTTATAAAATCTTCATGCCTTTCGTATAATTTTACAATATCATCATCGCATGTGACAAAATAATCTGCTCCGCATTTTTCAGCTAAAGCTATATGTAGGGCATCAATGTCAGAAAATCCTAATTCTTTCAAAAAAATTACTCTTTCTACATCTGAGTCATCTGTCCCAACAAACTCTCGAGCTAAACTAAAATAAGAGGCAACTCGCGACTTTCTTTGTTCATCAGGGTTTTTACTATTCTCATATGTCAATGCCTCAGAGGCGATAAGGACATGAGAGCCTTTCTCCACCTTTTCCAAAAGATAAATGAATACACTTGTCTCCAATGACACTCTCTCCTGCCCCTGATAATCAAATGGCCTGTTATAAACGCATAAATCAAGGTAGAATTTTAAAACCATTCTTTTCTTTCCTGCTTGAGGCTTTTCGCTTTATTGAGTTGTTAACTAATGAAATGTCAAGATTAAAGACCTGACCCCCAAAACCCAAAACACACATCCCTAAACAGATCTGCTTGCGGACAAACTTGCAACATCTGCCCTAATACCCGCTCAGCACCAGCATATACTGTGAGCCAGTCATGGACAATGGCAATTTTCATCTCAATTCCTTCTCTACCCGTTTCATATCTGCCTCTACCATTATCCTCACCAACTCTTCAAATCTAATTTTTGGCCTCCATCCCAATTTTTCATTCTATTAAACAGACTCTTATACAATCCGACCACATGCTCCCTTGAATATTCTTTTTCCACCAGCAGGCGAGCGCATCTCCCCATAGCTCTAAGCCGCTCCGGATTACTTTCTGCCTCCAAGACTGCATTGACAAAAACACTGACCTCGCCGGGCGGCACTATCCAGCCGATTTTCTTTTCCTGAATAACAAGTGCTAATTCTGAAGTTTCATCACCCATGGCAATAATTGGCTTGCCCGTAGCCATAATATTATACGCCCGGCTGGGCCTCCGGTCTAAGAGGGTAACATTAGTAAGACGATATGTTTTAATCTGTTCTTCCAACCATTCTCTCTTAACTCCTGAACCAATAAAGAGGAAATGTATCCTTGGGTTTTCAGAAAGGATTTTAGCCGCCTCTACTAAAGATTCAATGTCATGTGAATATCCCATATTCCCAGCATATTGAACAACGAACTTATCTTCCAACCTCAGTTCTTGCAACAGCGGGTTATCTTCCCGCCGACAGGGGGAAATAGAATCACTTTCGGCCCAGTTGGGTATTACATGAACTCGGTCGTGGCCTTGATTCCCGAGCTTCTTTAAGACAAGCGATCGCATATCTCTACCGAGCACAACAATTTGCTCCGCTCCACGGTAAACCCACGAGTTAAGCTTCTCAAAAACACGGTAGGTAAAACTACCTGTCTTGAGCATCCCGGCAACATTCAGCATATCAGGATAAACATCGTCGATTCGTAATACAAACTTCGCACCTCTGAGTTTACAGACCAACCAGATAACAAAAGGAAGCAGCGGAGGATTGGTAACCACCTGCCATGCACCCTTTGGGTGCTCGCAATGACAGTATGAACAACCGTTTTAGGCAGTTATCGCTGGATTTGGGTTAATTGTCGTTCTAAAATGTCAATCTGTTTTAAAACCATCGTAGTGTCTAATTTACTATCCATCTATACTCACCTCCATAAAAATGCTCATTTTTAGCTTACCGCAATTCCGTCATTCCCGTGAAAACGGGAATCCAATTCCTTAATGTATAGTTCCCCGCTCCCTGTTTTCGCAGGGACAAGCTTCGCGGGGACGGCGTCTGGATTCCTGCTGGAGTTTATCCCGCACTCCGATGCGGGGCAGTAATGACAACTTAAAACCCTATTTATTATTGAACAGCCTCGGACTCTGCTCATTAGGCTCTCTCGGAATACCTTAAAAACTCCGAAACAGCCATGATTTTCACATCTTTAAAGGACTTAAGTCCCAGTAAATACAGATCACCTCTAACAATACATTCAGCCCTTCCATCTATGGCACATTCTATCACTCGGTTATCCATCTCATCTTGACATGCCGTCACGTGACTTTTAGTCTGGACAATTTCAGCGAGGTCTCGCATCGTTGTAACAACCCGCTCTGCTTCTTCTTCTGAAAGCTTAAAAAAGGCTTATCTTCTCTCGTAAGAACCTCCTTTAGCTCCTCAAGGAGGGTCTCAGAGGTAATGAATGTGACTTCTCCGCGACGGACTTTGTTTAAGAGTTGCTTGGGGTTACCAGTCCAAAAAGTAGCGGAGATCAACACATTGGTGTCAATGACAATTCGCATTATCTACCGCCTCTAAGGTCATTGACAATCCGCGCAACATCTTCCTCTGTCAGGTGGGCAACCCCCTTTTCTCTTGCAAGATTTATTGCCCACTCATCAAACTCCAGCCATCCCTTAAGCCTCTCTCGTGACTCCAAGAATTCCAAAAAATCAAAGATCTCCTGTCTTTTCTCTGGAGAAAGTCTACGCAATTTTTCAAGAATGAGTTCTTCTTTCGACTCTCTTGCTTGTACCATATTTCCCCCTCCCTTGCTGTCCAGTCATTTTACCCTTCGGGACAGGCGAGACGCCTGTCCTACTGGTCTTGTAGTGAAAATCGCTCAATTTAGGTACGAAATAGTTTATTGAATCCTTGCACGTCGTAAGTGCAAGTCTTCTTTAGCCATATCCTATACAGTTTGAACTTCTAAAGCCTCTTTCCCTATCTCATATAGCCGTTCAGGAGCAATGTCTGCCCCATTCGGCCAGCATACAGTATTAAGATCAATAAAGAATTTTTTAAAATATTTTTTATCCCTTAACTCAGAAAAAATTCCTTCCCTTTTTGTATAAGGTTCGAAATCCACAATCTTCACAGATTCGTCATCGAACTTAATCTTTATAACATAGTCTTTGATATACTCCGCCTCTATAACATGGGGAATATAATCCATACTTCACCTCCTATCTCAAAGGCTCAATCCAGTTTAATGGTTTATCTTCTTTTGCCCGCTCCCAATTTTCTTTAAGTTCTTCCCTGTGAAAATTACACCATTCTTTAATAAGCCTCTGTGCCCTCTTAGATAAATAACCCCTTATCAGATTTCCATCAAAATCAAAAAGGCTCCAATGATTATTACATCTGCTCCTTTTACTGTTATCACAACAGCAGGTCTTACTTTAGAGGATAAAAGGTCAGTAAATGGAAAATTTACGAGAACAACATCACCTGGCTTATAGGTCATTGTAAATATCTTCTTCTCTGTCTTCCCATTCTTTAAATGAAGTCTGAGCAACACTCATCATCATATGGGTTTCAAAATACTCATGGATTTCATGGTCTAACTTAAGTATTTGCTCGGGGGATAAGTGTGGAAGAAGCTTTTTAATATCTTCAACTGTTACATCAATGGTAACCCTTGGCATTTTGTCCTCCTTCTGATTAATTATAGCATATTGATGTAAAATTAGGGACACTGTAAAATTAGGGACACATCCCATATTTAGTTGCTTTGCCCTTTGGGTCTGCCGGGTCTCTGAAGTGCAAACCTTTTGTTCAGCTTCTTTTCCATCTTCTTTATAAAATCGTCATCTCCAAACGGTCTTCCCGTTCTCGTTGCATACTTTAATCGGTGTATCTCATCTTCTGTAATGCTCTCTCTGATAAATGCTATATAGTCTTTCCTCTGATTGTCGTTAAAAAGTTCTTCGCCCAATATATCGTCTCTTTTCCATTCGATATGAGCCTTTGCGCTTGAATAGGGGTATTCCTCTTCTTTTTTCACTATCTTTGCACGTTTTGGATTTTGCTCAATATATCTTGCCACAGCCCATAAATAATATTCTCTGTCAACTATGCAGGAATGGTATCTGCTTTCCCACAATCTTCCTGTTTTTTCGTATTTCCTGTTGATATACTGGGTGTAGCAAAGTGTTATGCCCTGCATCATTTTATAAAGAGATTCTTCGCGATTAGGTCTTGCAAGTAAATGCACATGGTTATTCATAAGGCAATATGCAAGGATTGGGCATTCCCATTTGTCTGAATATTTTTTGAGCAACTCCAGATATTTTTGTCTGTCTTCTTTTTCGAAAAAGACTTTCTCTTTATTATTCCCCCTTTGGATTACATGATGAGGGAATCCTACCGCTACGGCTCTTGCTATCCTTGGCATGAAGTAATTCTACAGAACATCTGTATTAATGTCAAGAAATATGGGATGTGTCCCTAATTCATGTTCAGCCCTCAGCGCAGTGGACCCTCCGCTGCGGGAAGTCACACCTTCGCTCTGTGAGAGAAGCGATCTGGCCGCTATCTCCTTTCGTACACGACTCATGCCCACAAACAACCGTGCTCAGGCCCAACTGAGCTGCTGCCTCTTTGCGAGTCCATCGTTCATAGATGCCTCCCACGGATTTCGTCCAGAATCTCGCCCACACAGCGCAATGAGTCACTGATAGGGTAGTGGTGATTACCTATGAAGAGCCCATTCTTGTCAATCTCGTTAGCCACGATCAGTGGCTGGGGGATGTCATGTTCGAGGTACCTGATCACAGGGTTATTGGCGAAGTTGCCTGCGACGATCGGCCGGGACTCGATGCCGACGGCCGTAAGTCGCTGCGTTACCTCGGCGCGGCAGCCTTCCAGTAGCCCTCGCAGGATCATCGCGAAGCCGAACCACGAGCTCTCTCCTACTTCCTCCTGAATACGTACGTCGTCCCGTGCTCCCAGAAACGAGACAAAGGTCCTCGCATTCCGCCGCCGTGCCGCAACAAGACCTGGCAGCTTGCGTAGTTGCTCCCGGCCAATCGCGGCTTCAATCTCCAGGGGGCGCAGATTGTACCCAGGCAGCACGAAGCGGAAGCTCCGCATGAACTCGTCGACACTAAGTGCAAGATGGCTTTCGGCTGGTTGTTCACGCACCCAGCCATGGGCCCGTAACGACAGCAGGGTATGATAGAGACGAGTGTCGTCCGTGAGGACGAGCCCACCGTCCATGGTCGAGATGTGGTGCGAGAAGAACGTGCTCAAGGTACCGCAGCGGCCAAAGGTGCCTGTATAGCGGTCTCCCAGGCGCGCCCCCAGTGATTCGCAGTTGTCCTCCAGGAGAACCAAGTTCCACCTCTCGCAAATCGCTCGTAGCCTGGCGTAGTCACAGGGGTTGCCCAGAAGGTTGACAGCAAAGATGGCCCGAACATCGGGGGTGATTACCTCCTCTACAAGGTTAGGGTCGATATTCAGGGTCTCAGGATGGACGTCGACAAGTCGCAGTTTCATGCCATACTGGTGCACCGGGAAGTACGTTGTGCTCCACGAGACACTGGGGACGATCACTGTGTCACCTCGCCGGAGCGGCGCGTCTGGATGGTATACCAGTCCGGCTACAGCAAGCAGGTTGGCCGAAGAGCCTGAGTTCACCATTACCGCATGCCGTACCCCGTTGAAATGCCGCGATCTCCTCCTCGAACGCCTGGACCTCAGGCCCCATCGTGAAGCGCTTAGAAGCGACCACCCGCCGGATGGCGACGATCTCATCTTCATCCCACGTTTCAGTTGCAAGAGGAAGCATCATTGCACAACACACTCCTTGTAGTGCTGAACGGTTTGGCTCACTCCGTCCTCGATCTGAGTATGCGGCTTCCACCCAAGGTGGATTGCGCGCGTAGAGTCGAGAAGCTTGTGACGTATCCCTGTCGGTTTGTTGAGATCATGCCTGAAGTACCCCTGAAACCCCATGTGCTGAGCAACTATTCTGTAATAGTCATTGACCGTGTAGTCGGTCCCGTAGCCTACATTGAGATACGGTGGAACCTCTTCTAGGCGGGATGCTATATTGATGAGGAAGTCCGCCAGATCATCGACGAACAGGAACTCCCGCCGGGCTTCCCCGTCTCCCCAGATCGTCACGCTGTCGCTATGGGTATGAAGAGCGTGGTGAATCTTCGTAATGATCGCTGCGATCAGGTGACTCCGCTCCGGCGAGAAATCATCGCCCGGCCCAAAGAGATTGCAGGGGATGAGAGTACGGTAGAAGTAGTCCCCGGCTTGTGAGATGTACTCGCACAGCTTTGCGCCCACGAGCTTGCTCAAGGCATACCCCTCGTTCGTGGGCTCAAGAGGAGCAGCTAGGAGATCCTCTTCCCGCAAAGGATTGCGGTAATCCTTCGGGTACATGCAGGAGCTACCCAAGTTGATAAACCCTACAACATTGGCTCTGTACGCGCTTTCGATCACGTTCAGATTCATGCGCACATTGTCGGCTAGGAAATCAATTGGATCCTTAATGTTTGCCTGAATCCCTCCTGCCCGCGCTGCACAGTGGATCACCAGATCAACCTCGATCTGTTCGAACAATTGCTCGACAGAGGTCTGGTCCCGCAGATCCACCTGTGGTCTCTTCTCGGCACAACCATATTCCACTGCGGCCTGGATCGTGCGACTGCCCTCTGGATCGCTTGGCCCACCATCCCTTGGCCGGCCAGTCAGAAGTACCCGAACCCTATCTAGCTCCACGTCCCTTGCTCGCCCCCTTCCCTTCACACCATGAACGACGCTTGTCATTCGATTTCCGAACGGACGTTGCTCAAGAGCGCGCTCACGCCAGTATCCCAGCGATGCCAACCCGCGAACCTATCCTCTAGGATGCGCTTCCCTTCACCTGGAGGCTCGAGTCCGATAGCTTGCATATCTGCGTCCACCATGATCCTGACGAGGTCATGGAACGTGACCCTAGCTTCCCACCCCAACCTCTCACGGGCCTTCGAAGGATCAGCCAGGAGAAACTCCACCTCGGTAGGCCGGAAATACCGTGGGTTGATCTCCACATACCTCTGCCAGTCAACGTCAGCGTACGCAAACGCCTCTTCAAGGAACTCCTGCACCGAGTGCGTCTCGCCTGTCCCGACGACATAATCGTCCGGTCTCTCCTGCTGGAGCATGAGCCACATTGCTTCCACGTACTCTGGAGCGTAGCCCCAGTCGCGCTTGGCCGCAAGGTTCCCAAGGTAAAGCTTGTTCTGCTTTCCAGCAACGATGTTGGCTAGCGCGCGGGTGATCTTCCGGGTTACGAACGTCTCCCCCCGCCGCGGGGACTCGTGGTTAAAGAGAATCCCGTTGCAGGCGAAGAGGCCGTAGCCGTCGCGGTAGTTTACCACCATCCAGTAGGCATAGAGCTTCGCGCAGGCGTACGGACTGCGCGGCATGAAGGGTGTTCTCTCGTGTTGGGGGGCGGGTGCGGCACCGAACATCTCCGAGCTGGAGGCTTGATAGAATTTGGTCTTGATCGCGCTGCGGCGGATCGCCTCCAAAATCCGGGTAGTGCCCAAGCCGGTTACATCGCCGGTATATTCAGGTATATCGAAGCTCACCCGCACATGGCTCTGTGCCCCTAGATGGTAGATCTCATCCGGCTTAACGTTATAGATTAGATTTGCTATCTGCTCCAAGTTGGAAAGGTCTCCATAATGAAGGAAAAGTCTTACATCGGGCTCATGCGGATCTTGGTAAATGTGGTTAATGCGGTCGGTGTGAAAGGTACTGGCTCTTCTGATTAGGCCATGGACTTCATAGTCTTTACAGAGCAATAGCTCTGCCAGATAGGAGCCGTCTTGTCCGGTGATTCCAGTTATTAACGCTTTGCGCATGGTTGCCTCCCAATTTGTATCAAGGTTTTCGTCCTAGCTGTAAATAGAGTTTTTCTTTAGAAAAATAATAGCGGTGTTTGTGAAAATATCTTATCAAAGCTGTGATATGCTTCCAGGTGATTCTGCTAAACACAAGCCTTTTAGTAATCCGCTGTTCCTTGTGAATCACGATGGGCTGGGGATTGTAAACGACCTTCCAGCCCAGCTTTTGTAGTCGAAGGCAATAATCTACATCTTCAGGACCATAAAACATGTCGTTGTCGAGATAGCCCACCTCTTCAAACGCCTTACGCCTTATGAGTTGACAGGCTCCTATGACATAGTCCACCTCGCGGACAGAGTTATGATCCCAGTCTTTGTACAACTCATCGGCCAAAAGCTTAGCCGCGATCTTCAAGGGGATGCGGCGCAGCATTTTTGTCCACACAGTAGGAAACTTGCGGCAGGAGTACTGTAACTGGCCGTCCGGATAAACCAACTTGGGGGCCACCAAGCCTACAGTGGGATGCTCCTCTAGATATCGAATAAGAATGCCCACTGCGTCCTCGGTGACAACCGTGTCCACATCCAAGAGCAATAAGAAATCACCGTGTGCAATCTGTAACCCTTGGTTCCGGGCCGGTGCTACACCTCGGTTGATTGTATTTCGAAGCAAGTTCACTTCGGGGAAATCCTGAATTACTATGTCAGCAGTGCCATCCTGCGAGCCATTATCTATCACAATGATCTCATGTCTTGCGATCCCCGCAACTTGGAGGCTCTTATACAATGAGTGGAAACAAGACCTGAGCACTTCTTCAGAATTCCAAGTCAAGATGATTGCAGATAGCTTTGGACGACATACGCACATAATTGTCTCCTCCTTTTCTGTAGAGGGCCCCCTGGCAACCCTCAGGTCGTGCCAGGGGCGGCGCCGCCCGCATACCCCGCAGCGGCGGCGGGCCCCCTTTCGGGGCCGGACCGAGACCACCACGGCCTGCTCGTACTCGGCGAAGGCCACGTCCTCGACGACCGCTCTTTCCAGGCAGAGCATCCTGGCCCATAATCTTGCTGACCGCACGCGGCGCCGTCCCTCCCTCCACGATCCGCCGTCTTACAAGCGGTAACGTAGAGGCGGAAGGGCGTGCGGTCACGGATCTGGGGTGCGCTCAGCACCCACGGAAACAGCAGGAGCGCCGCAAAAACACTACGCCCAACTCTTTCAAACAACAAAGGATCATCCCCACGCCAAACGGCCATCAAGACCGTGAACTCCCCAGGAAATCCAGCAATGGTAGCACACATCACAAACACTCCCAGCTTTGAGGCAACAAGTCACGAGTATCAGTGCCATTGACAAACCACTGGCTCGGAGCAATCACAATCTTGTCAGGATTCGGATTCAGCCAAGCCCCCCACCAGCTAAACGAGCTATTCGCAATAATATGGTGGCGACACACCGACATCAACCGCATATCGTTGAAGCTATTGTCACCGCGGTTATGCTCCACCAACACTAAGTCACGGCAGTGTGGCACAAGTGTCTCAGTAACCCACTTTGGATCATCGGAGAACACAAAGAAGCGGGCCTCTGGCACAGCCTGGCGCAGCCGCTCCATTGCCCTAAAGTAGTACTCGGGACTGCATACTCCATGCACCGAACGTATCTTGGGATTGCTCACATAGTCCCCCCGCCGCACATGCACACTCACAGCGACACGCTCACGGATTGCCCGCACCAATTCAGAATTACGCCCAGTAAGTGGCTGCGCAAAGGTAAAGTCACTTCTGATAGTAGCCATATGCTTTGAAAAATAGCGCTCACTTTGCCAGTATCCCTGAAGGTAACCACCAGCACGGGCTCGATCGAGCAGTCCATCCCAAAAACGAAAATGCGGCTCAACAATAAAGCGAGAACCCCTTAGAAAAGCAAACGTCTTACTCCCTAATACCCGCCGAACCGCTGGCGGCGTGCGCAGCGCACCAATCATTCGGCGCAACTCTTTGGGTTGGGCAACCTCCATTTTCAGCGAAAACACACGATCTAACTCAGGACATCTGTGTGATGCGTACTGCCCGAACATGTCCATGGTTACTTTGAAGGGAAAACCAAGTTCCAATGCAAGCGCACGTGCGCAAGCATATTGAAACATCTGATTTCCTAAACCGCCAACTGTATTCGCAATGATCATATAACAGATACAGGCGTGCGGGACAGCATCACGGCCGAGCCGCGCCGCCAGGCGGGCAGCGCCCGAAATAAACTCCAACCGACGGTTTCACAAGCACGTCGTAGGACAACGCAGACGTTTTTTACCAGAGGCTTGGTCAAAGCTTCTGCTCCTTGGCATTGCTTAAAGAGATACACTCTTTCCAAGACTTCGACTTCGTCAAGGAAGGCTTCAACCTCTAGTCCCCGCTTCCAAAAGGGCGCAATCTTGTACAGCCTATTTCGCATGTGGTGAATAAGCACAGTTTTGTTTGACATTTTTCGACTTTGCATCCATTTGCTTAACTCTTCGCCTTTATCTGGCATCAGAACTAACTGAAAGTGATTTCCCATTAGGCAGTTTACAAAAATCTTCCCCGAGTACCGCTTCTTTGCCTATTTCATTAGATTAACAAACGCTTCGTAGTCTCTGTCTTCCTGACAAACTTCCTGTCTGCCAGCGCCACGGTTAAGCACATGATAAATTAGTCTATCTGCTAACCCTCTTACTACCCTGGCACCGTTTATAGCCTTCCTCATAATACTCTAAAAGTAGCTTGTCCCCTCTGTAGTACCCTTTGTTATCCGGTGCTTGGCGTCCTCCGAAAACAGGATATGAGGAAATTTGTCTTTTCGATTTCAACGATCTCGAGGCGGAGATCGGCCAACATGTGTCGGAGCATGTCTTCAGTAAGAAAGTGCACCCTCATATGAGGAGGAAAGCGACGGTCATTGTGAAACTTGAAGCTCATCTCTTTGAACAACTCGAAGTGGTGAAAAAAGTTATAGAAGGAAATGAGAGCAATCCCATCCGTTCTGATCACCCGTTTGATTTCCTGTAAGTAAGGATAGACCTGGAGCGAGGAAAAGTGAACGAACACATCGTGCGAGAAAACAAGATCGATAGATGAGTCAGAGAATTCACGAAGCGTGAAACCATCGAGCTTGTGGTAACTGACATTCTTGTACGGGAGAGTTCGTTGGCATTGGCGGAGCATTTCAGATGAAATATCAGCAGCGTGAATACGCTGAAATAGCTCAGCTGCCCTAGATGTAATACGCCCCCCTCCACAGCCGATTTCGAGAGCGTGAGATCGAGGGGACGAGTATTTCTCTAGCAACGAGAGAAAGATCTCCTCGCCTTTCCATTCATTGCCAAGACAGTCTAGTTGGCTGGCTTGCCCGGACTTGCGCCAATCGTGAACGTACGCATCCCAATAGACCTCATCGTTATAAATACAAGAGAGGGATTGAATGATTTTTCTTGGTGACCGGAGCGCGCGTAAAATGTAACTGAGCTTTTTCATCTGTAATGCCCCCCGCTTGTCAAGACACTTTTTTTCGAGTTGAGAGTGAGTGCGGAAGGAGAGGCGGAAGGAGAGGGCCAAACTGCTACCCAAGCCACCCCCAGAAGAAACCACAATATACTCCAATATAGAATATCGATAAATAATGCATTCACTAGCAGCCCCACCAAGATCGCAACAATCGCCTCATAGGAAGGCCCAAATGGGTTCTCATAGTGCGTCACAATTCTCCTGAGCAAGCTGCTAATAACATATCCCAGAACCACGATTAGTGCCAAAAGAGATAACCACCCGTTCTCCAGCATTACTTGTATAAAGAGGTTATGAGTTGCATAGCCTAAGACGACTTCGCTTTGTCCTGGCCCAACTCCAAAGAAATTGTGCATACTCAACTCGACGCCCCTCAGTTGAAAGAAGAATCGCTCAGCGTCATAAGGTTGGAGACCCAATCTCGCAATCAATAAGCTACCATAGCCTAACTGATTGACCATCCATATACCCAGCAGCCCGATCGTCATTACAATAGCGCTGGCATGTATCGCCTTCCTAAACCTTAACCTCCTGATTACGAGGAGGCCGTACACTGTCAGTGCCATTGCGAGATTCAGCCACGCGCTCCGTGAGCCCGACAATAAGATCGAGAGTCCAAAAACTACTAGCAGAGCAAACTTAAGTAAACGAGGGATCTTCCAGATGCTTGGCTTCAGTACATCGTCAAGCAAAAAGACGAACAGTGGAACCAAAAAGTTTCCAAAAACATTCGGATCGTTAAGTAGTGCTTGAAATCTTCCATCCCACGTTGGCATAGCAAATGACCATGTAAATAACCCCTCTGCAGCACCAATCGCCACCAGAGACACCATAACTCCGGCTGTCACGTAAGCCGATAAGGCCCGTCGCATATCGTCAGCAGAATTAATGTACATCTTCAGGAAATACAGGATAGCGAGCTTAATCAGCAGGTTAGCAATAAATTGAATGCTGGCGTTACCATGGACTATATAACCAGCTAGAACAGAGATGATGTAAAACAATACAAAAAGTGCGAGCGCCACATTGAATAGGCCCAGGATCCTTACATTACCTAGGTGAACATATCCCCTAACGATGCCTATCACTACTAGTACGAAAACCATTACATCAGTAGGGTTGGGAAACAAGAAGACCACGCCCATAAGAGCAAAGGCAACAAACACTAGAATGTCGTAGAAGGAACGGAGAAATGCCAATAGCACAATTACCAGTAAGGCAACTAAGGCAGCAATGAATGGCGCTTCAGGGGACGTACCGAGGTCTAACAACAAAGAGACGAGTACGCCCAGCGTTGTAGCTAATGCTATAACCCCGACGCCTAGCGCATTCATGGTTTTTCTACTATTGAACAGATTCTTCATTTCCTGAATCCGTGAAGAACGGACAACTTACCCGCTCATGGCTTACAAATATACTATATCACAGGGGCAAGAGGTTGTCAAGTACCCTTCATCGCTCATTTTGAGGGGTCTCCGAATCCGGGAGGGCAGCAATTCCCCAGCCGAGCTCAACGAAGGATATTGGAATACGGTGAAAATCGGACCGCCAGTGTCTCCTGTACCCCATTTTCCTCAACTTAAGTGATACCTCTCCCCTGG
>JAJHSB010000081.1 GCA_022684035.1 Candidatus Acetothermia bacterium | reverse complement strand
CAAACAGAAAGGCCGGAGTCTTTTCCTCGATTGTTGACAAATCGCTCATAGAAGTTTGGTTATTGGGATTTGGTTATTGTTTGGAAATTGAGATTTGGTCATTGGGATTTCCGGCTTGTCCGGGTTAGGGACAAAACAAACCCTGTAGGATTAAGCAACGGGATTGCTTCGCAGACTCGCAATGACGGAGGAAGGTATTCGCAATGACAGAAGAAGGTAAATCATGGGGTAATATAGGAGAGGGAATCTTGGAGTTAAATCAGATCGAGAAAGCTCTGGTTGCAATGTAACAAAATGCTATGTAACCTTTGATCAGTTAGAACGGAAGTGTGCGATTAGATTTTCACAGATGACGGATCGATTGAATAATAGCCCAACAGTCTTACATAAAGAGAAAGACTTACTTTCACGTCTTTCCTGCCTTCCCGCTTCGCCTGGTGTTTACTTGATGAAAGATATTGCCGGAAGAGTGATCTACGTTGGAAAAGCAATATCGCTGCGTAATCGTATCCGCTCGTACTTCCAGTCAAAAAAAGGAATGGATAAGAAGACTCAACTTCTTTCCGTCCATATCGCTGATTTTACCGTGATTGCTACCGACAACGAAGTTGAGGCGTTGATTCTGGAAGATACTCTGATAAAAGAGCATCAACCGCGGTATAACATCCGGCTGCGTGATGACAAACGCTATCCATATCTGAAGATTACAGCGGAACCATTCCCCCGGATACTGGTTGTCCGGAAACGCCAGCGTGATAAAGCACGTTATTTCGGCCCTTATACCGATGTCAAGACGATGCGTAAGACATTAAAATTGATCCGTAAAACTTTTCCTATCCGCACTTGCTCGTCCCCTGTTCCCCGACCAACTGGGTTCAAACCTTGTCTTAACTACCATATCGAGCGGTGTATGGCGCCATGCGTCGGTCTTGCCGGAGAAGAAGAGTATCAAGAGTTAATCACCGGCATAGCGCTTTTGTTGGAGGGAAAGGTTAACGGTCTGATCAGTCTTTTACAGGCAAAGATGGAGGAGTTCGCGTCAAAAGAGTTATTTGAGCAAGCGGTCAAAGTTCGTGATCAGATCACTGTGTTATCGCACATTGCCACTCAACGGCCAATCGTCGTTGCTGATCACATCGAGCGTGATGTTATCGGGCTCTCTATCGAAGCTGATCGTGCTTGTGCGCAAGTCTTCTTCATCAGGGATGGACGACTATGCGGAAGGGAGACGTTCTACTTACGTGCACCAGGCAATCCAGCACTACCGGAAGTCCTCTCTGCCTTCCTCACGCAATATTACGCAAAAGTGACGACGATCCCCCGCGAAATCTTGCTGCCGGAGAAGATAGACGACGAGGCGTTGATCCTATGGCTTGCTGTGCAGCGCAATGGTAAGGTCATTCTGCGCACACCCAAACGGGGGGAGAAACGGCAGTTGGTGAAGATGGCAACAGCTAATGCCCGCTACTCGCTGCAAGCAGAAATAATGCGAGGGAATCTGCGGAACGAGAATCTGAACGTGCTGCGTGAAATGCAGCAACGGCTTGCTCTATCTACGCTGCCGCAACGAATTGAAGCGTTTGATATCTCAAATATTATGGGACAACAAGCTACCGGAGCAATGGTCGTTTTCGACGGTGGAAAGCCGGCGCCACATGCCTACAGACGTTTTAAGGTAAAGATTACTGGCAAACCGGATGACTATGCAATGATGGCGGAAATTCTCCGCCGCCGTCTGCAACGCGGATTATCCGAGATCGATCAGCTTACTGGAAAGTTCTCGGAGTTGCCCGACCTTATACTGATCGACGGTGGAAAAGGACACCTCAATGTTGCAGTCAAGGTTATAGATGAGATAAGGCAAAACTATGATCTTCCCCTACAAGAGATCGATCTGCTTGCGCTTGCCAAAGAACGAGAAGAGATATTTCGTCCTGGTACGGCAGAGCCGCTTTGTATTCCTCCTGGTAGTCCGGTACTTCTCCTGCTACGCTATATTCGTGATGAAGCTCACCGCTTCTCAATCGATTACCACCGGAAACTGCGGCGAGGACGCACCCTCGCATCGGAACTCGATTTAATTCCTGGAGTCGGCACAAACCGCAAAGCAAAATTGCTACGGCATTTTCAATCACTGGAACGTCTCCGACGTGCTACCCCAGAAGAGATCGCTGCTCTCCCTGGAATATCTTCTCAACTGGCAATGAAAATTTTCTCTGCGCTTGCGCCGGGCAGGAGCGGAGAGATCGAGAGTTGATCATTACGCTGCGCTGCGTCGCCGTGCGCTTTATCTGATAGACTGATTGAATATCTGTAGCTTGATACCACACATAGTCGCTGTTATCTTTGGAT
Organism: Candidatus Acetothermia bacterium; assembly: GCA_022684035.1. GTDB lineage: Bacteria > Bipolaricaulota > Bipolaricaulia > UBA7950 > UBA7950 > UBA7950. Next base: position 984 of record JAJHSB010000081.1, on the reverse strand, counting down.
ATCTACGGGAGTCTGTTCAGTTTCCAATCGAAATCTGCTGTCATTCAGTGAGTGGTCGTTATAGTTATCAGTCTTTCGCCGGCAGAGAGCGTACGAGAACGATGATTCCCGCAATGATCAATAGAATCGGCCATAAATAGAAGATATCTTCCCAACTGATGATCTCTAAGTTAGCGAGGAGGAATATAATCCCTCCAGAGATAAGAATTAACGGGAAAAACAGGTTCTTTCGTTGCTTTCGCTCTGACATCTCAATTCCCCCTATGGCGGCGCAATAAGAGAATAACTCCGCTGATTATCAGTAATATCGGCCATAACAGGGCGAGTTCCAACCCCAAAAACCAGCCTAAACCCAGCTGATGTAGCAGAAAGACTAACCCAAAAAGGAGCAGAACAATGCCGAGAAAGACATTTGCATTGGAAGAGCTGGAACGGCGTACAGCTGTACTAATCTCTTTACCAGCCCTCTGTGCTTTCTCAACAATCTCCTCTGCAGCATTGTGAACTGTCTCCTTCATCGTCTTCCCGGTGGTCTCCTCGTACGGCGGCACAATAAGCCATGCAGCGAGATAGAGGAATAATCCAACGCCGCTTATGAGAGTGAGTACGGCAAAACACAGGCGAATGAGGTTGGAATCAATATCAAAATAGTCCCCTAATCCTCCGCAAACACCGCCTAACATCGCATCGCTCCGGCTACGATAAAGTCTCTGTTTCATGTCATCGCTCTCCTTGTCCATTATCATGCGCAGATACAATTCATTATACCATTTTACTGCAAATGTAACTACTTAAGATAGTTAGATTGAAGACCGCAGGCCGAAGGTGGCAGAGTTAAGGGATTAGATACTAAAATCTGAAGTCTTGCGCAAAATGGGAAGGAATTGAAATCACAAATTCCAAGCACCAATTTCCAAACAAATCTCAATGACCAATGACCAAAATCTCAAACAGTTGATATATCCGCACGACACAGTATAATTT
>JAJHSB010000030.1 GCA_022684035.1 Candidatus Acetothermia bacterium | reverse complement strand
TAATGCTCGTTTAGATACTAAAATCTGAAGTCTTGCGCAAAATGGAAAGGAATTGAAATCACAAATTCCAAGCACCAATTTCCAAACAAATCTCAATGACCAATGACCAAAATCTCAAACAGAACGGCCGGAGTCTTTTCCTCGATTGTTGACAAATCGCTCATAGAAGTTTGGTTATTGGGATTTGGTTATTGTTTGGAAATTGAGATTTGGTCATTGGGATTTCCGGCTTGTCCAGGTTAGGGGCAAAACAAACTTTGTAGGATTAAGCAATGGGATTGCTTCGCAGACTCGCAATGACGGAGGAAGGTGCTCGCAATGACAGAGAAAGGTGGAATTAACCCAGGTTTTGTGGATGCTTAATGCTGATCGTATATCCCCATCTCTCTGTAGGAGCATTACAGCCCCGCGGAGTTAAGCGTCTTTTAATGTCAGTCTCTGCGTTAGAGAATCGAACTTTATATATATTATCCGATCTCTTCCAATATCCTCAGGCGGTTCTCCAATCGTTTCAGTCCGGTTTTTATCGATCGCGCTCGTACTTCACCAATTCCTTTAATCTGCTGTAGATCTCTACTATCAGCGGCAAGTACTTCTCCCAGTGTTTGAAACTCTGCTGTCAATCGCTCGATAATCGGCATTGGAAAATGCGGAATCTTATTTAAGATCCGGTACCCACGTGTCGGAACGAGAAGATCTATCTCTTCCTCTTCAGTATAACCAAGCTCCCTTATCACTGTCTCCTCTGAGAGAATCTTCTCTTTATCCAGCGCGTATATCTTCTTTACGATCGCTTGTGCGTTCTGCTTCGAATCACGCATAAAATCTCTAACAAGGAGCTCAAATTCTTCATCCAAATTCATTGTTAAGCTGATGAGCTGACGTTCCGACAAGTTGCTCTCCTCTCCCAACTCAATGCATAATTCTTCGATCTCTTCTTTCATGTGTAGTGTTTGAACAAGTATATGTATCACACGCGCGACTTGGTATAAGAGCACCTTGCCTTCAAATTCCATTGATGCCAGTTCTCCGAAGAGTTCATCGAGTTCGTTCCGGTATTGGCCGACGATAAGCAGTGCTTGGCTTAACATGGAGTTTAGTGTCGCGATATCGCGTAATACATACGACTCTTTACCGCTGTAGACAGTGACACTTCGCTGCTTCTCGGAGATGGTGATCACTGTTTTTCCTGTTTGCACGGATGTCTTCTGCGCCGCTCGGTGGCGAGTCCCTGTCTCTTGTGACGGGATTGAACGGTCAGGCGAGAGGTGGGCATTGGCATAAAGAATGTATCGCAGCTCTTCGTCGACAACGACTGCCCGATCCATCTTTGCCAGTTCGGCCAGTCGTTGTGGAGTAAAGCGAGTGTTAATTTCAAATGCTGCTTCAATCACTTCTTCGATATCTTCCTTGTTTGAGATGACGATCAACCCACCGATTCCCATCGCTACGATACGATTGATTGATTCCCGTAATAAGGTCCCTGGCGCGATTTGTTTCAGGACAGAGAGGATATTATTTCCGTACTTCATCTCGTTTCTCCTGCTTCCTATCAGGTCATATAAGCTTCAACGTTTCCATAGCTTGATCTACCGTCTCAACTGCGATCAGATCGATTTGCATATGCGCATTACGAGCTGCTTTCTGGTTGACGGCAGGGATGATTGCCCGCCTGTAGCCGAGTTTTGCTGCTTCAGTGATCCGTTCGCGAATTTGTTTCACCTTTCTTACCTCACCGCTTAAGCCGATCTCACCGATCAGTACAATATCCGTCGGCATCGCCTTGTTTCGCAAACTTGATACAATGGCAGCAACGACACCCAGATCGATCGCCCACTCTCTCACTCCTAATCCGCCGGCGATATTGAGATAGACGTCGGTATCGCGGACATGGATACCGAGTCGTTTTTCGATCACTGCCAACATGAGAAGAATCCGGTTGCAATCTATTCCTGTTGCCCGGCGTTGCGGTATTCCATATCCACCCGTTGATGATACGAGCGCCTGGATTTCGATCAATAACGGTCGTGTCCCCTCAATTATCGGCACGATAGCCACTCCAGGGCACGCGACTGTTGTCTTTTGCAGAAAAAAGCTGGACAGATCAGCGATCTCGGTCATTCCAGCTGGCCCCATCTGAAAGACTGCTATTTCATCGGTGGCACCGAATCGATTCTTCACAGAACGGAGGATACGCATCCCGCTCTCTTGACTTCCTTCAAGATAGAGTGCTGTATCAACAAGGTGTTCGATTGTCTTCGGCCCGGCAAATGTTCCTTCCTTCGTAATATGTCCGACAAGGAATGTAGACATTCGACGTGCTTTTGCAAGTCGGATTAACTCAGTACTCGCCTGGCGTACTTGCCTGATTCCGCCCGGATCTCCACCATCTTTGCCACTGCTGACAGTCTGAATGGAATCTACAATCAATACTCGTGCATCCACTTCTTCCACTGCAGCAACGATGCGCTCAATCGTCTGTTCGCTGAGAATATAAAGGGTTTCGCAGTTTACTTTCAGACGAGTGGCCCGTAATTTGATCTGTCCAGGAGATTCTTCGCCAGAGGTGTACAGAACTCTGCCGTGGTTTCGGGCGAGGTTATGTGCGATCTGAAGCAGCAAGGTTGACTTCCCCACCCCTGGTTCACCGCCGAAGAGAATCACTGATCCTGCAATCAACCCGCCCCCGAGGATCCGATCGACTTCATTGATCCCACAGGAAAACCGTTCTGCAACATCGACCTCAATGGAATTGACCGGTTGAATTTCCGAACCGATCCAACTCGACCGTCCCTCTCTTTGCACATCTTTTGCAATATTGACATGCTCTTCAGCAAAAGAATCCCACTCTTGGCAAGCAGGACACCGACCGAGCCACTTTTGTGCGTGATAGCCGCAATTTGTGCAGCAATAGATCATCTGTTCAATCGCCTTTACTGAATTTTAGTATCCCTTTTCTAACTGTTACGCTGATTTTCGATCCATCGGAAAACTCTCCTTTGAGGATCAGGTCGGATAACGGTGTTTCGATCATCTGTTCAATCGCGCGTCGCATTGGACGAGCGCCGTACTTAGGATTATATCCATTTTCGATCAATAGGTCTTTGGCTGCATGGTTCAAAATAAGCTCGATGTTGTGCTCTTCGCGAAGTCGATCTTGAAGATCTCCTAACAACAAATCGGCGATTTGCTGCACTTGCTCTTTAACCAGTTGATGGAAGACGATCGTATCATCGAGTCGATTTAAGAACTCCGGACGAAATATCTTTTTCACTTCACTCATTACACGTGCCTTCATATCCTGATAGGAACTTTGAGAATCGACTTCCTGGTCGGAAAAGCCGAGAGAAGTCCGGTCGGTTATCGCGCTACTTCCTACATTAGAAGTCATGATCAGCACGGTATTGCTGAAATCGACTCGCCGACCTTGTGAATCAGTGAGAACGCCATCTTCCATCACTTGAAGTAAGATGTTGAACACATCGCGGTGTGCTTTTTCAATCTCATCGAATAAGACAACCGAGTACGGCCGATGGCGTACTTTTTCAGTAAGTTCTCCTGCCTCTTCATAACCGACATAGCCTGGAGGAGCTCCGATAAGACGAGAGACGCTGAACCGTTCCATGTACTCTGACATATCAACGCGGATAAGAGAATCTTCGTCACCAAAGAGAAATTTGGCCAGTATCTTCGAAAGCTCAGTCTTTCCCACCCCAGTCGGGCCGAGGAACATAAATGCACCGACCGGCCGTTTGGGATCTTTGATTCCAGCATAAGCGCGACGGATAGACCGTGAGACAGCTTTGACCGCCTCATCCTGACCGATCAACCGTTTATGGATTGTCTCTTCCATTGTGATCATTCTTTTACTCTCTTCCTCTTGGACATGGCCGAGTGGAATGCCGGTCCATGATGAGACCATCAGCGCAATGTCCCGTCCATCTACGATGAGTTCTTGTTCTTGCGATGAGTTATAAAGTATTTTGATTTGAGACAGAAGCTCTTCTTTCTGATCACGTAGTTGGGCGGCGATTTCGTATTGCTGTTCAGATACAGCTTGCTGCTCTTCGGCGTTGAGTGATTCTAAATCAGCCATTAGGCGGCGTACTTCAAGTGGGGGTTCGGTACCGGCCAGCTTTATCTTTGCAGCCGTCTCATCTATCAGATCGATCGCTTTGTCAGGCAGACACTGATCTGTTATGTACCGATCAGAGAGCCGCGCTGCTTGATAGACAGCATCATCGGTGATCTTAACACCGTGATGCTCTTCATAACGCGGAAGGAGACCTTTAATGATCTTTACTGTATCTTCGACCGATGGCTCCTCGATCATGATCGTCTTAAACCGACGTCGGAGAGCGGGATCCTTTTCAATTGATTTTCGGTACTGATCAAGCGTTGCAGTGCCGATACATTGAATCGCTCCTTTTGCCAACGGCGGTTTGAAAATCGCTGAAGCATCGAGCGCTCCCTCAGCTCCGCCAGCGCCGACCACTGTAGGAAGTTCATCGATAAACAAGATGATGTTCTTTACTTGCATAATCTGATTGAGCAGCGTCTTTAAACGTTGCTCAAATTCACCGCGATATTTTGTCCCAGCAACGACCGCTGCCATATCGAGCTCAAAAATCTCTTTATCGGCAATGACCGCCGGCACATCGCCGGAAGCGATTCGTTGCGCCAGCCCTTCTACGATCGCTGTTTTACCGACCCCTGATTCACCGATCAAGGCGGGATTATTCTTCCTCCGCCGCGATAATGTTTGGATGATCCGTTCCATCTCTTCATTACGTCCAATCATCGGATCGAGTCTGCCGGCAATTGCCTCTTCGACCAGATTACGGCCGAATTGCGTCAGATCAACTTTGATACGCGGGCCACTGCCACTACGAGCCGGAACACCCACGCCTTGCGGAGGAGAGAAGTAGGATTGCACTTTTTTCAAGTCCACCTGCAATTGAGAAAGGATCGATGCTGCCGTTCCTTCTCGCACATGGAGCAGGCCCAATAACAGATGCTCAGGTCGAATTGTATTAAATCCCGCTCGCCGCGCTTCATCATAGCTGATCTTCATTGCCTTCTTAAGGGGCGCAGTTGGATCCAAATCTTTGGCCGAAAGTTTGACCGTGCCGCGTCCTTTTTCTTGTTCTACAATAGCGGCTACCTGACGATAGCTAATCCCCTGTGAACGAAGGAAGCGATATACGTCGCCTCGTGTCTGTTTAAGAAAAGCCAATAGTAAATGCTCAGTTCCGACATAGCTGTGACACCAACTTTCGGCTTCATCTTGCGCTAACGTTATTATCTCCATTGAGTCTTGTGTAAATCGATCATACATCGTTAATCTTTCCCTCGTTTGACAGATTAATTATCGCAGCTTTCGATTGATGTTGACATGATAGTAAATAGAAATTTCTAAGTCAATGTCGACAAATTCTGCTTTATATTCTGATTATACCACTGAGATCTGTCGGTGCAACCGGCATCACGATAAATTGTAATTCCCAAACGTAAGGTTCGGAGTCAGTTCATCGGAGGGAGTAGAGTTCGGAAGCCAGATGAGAAATTGTAGTGGCAGACAACAGAAAAGAGAAGTCGGCAGTGGCTTGTGGATAGGGATACTGTGCACCGTGCCCACAGTACAGACAGAAGACAAAAGGCAGAATTGATGTTCGTTTCTTGTCCCCCCTCCTTTGTCAGTGCGAGTCCGCGAAGCAATCCCATTCCTTATAATCCTACAGAGTTTGTTCTGCCCCTAACCCGGACAAGCCGGAAATCCCAATGACCAAATCTCAATAACCAAACTCAGAAGTCAGAAGCCAGGAGCCAGAATCCAGAATCCAGAATCCAGAAAAAAAAGAGAGAAAAAAAAACGCAGGTTCAACAATGAAGTGCAACACTTTAGGAAGCGGGAAAGGAAAGGTTATCCTAAAGTGTTATGGGAAAGGGGTATGAGCATTTAAGCATGGAAGAACGGGATTTGATAGGGCTGATGCATTGGCAGGGCATGAGCAAGACCATGATAGCCAAAGCAACAGGC
>JAJHSB010000027.1 GCA_022684035.1 Candidatus Acetothermia bacterium | reverse complement strand
TCATTGAGATTTGTTTGGAAATTGGTGCTTGGAATTTGTGATTTCAATTCCTTCCCATTTTGCGCAAGACTTCAGATTTTAGTATCTAAACGAGCATTATCTCTTTGAGATTGCCACGAGTTCTGCGAACTCTCGCAATGATAAGAAAAAGAAGAGATGCTGCACCCCTCGCAATGACAAGAAAAAGAGACGCTGTACCCCCTTCTGTCATTGCGAGTCCGCGAAGCAATCCCGTTCCTTAGGACAGAAAGGTTAAGAAGTTCATGGTTCACGGTTCAGAGTCAGGATAGAGGAGAAGAAGAATCGAGAGTATGGGCACGCCGCGCTGTGCCTATACCCAACACCTAAGACCTATCTCTACTCCGCCATTCTTTTGCAAGGACTTCCAGGCCCATTGCACGCGATCCTTTGATCAAGATGAGGTTCTCACCAGGAGAAAGTCTCTCTTCCACCTGGCGTTGTAATAGTTCCTTATCCTCACTGATGATGATCCGCCGACTGAGAGAGCCGCTTCGCAGCCCGGCAGCTGCGGTGCATGCATTGTCGCCGATAGGGAAGATAAAGTCGATCCCCAACTTGATTGCTAACTCCATAATGTAGCGGTGAAATTTCGGAGTCTCTTTACCCAATTCAAGCATATCACCAAAGATAAATGCCCGGTATTTAACGGGTAAATCGAGTTCAACGAGAACGCGAAGAGCAGCAGCAGTTGAGTCGGGATTAGCATTATAACTATCATCGAGGATATAGCCGAGAAGCGAGGGATGGAGAGAAAGACGGTGTTCATAAGGCAGGAAGGAAGTGACTCCTCGTTGAATCTCCTTCCAGGGAATGTCGAATAACCGCGCTACTGCAACGGCAGCAAGGATATTATAACTATTATGTTCTCCGAGCAGCGGGGAGATTAGCTTTATTTGCTCGTTTCCCGCTGTTAATTCTAAGTGCAACCCGGATCTTCTATCGGTCACTGCAGCGCGGAGATCCCCTTTTTTAATGCCAAAGCTAATCCCGTTTACAGTCGACCGGCGCCGTAATATTTCAAGTATGGGAGAATCGGCGTTGAGGATCGCATATCCATCAGAAGGCAATCGGTTGACCATCTGCCATATCTCTTCCGCGACTCTCGTACTATTTTGCAGAAATTCTAGATGAGCTCTGCCGATCATCGTGACTACGCCGATCGTCGGAGCAAGAATATCGACGAGCAAAGCAATATCTCCCACGCGCTCTTCTCCCAGCTCAAATATCCCCACTTCGACATCCTCGTCCATTTTTAGAAGCGCCAACGGAAGACCGTACTCGGTGTTGTAATTTCCCGGAGATACAAAAGTATAATGATGCGGACGCAGCAAATGCGCGATCATCTCTTTCGTCGTTGTCTTGCCACAACTTCCTGCCACCCCAATAATCGGAACAGAGAATCGCCTGCGCCACTGCCGTGCCAATGAGTGCAGCGCCTGCAGCGGGTCATCGACAAGGATTATATTGCGCCCTTCTGTTGGGATGGCAGTACGATCGGAGATGATCGCCCCGATTGCTCCGCGCGCAAACGCTTCTGGTACGTAATAGTGGCCGTCAGTCTCTTTTCCGAGAAGTGCGATGAAGACTTCTCCTGGAGCAAGTAACCGTGAGTCATGCGTAAAACCTATCGGTATAGCCGCTGCATTATCTTCCAGCAGGAGCGATCCAGTGACGATATGCGCAATCTCAGAGCAGGAGAACATCCTCTGATCACCTATCACTTCTAAGGATGGATCAACCTTGCTACTATTTTCACATCATCCAAAACGACGTAACCGTCCATCGATATAGTTGTTTCCGCTATTCCGGATAATAACTTCTGGCCAAGGAGTACTCCTGTTGGCGTAAGCGCGAAGATCTCGATCGTGAGGGTATCCCATGCCGGAATACCTTCGATCGCTCTGATTAAGTCATTAAGATCTTGGAAAACAGGAACTGGCTCACCAGCCTCACGGCGACGCGGTCCACCAAATGCTCTGATAATGATAAAATCTCCGACAGTACCTGCGGGGATTGTCAGTGCGCCGCGATGGGTGGCTCTCTCACCGCGCCAGGTTCGTAGTTCAATTTCAAAGAAGAGTAGATCACCAGGTCGGTAAGCAGGGCGGTCGATATTAAGATCAGTGATAAAAGCGGCGCGAAGCTCTTCGTGAATTTCTACCGTAGTCTCAATCCGCGTTATCTGTGGATCGACAAACTCGTTATATTGCAAGACATTGGTGATCAACGCCAATTGGAATGGAGCAAAGGGAGCGATATCCGTCGTGCTCAAAAAGAGGTCCCGCCGTTCAAGTGGTCGCGGCATCCCATCACCATATATGCGGGAAATGACTTCTACCGTGCCTGGCCCGACTCGATCGAGTGTAGAATCGAGTGCTTCGATCCCAGTGGCAAGGATCAACCCCGCCATAAGTCGCGGTTCATCGACCAGATTGATTGAAAAATTCCGGCGATATTCACGATCAATATCACGAACGGCAAACGCAAGCTCGACCATCTCCGGAAAATGATCTACTATTCCACCGATGCCCTGAGCGCGATCTTCGAAGATAGTTCCGATCGTCTCTCCGATCTTGCCCAGTTGGAACGATATGCGATAGCTCTCTACCGTATCATATACATAGGCGGCAGTAAGGGGGAATTCAGCGGTTCCACCATGTAAAAAGCGATGGCCGAAACCGACGAGTAATCCATCAGCAATATATGTCAACGTTCCCAATGCAGCGATAGTGATATCACCGGTGGTCAATCCAACACCGATCGATCCACCGGGAATAAGGGGTAAACGAGCATTCTCTTTTCCAGTATCGATAACGCTGGTGGGAAGACCATGGTGTATAAACCCAAATGATGACAAACCCCGGAATGGAGGAGCAAGGGGAATAGCGATAAAATCATCGATCAACCGCTCTGGTATTGCGATATTTGGTCCGTCCATCAGGAGTGAGAGCGAGCGACCGCTCAACCCGCTGATCATCAACGGCGAGTTTACCGGATAAGCAAAGATCAAATTTGTTCCTTTTGTTGCCGCTTCTGCAAATGCTCGGTTGAGAGTTGCTTCAGACGGCCGAAGAGCCACAAGGCGAAGATCAATCGGCTCTCTCTCTTGGGTGATCAACTGTTTGTGCTCATTGAGTCTTCTCTTCTCTAACATGCCGATTATCTCCAGCATCCCCTCGATCGGAGTAATAAGTGCGATCGGATCATCTGCTTCAGCCCATACTGCTGCCATGCTTAGAGCGCCGATCAATTTTCCATCGATATAGATCGGACTGCCACTCATCCCTTGCGCAACGCCCCCTGCCTCGATAATCGGTTCTCCACTCACCCGGACAACGATAAAGTCGGAGAGTGTTCCTGGTTCGTCGATGATACCAACGATCTCAACTGCGAATTCACTGATAATCCCTGACCTGACGACAGTTCTACCCACACCCCTCATTCCCGGCTGTAAGTCAGCGAGAAAGAGGAATCGGCTATTATCCGCCGTCATCCTGGTGAACTGATCAGAACCAACTCCAGCGTGATAAACAGCAAACCCACTGACCATCACTCCAAACAGAATGATGCCAATGACAACAAGATATTTTGTGCGCATAATCTCCTCCTAAAATATTGAAGAATTTTTTGTTCTTAATCACAGTGTACCACAACGATGGCCGGATAACAACATACTGGTAATAATCGTTGGCATCCCCGGCCTTAAGGCTTACGTTGCATCTCAACCTGCTTTAAGTTATACTTTGATATTATGGTGTATGAAGCCGAACAAATAAAGGTATTAGAAGATTTAGAAGCAGTGCGATTGCGCCCTGGGATGTACATCGGCAGCACTGGAGAAGCAGGGTTGATGCATCTGATCGAAGAGATCGTTGACAATAGCATCGACGAAGCTCTTGCCGGCTACTGTTCGGAGATCAAGGTGACTGTCCATCGCAATAATTCTGTGACTGTCTCTGATAACGGTCGCGGCATGCCGGTGGGAATTCATAAAGAATCAGGGATCAACACTGTAGAGCTGGTACTGACCACACTCCATTCCGGTGGTAAGTTTGACAACACCACGTATAAAGTCAGTGGCGGACTCCATGGAGTCGGTCTTTCGGTTGTAAATGCCCTTTCATCATATTTGCAGATTTCAGTATCTCGGGAAGGGAAAATATATCGACAGGAATTTACCCGTGGCGTGCCTAACGGTAAATTGGAAATAGTCGGTGAAACCAATACTACTGGTACCTCGATCACCTTTTTGCCTGATACAGAGATTTTCCACGAAATCTGCTACAATTTCTCTAAACTCGCTCATCGCCTAAAAGAGCTCGCTTATTTGAACAGCGGGTTGGTCATTTTATTGGATAACGAGATAGCCGGTGTATCACGACGATTTCAATTTAAGGGAGGAATCGTTGCCTTTGTCAAAGATTTGGCAACAGGACGTAAATTCGTACATCCAAAACCGATTTTTATCGCTGGTGAGACGGCAGGCATTGTGGTAGAGATGGCACTGCTCTTCACCGATGCGTACAATGAATCGATCTTCTCGTTTGTCAACAATATCAATACTGAAGAAGGGGGGACACATCTTCTCGGATTTAAGTCGGCATTGACAAAGTTTTTCAATGATTACGGACGGGAAAAGAAGATAATCCGCAAAGACGAACCAAACTTGAAAGGAGAAGATTTCCGCGAGGGGTTGGTAGCAATTATCAATATAAAACACCCTAATCCGGAGTTTGAGGGCCAGACAAAGGCAAAGTTGGGGAATCCGGAAGTACATGAGATTGTTGCCTCTATCATCCATGAGAAACTGGTCCTGTTATTTACGAAGCAGCCATCGATTGCTCGCGCGATCATCGAAAAATCTCTCGCTGCGGCACGTGCTCGTATCGCCGCATCCAAAGCGCGCAAGATCGCACGGCGAAAGAGTGTTCTTATGTCGACCTCTCTGCCGGGGAAATTGGCTGATTGTTCTATCTCTGATCCGGCAGCCTGCGAAATTTATATCGTTGAAGGCGATTCTGCTGGTGGTAGTGCAAAACAAGGGCGTGATCGGACGTTTCAAGCTATCCTTCCTTTGCGAGGTAAGGTCCTTAATGTAGAGAAAGCCGGCATAACAAAGTTGTTGGGTAACGAAGAACTCCAAGCGATAGTAACTGCGCTCGGCACAGGGATCAACGATCAGTTCGACATGGAAAAACTGCGCTATTACAAGGCAATTATAATGAGTGATGCCGATATCGACGGGGCGCATATTAGAACTCTGCTGCTCACCTTCTTCTTCCGATATCTGCGTGGACTGATTGAAAAAGGTCACCTTTACATTGCCAATCCTCCTCTCTATCAACTTACGCAAGGAAAGAAGGAATTTTACCTTTATTCTGAAGAGGAGTTAGAGCGATTTCGTGCGGAAAATAACGGAACCTTTTCCACAAAACGATTCAAAGGGTTGGGAGAGATGAATCCAGCCGAGTTGTGGCAGACAACGATGGATCCGCAAAATAGAATTCTTAAACGAGTAACGATTAGAGATGCGCTGGCAGCTGATGAGATCTTCTCCACATTGATGGGCAGCAATGTGGAGTTGCGGCGCGACTTCATCAAAGAGAACTGCGAGAAGATAACGAACCTGGATATTTAACTGTAACCGATAGTTTGCAAGTACTTATTGCTTCTCACGGTTCGGGATTAAAGAGCAGGGATTAGGAATTAGGGACGATCCCCCTAATACTTGATCGGGATTCTCAGTAGGGGCACGGCACGCAGAAAGGTTAAGAGGTTCACAGTTCAGAGTTAGGACAGAGGCGGAGAAGAAGGTTCACGGTTAAGGTCTTAATTCCTAACCGGGACAGGCCGGAAATCCCAATGACCAAATCTCAATTTCCAAACAATGACCAAATTCCAATAACCAAACTTCTGTGAGCGATTTGTCAATAATCGAGGAAAATATTTCGGCTTCTCTGTTTGAGGTTTTGGTCATTGGTCATTGAGATTTGTTTGGAAATTGGTGCTTGGAATTTGTGATTTCAACTTCTTTCCAATTTGCGAAAGAGTTCAGAAGTTAGGGCCTAATCCTTCTTTTGTCATTGCGAGTCTGCGAAGCAATCCTGTTTTTGTTGCTTAGCAAAATGGCGACCTATACTATCTGCAATAGATACTGAACAAAGCCAGACTGACTATTGGTAATGCATTACATACCATATTAACCGGTATAATATTTTGACGACGATCGTTGTGATCACCGGGGAACGATTTCACCGGGTAATAGCCTCTTCTTAGGGACGGGGCTGCTCATCTTACTGGTAGCCACAACCCAACATAAAGGTAGCGATTGATTTCAACAGCATCGGCTTGCTACCCGGAATGATGATTTTCGTCGCTCTAATGCGACTCAACAACCTCAATGAACTTTTGATCTCTTCTTTCCACTGACCACTGAGGGCTATTTCGCTCAACAGACCAGATCACCGGAGATGAACGCTGTGGTGCGTTCGTCGACTGCTGCAGTGAAGATGGTCTTGGTGTCACCCCATTCTACGAGTTGACCGTCATAGAGAAAGCCGACGGTAGTAGCAAGTCTTCGTGCTTGGCCCATATTATGCGTCGTCATCACGATCGTTGTGCCAAACTGCTCATTCACTGTTCTAATTAGCTCTTCAATCCGACTGACATTATGGGGGTCAAGGTTCGCTGTCGGCTCATCGAGGAATAATATCTCCGGACGCACGATCATCGCTCGTGCTATTGCAACTCGCTGTGCTTCGCCGCGGGAAAGCAGGGATGAGGACTTCCGTGCTATCTTCTGCAGGCCGATAAGTGCAAGCATCTCCTGGACAGCGTTGTTGATCGTTGCTCGCTTCTCATGCCGCACTTTTAGTCCATAGGCGATATTTGCTGCTACAGAGGTGTTAAATAGGGCTGGTGCTTCGAAGACCATTGCCATCCGGCGTTGCATCCCCAATCGTTCCTTTCCAGTCAGCCGCTGCAGATCGACCTTGTCGAGCAGGATTCTCCCGTGCCACGGTGTAATAAAGAGGTTGAAGAGACGAAGTATGGTCGTCTTACCGCTTCCACTTGGCCCCATTAAGGCAAAGAGATCGCCGCGAGCAACGGAAAAGTTTATGCCAGCAAGTATCGGTCGGTCAGCCTGATAACCGAAGTAAAGATCCTCAACAGTGATCATCGCCCGGCCCGCCGCTGCAGCCAGATCGCTATCCAGTTGACAACTAAAACAAGCGTCAACAGAATTATCCCCAATGCAAGTGCCTGCTCGAAGTTGCCTCGCCGCACCTCCAGTATCATTGCTGTAGTTAATGTCCGGGTGTGGGAGATACCATCCGCCCAAGCAATATTCCCTCCGACCATGATCACTGAGCCGACCTCAGCGATCGCACGGCCAAACCCGGCCATGAGAGCGGTGAGCATTCCATAATGAGCCTCACGTAAGATGACGAGAGCGCGTTGGGCGCGATTCGCCCCTAAGCTAACTGCGGCGTCCTTTACCCGTTGATCGACTCCGAGTAGGGAAGAGATCATCACGCCGGTGATCAAGGGTGTGATAAGGACGGTCTGCGAGATGACCATCGCTGTTGGCGTCCAGAGGAGGTTGAATGCTCCGAACGGCCCTCGTGCCGTCAACAACAATAATACCACCACCCCGGCAATCACCGACGGCAGCCCCATGCCGACATTGATGAGCATGCGCAGGAATTGGCGACCAGGAAAGTTTTTGCTTGTCAGGAGAACAGCTATTGGTATAGCGATTGCGCTACCGATGAGTAATGCGGTGAATGCAACACGTAGCGAGACATCTATAATACTTATCAGCGGAGGATCGAGCCGCAACAGGAGTGATACCGCCTGCGTCAGACTTACCCACAAGAAATGAAATGATTCCATTAATCTACCTCCTGATAGCCGGTTCAGTCGCGATCGTCATCACCCCGACATTCTTCCGGGATAAACTGGGCGAAATTCGGCCCTCGCTGTAATCCCGCTGGGAAAAAGAGTTGTTCGCCATTACGCTTGAAGCCAGCGATCAATTCCTGTCCTAATGGCGAGGTGATAAACCCGATGTACGCCATCGCCATGATATAGTTGACATGGGGATGGATGGCAGGGTTGATTGCTAGTATCCCATAGGGATTGGCGAGACGCACATCACCACCGCGCAGCGGACCCTCTACCAGAACGACTAAATCAAGTCGCTCGCGCATTGCCAGCCATGTTCCGCGATCAACCAATGTATGGGCGCCCATCAAGCTGGCTTGGACAAGCGTATCTCCCATCCCTCTTCCACTCTCTTGGTACCAGCGGCCGATCGGCTCGATCCCGGCTTCGGCCCAGAGGAAGCGCTCCCGAATATGGGTCCCTGATCGATCACCACGCGACAGGAAGAGCACCTCATGCATCGCGATCTGCTGCAGTGCGTCAGTAACATTTAGCATTCCGTAAATCATCGCCGGATCATCAGCCGGCCCGACAATGATAAAATCGTTGAACATCACATCGCGACGGTTGATGCCGTATCCTTCTTCCATGAACCGATCCTCGGCTGTGCGGGCATGGACCAATACCAGATCCACATCTCCCCGTCGCCCCAACTCCAATGCCGCGCCGGTTCCGACAGAGATCACTTTCACCCTCACCCCGAACAGATCCGTAAAGACTGGATTTAAGATATGTAGTAATCCTGAATCGTAAGTGCTGGTCGTTGTTGCCAAAACAAGATTGCCGAGTGGTCCTGACGCTGCTCCACCGATTGCTGTTACGCCGAACATAAGAGCAGTGCAAAATACTACTACTAACATCACAGTCAGTTTGCTTCGATCGATCATTTTTCCTCCTGTTAAAGTTGTAAAGTCGCTTTGTCGAAGTGGTGCAATTCTTTTTCTGTCATATAGTTCAAGCCTTATCTAATATCTCCCCCTAATTTTATTCACTCGGTCTTGCAATGTGAGTACAGAAACAGCCGTAGCCTTAAAAAAGGCATATACTTCCTTGCCAACGGTAAGGTCCATCTCTGTTGCCGAACGAGCAGTAATCACGCTCACAAGTGGAAACGAGCCGCAATCAATATCGATCCGTGCTGTGCCTTTCTGATACTTAATCGCTGTGATCATGCCGCGAAACTTATTACGCGCACTGGATTGTTGCAGTTGAAGAGCAAGAAAGACTGCACGGGGAGAAAGAGCGATCGTTACCTCATCATGGATAGTCAGTTCTGCTGCACTTGCAATATCGCTTACCTCTTTGCCTACCTGGAGAACGGCGATTCCTGCGGCATATGAGATGATTTTGCCTGTAATCCGGTTCTCACGTGGCAACCGCACAAGTGCCTGATCAAGCTCTCGCCCGCCATCAATAAGAGCAAGAAGCTCAGAGAGATCCACATCCAGCGCTTGCGCCAACGCACCGAGTCGGTTGAGCGGAGGGGGGCGCTCACCCTGTTCAATACGGCAGAGCCGACTGGCCTCGATATTAACTCGACGGGCCAGTTCGCGCTGTCCAATCCCCTTTGCCTGACGCAATGTACGCAGGTGCGCACCGAATCGTTTGGTTATCATAAACTTATGATAAACTTTTTGTTGACAAATGTCAACAAGTAACAAGAGATTTAAATGCGATTCACTCATTACATCTCTGATGAGTGATGAAACTGGTGCCTTGCATTGTGCCACGAATGCTACAAAAGGAGAGATTTTGCACTAGTCGAGGATTTTATTGTTAAAATGTGAAGATGGAAGAATGACAGGCGGTAGAGAAATGGGCTTTTCAAAAGAGGTCAAAGAAAGAGCGTGGAAGAGACAGGGTGGCTGTTGTGCTGCTTGTGGGAAGAAGCTTGTTAAGGATAACCAAGATCGGGGAGAACGGGGAGCATGGCATGCTCACCACAAAAAGCCCAAGAAGGACGGCGGAACTGATTCTCTCGGAAATTGTGCTCTTTTATGCGAAAATTGCCACTTCCGTGTTGGGCATGGTGAGAATTGGGTATACCGTGTTCCTTTGGGAAGGGAAAAACTCCCCTATTTCGAGTGGAGGCGGCTTTCTGTTTTTAAGAAGCTCTTTCGGAGGCTTTTTTGGCAATAACAGGTTTACTATGGGAAAATCAGAGGAGAATCAGAAGACATAATACTAATTTTCTTGACAAAATCTAATGGTAGACTCCAGATCCCTGCTCTTTGCTTGACATCCACTCTGATTACGTAGTACACTTCCTCGAGATAGGATGAGGCTACAAAGTGCTCCCAATTTGCAGAATCTGGGTGCAGAGAGAACGCTGTACTCTGATTATCGGGAAACCTTCCAACTCAACAGAGGTTACTTTATTTCTGCCTCAGGAACTTCAGATTAAGGAGATAATTGTTACCTGAATCCGTGAGGCTAGCTGGACTTTTCCTTGCATTTCGTATCTGAAACCTGCTATACTCGAGTGTGGGGAAGCCGCTGAAGACTTTCACCCTAAAGGTGAAGATGCGTTTCGAGATAGTGCAGGGAGATGAACAACTTTCCAGTCATTCGGGTCTAGCCTTGATAGGTGCTGTACTGGACAGGACCAATATTCGG
>JAJHSB010000073.1 GCA_022684035.1 Candidatus Acetothermia bacterium | reverse complement strand
CAATAACCAAATCTCAATAACCAAACTTCTATGAGCGATTTGTCAACAATCGAGGAAAAGACTCCGGCCTTTCTGTTTGAGATTTTGGTCATTGGTCATTGAGATTTGTTTGGAAATTGGTGCTTGGAATTTGTGATTTCAATTCTTGCCATTCCCCGCCTTCGCGAGGACAAGTTTGCGCAAGACTTCAGATTTTAGTATCTAAACGAGCATTATCTCTTTGAGATTGCCACGAGTTCTCCGAACTCTCGCAATGACAAGAAAGAGACGCTGTACCCCGCGGTTTACAGTGCGAAAAGGCGTTACAGGGAATAGGATTAGCTGAATATTTATCGAAATGAGGATAACATCTGATTATGTTAGAAATTAACCTCTGTGGTATGAGATTGAAGAACCCGCTTATCCTTGCCAGCGGCATCCTCGGTACAGGAAATGATATTCTCCGCCGGGTGGCTGAATGCAATATCGGTGCTGTGACGACAAAGAGTATGGGGCTTGTTTCGCGGCCGGGATATTCTGGACCATCTATCGTCGCGACCGACTGCGGCTATTTGAATGCGATGGGGTTGCCCAATCCCGGCGTAAAAGTCTTTGCTGCTGAGTTGGCGCGATGGGACAAGCACCCCGCAGCAGTGCCACTTATCGCCAGTATTTATGGTAGCACACCCGCAGAAGCAGCCGAGGTAGCAGCAATTATCGCTCCTGTTGCTGCGGCGATTGAGATCAACCTCTCCTGTCCCCATGCATCTGGATATGGCTTGGCAGTGGGCAGCGACCCGCAGTCAGTGGAGAAGATAGTATATGCGGTCAGACAGGCAGTGCAAATTCCAATATTGGCCAAACTCTCTCCTGCGGTCGCTGATATTACAATAATCGGTAAGGCTGCTGAATCCGGTGGTGCCGACGCGCTCGTAGCGATTAACACCCTACCAGCAATGGCAATTGACATCACGTTAAGACGACCGCTATTAGGGAATATCACTGGTGGTCTCTCTGGCCCTGCAATTCGACCGATAGCGATCCGGGCCGTCTATGAGCTTTATAAAGCAGTTAATATACCGATCGTCGGTTCCGGTGGCATTGTTACTGGTGAAGATGCAATCGAATTTATTCTTGCCGGAGCAACGGCTGTCCAGATCGGCACAGGAATCGCCTACAAAGGTCTTACCATCTTTACTGAGATTGAGGAACGCATGCGCCGATACTTACAGCAAGAGAGAATATCCCTTGCTGAACTCGTCGGTCTCGCTCACCGTATGTCCCTCTGAGGAGGAATCTATGAGCTGGGTGCTAATTCTTGTCGCGCTATTTGTCGGGTTTATTTTAGGATTAGCCGTTGCTTTTGCATTAAGGCTAATGCAAGCAAAGACAGCCAAGGAGATTGCAGAGGAGTTACTGCGTGAAAATGAAACTCAACGCAAAGCAAATATCGATGCGATAATTGAAAATATCAAGGCGAGTTTTGGTAGTCTGTCACTTGCTGCACTATCAACATCCACTGAAGAATTTCTCAAGTTAGCTCAAACTACGTTGGCAGCAGAGAGAGAGGTAACGACCAAAGAATTAGAGACCAAGAAAGGTCTCATCGACCAACAATTACAGCACATGACATCTGAACTAACGACTGTTTCTAAACTTATCAATGAACTTGAAAGAGATAGGGTCGAGAAGTTTGGTGAACTCGCCGGCCAATTAAAAGCGACCAGCGAGCAGACTGCAAATCTTATGAAGACTACCAACATGCTGCGGGAAGCTCTGGTAAGTACGAAAGTGCGAGGACAATGGGGCGAACGGATGGCGGAAGATATTTTGCGGATTGCCGGTTTCATTGAGAATGTAAATTATTTGAAACAGCAAACTATCGGTGAGATCGGATCACGACCGGATTTTACCTTTCTGTTACCACGTAACCTTAAACTGAATATGGATGTTAAATTCCCCTGGGATAACTACACCCAATTTCTTGCCGCTAACACCGAGTCAGACAAGATAAACTTTCGCAATAAGTTCTTGCGCGACGTCAAAGCTAAGATCAAAGAAGTGACAACACGTGAATATATAAATCCAGAGCAAAATACCGTTGATTATGTGCTTTTATTGATTCCCAGTGAACAGATTTATGCATTTATCCATGAACAGGACAGCACAATTCTCGATGAAGGACTTAAAAATAAAGTAGTCCTTTGCTCACCGATCACTCTATTTGCCGTTTTGGCAGTCATCCGGCAAGCCGTTGATAATTTCGCCTTAGAACAGACCTCAAGTGAAATATTGTCATTGTTGAGTAGATTTAGGAAAGAGTGGGATGAGTTTTGCAATAAACTGGAACTACTCGGCAAGCGGATTGGACAAGTACAGAAAGACTACGAAATTCTCACGACAACCCGCTTGCGGCAACTGGAAAAGCCGTTGAATAAAATTGAATCTCTAAGAAGAGAACGTGGATTGTCAGTAGCACCGGAAGAGAATGGAGTATCACCTGTTCCTGAAGTTAACCCAGGAACAAATGATAATATCACACCCGGAGAGTAATCTTAGTTAAGGCTAAATTGCAATCTGGTTGCTAAAAGTTTAGAGTTTGCCGTCTGTCAGAGAGTTCTGCATGAGCAGGAGGCAGGGCAGTTTGTCGTAACCGTGGTTGCGACAGCAGCGATAATTGCCGCCTGCACAGCGACAGATACAGCTCCGTCGACTGCTGAAACGGTACCAGAGACAGCATCGGTAATAAGAGATTCTTTTGCAATCTTCTTTGCTCGTTCGGTGGCACGCTTAAGCTCATTCCGAGCGAACAATTCACCCATCAGATCACATGTCGACACTAAACTGATTAGTATAACCGTCTGTGGGGCAGGTCTCTGGTCATCGAGCAGTGCGGCGCGAATCTCTTCGCGTATCTCTTGCTTTATCTTAGATCGTTGCATCGGGTACCGTGTGACTGGAATAACCCACAGAATTCGACGTTCTTCTTTACGAAGAATACCTTCTTGAACAAGCCGGTCCAGTAATCGCTCTTTGAGATTTTTGATTCCTGTGCTGAGAGCTTTCACCCAGTCTTCAGTACTCCTATCTTTTTTGGATGCTGTTATTGTACGTAGCGCTTCATCGAGGATGTCATTTCCCGTCGGAGTAGTGTCAGACACCAGTAAAATTTCGTTGTCGATATGCAGTCTCTTACTGAGCGCAAGCTCCAGGAGAACCGCGCCGGAAAGTCCATATAACAGCGACGCAGAAGCAGAGGATAAGAGAGTCCCTTTTTCATCGTGCAATGCCAATAGCAACAGTTTTTCTGCGATATTAAGCATATTTCATATTCACCTCTGCTATATTTGTCTTTATTAACCTAAGTATGGAGGCTCTCTCAACCACAAACCTCAAACCTCAAACCATCTCCGAACCGTGTGGACCTGACAACCTGAGCAACTAACGATTAAGGTGGTCTTGACGTCTTTGTGTAAGTTCATTGCCTCCACGCTATTACAGGATGTGTCGTCAGTTAACATCTAACGATATATCGAGTGCTTTAGCAGAATGTGTGAGTGCGCCGATTGAAATCAGATCAACACCAGTTTCAGCAACAGCACGGATATTCTCTCGTGTAATCCCGCCAGATGCTTCCAACAGCGCCCGCTCGGCAACTACGGTTACTGCTTCCTCCATCTCTTCCAAACTCATATTATCGAGTAAGATGATATCCGCCCCTGCTGCTGCCGCTTTACCGGCCTCAGTAACCGTTCTCACTTCGATCTCCACTCGCAGAGTATGAGGGGCTTTGCGCTTCATCTGTTTGATTATCTCCGGAAGTTCCATACCGAGCTTATTACAAGCAATGATATGATTCTCTTTAATCAACACGCCATCACCGAGGCAGATGCGATGGTTCTTGCCGCCGCCAACTGCGACAGCGTACTTGGCCAAATGACGCAGGCCGGGAATCGTCTTACGCGTGTCGAGGATGCAAGCTTTTGTATCAGCGACAGCAGCTACATACTGAGCCGTCAATGTGGCAATTCCAGACAGATGTTGAAGGAAATTGAGCGCGACTCGCTCGCTACTTAAAATGGAACATAATCTCCCTTTGACAGTAGCGATCAGTCTCTTTGGAGTAAGATGTGTCCCATCGCTGAGGTGAGGTTGAAAAGTGAGAACAGGATCGATCTGGCGAAAGACTTCACATGCAACATCGATTCCCGCTAATAAACCTTCTTCATTAGCAATTATTGTTCCGCAGCCTCTTAGATCGCGTGGAATGAGACCTGTTGTCGTCACATCGCCCAGTGAGAGATCTTCGCGTAAAGCACGCCGTACTACTTCTGTTATTTGATAAAATTCCATCCTTAAAGATCAGCGATCTCCTGTACCTTGACCCTTCGAATCCTCATGATCTTACCAACTTTTTTGGAGATGATCCAGAAATTTTAGTTTTCTCTCTCTCTGCGTGCACCTACCTGGTGCACGCAGGTATCACACACAGGCCGGAAAGAGGTATCCGCTGGCGGCGTTAGGCTAAAACCAAGACAAAAATAAGGGGGAAGCTTCAGGTGAACTACGGTCTACTTACCGATCAGCGGGGCTGCCTGTCATCTATGGTAGACCCCAAACACAACTGGGAGCAGTTAGGGCCTGACAACTATTTCATGCATCAGTATAATTAGTTATACTTATAGGAAATATATAACCTGAGAGGATGGTATAAAGAAGTGGAGCAAGAAAAAACAGGTGATATCTTTTACGGTTCAGCAACAGTTGGAACAAAGGGACAGATAGTCATTCCAGTGAAACTTAGAGAAGTTTTCAATATAAAAGCAGGAGATACCCTTTTCTTTGTGGGCAAACCAGAGCAGGGAGGTTTTGCGATAATGAAACTTGAGAGAATGCTGATGTTACAAAGAGAATTAGAAGAGATACAACAGCAAGTATCAAAAATTAAAGGAGGTAAATGATGAATGGTAGCGAGATTCGCGAGATAATTCCGTTGTTAATCCCGTTAGTGGTGATCCAGCTCGGTCTCATCGCAATCGCCCTACGCGACCTGAAAAACAGGAAGCGAGTCGCCGGGAGGAATAAGCTCGTGTGGGTGTTGGTGATCGTTCTTATCCATTATATCGGGCCAATTCTGTACCTGACTATCGGGCGTAAGGACGACTGAAATGGAAGCGATACGATGTGAAGGGCTGACCAAACACTACGGATCTATCGCTGCCCTGGACGGCCTCAACCTGAGCGTTGCCGAAGGATCTATCTTCGGCTTCCTGGGTCCCAACGGCGCCGGAAAGACGACAACCGTGAAGTTGCTGACCGGTCTCATCACCCCTACAGAGGGCAGAGCCTGGGTAGCAGACGAGGAGATAGAGTCCAGCTCAATCTCCCTGCGCCGCAAGATCGGGTATTTGCCTGAGGAACCATCCTTCTACAACTGGATGAGCGGGCGTGAGTTCTTGAGCTTCGTCGGAGAACTGCACCATCTCCCATCGCGGGAGATAAAACTGCGCTGCGATGAGCTGCTGAAGATGGTTGATCTGCAGGGAGATGCTGAACGCAGAATCGGTGGCTATTCACGTGGTATGCGGCAGCGACTGGGGATCGCTCAGTCCCTGATCAATCGCCCCGAAGTGCTATTTCTCGATGAGCCATGTTCCGCCCTTGACCCTGTGGGCCGGCGCGAGGTGCTCTCAATCATCCAGCGGCTCCGCGCTGAAATGACGGTGTTCATGTCAAGTCATATTCTGTCTGATGTGGAGAGGGTTTGCGACGTAGTGGGCATCATCAGCCGCGGGAGGCTGGTCACCGAGTCACCGATAGAAGAACTCCGGGAGCGATATGCTCGCTCGGTTTTTGAGCTCCAGTTTGAGGAAGATGCCAGCCACTTGATTTCGCAACTCGAGGCCCTGCCCTGGGTGGCAAAGGTGGAGATGGTAAGACTTAACGGTGAGCCGATCATCCGCCTCCAGGCCAGGGATGTGAACCATGCAAATCTAGAACTGCCACGGATAGTTGCGTCAAGCGGCTTGACTTTGCTTCGCTACGAGCTGACGCTGCCCAGCCTGGAGGACATCTTTATTGAATTGGTCGGCAGCGGAGGTGAAAAATGACCGGGCTGAGCGTACTCATAAAAAAGGAACTCAAAGAGCAGCTCAAAACCTACAAGCTGTTCATCGTCACCGGTATCTTCCTGCTGTTCGGAATAGTGAGCCCGCTGACGTTCTATTTCCTTCCCGAGTTTGTTCCAGAGGAAGTGGTCGCCATGCTTCCTGCCTTCACCGTGATGGATGTGGTGAAGGAGTACGTCGAGATGCTTTCGTTTATGGGGATGCTGGCCGTCATCCTGATCAGTATGGGAGCAATCGCCACAGAGAGAGACTGCGGAACAGCGGCGATGGTGCTTTGCAAACCGGTGGGGCGAGGGAGCTTTATCGTCGCCAAGCTGGTGGGACTTAGTCTGACAACCATTGTCGCCCTGGCGCTTGCGGGTCTAGTTTGCTATGGCTACACCTCTTTCCTATTTGGGGAAGTGAATGGCTGGGCATTCCTCGCTTTACATCTGTTGCTGGGGCTGTTCTTTGTCACCTGCCTCGCGGTAATCCTCCTGTGCAGCAGCCTCGTCAAGAACGAACTGGCAGCAGGAGGGATGGCGTTGGTTGCTATCATTGGAGGAGCGATCGTCTCGGGAATTCCCGCGATTGGAGACTACACCCCCAACAGGTTGGTGAGTTGGGGTACAGAGCTCGTTGCCGGGCCCGCCCCCAGCGCTTGGTGGGCGGTCGCAGTAAGCCTTGGGGTAATCGTTGTTTGCCTCTTTCTCTCTTGGTTTGTATTGCAGCGCAAGGAGTTATAGGAATCGCCAATCGCCAACCATCTTTCATTTTGTGCTTAAATAAATATGGATCATCTCCAAAAAAGTTGGTAAGATCATGAGGATTCGAGGGAAATGCTTAAGAATTACAAAGAAACTTCAGACAGATATGGGAGAAGTTGAAAGAATGCTTCAGGCAATAAAATCCTTAGAAAATAAGCACTTGAATCCTTGAATTCTTTTTAGCAACTAAATTGGAGAAGAACCATAAATATCAATGCAACCAATATTGACCAGCCAAGCACAACGAGAGCTCGATGAACGAGCTGCCACAGCAGGGATAGGATCGCTCGCACTAATGGAAAGTGCTGGCCGTAGCGCAGCGGAGATCATCCTCTCGCGTGTGCCTGAGATCGAGAATAAGCGAGTGGTGATCATCTGCGGACGCGGCGGTAACGGAGGAGATGGCCTTGTTGTCAGTCGTTATTTACAGGATAGATCCCCTCATATCTCGGTCTTCCTCCTTGCGCAACGCGGGCAATTACGTTCTGATACAGCGACGAACGCAGCGGTTTTAGAGAAGAGAGGAGCAGTCTCCCTCATCTACTTGACCGATGATCTTTCTCCATTACAAAAGGCGCTAGCAGAAGCTGATGTGGTGATCGACGCTCTGCTTGGTATCGGTCTTGATCGTCCTCTTGCAGGAGAGTACAGTCGGGTCATCGAGATGATCAACGACTGTAAAGCACAGTGCATTGCGCTCGATATCCCTTCTGGCTTGTCGGCTGATAACGGCCGGATCTTCGGTTGCGCTGTGGAGGCGGAGTTAACGATCGCCATGGAATACTTAAAACCGGTTCATCTTCTCTTTCCGGCCCGCCACTATATCGGTGAGGTGGCAATCGCCGCGGTCGAATACCCGGAGCGAGCACGGGCAGAGATCAATCCCTCTGCTTTCCTCGTGGAACGAAGTGATATCAAGTCTCTCTTTCCAGCGCGGCGTATAGATGGACATAAGGGCGATTTCGGCCGCGTCCTGGTGATCGCAGGCTCTCAGGGGATGACAGGTGCAGCGATTCTCACAGCACAAGCTGCTCTGCGTTCTGGTGCCGGGCTCGTTTATCTGGCTGCACCACAGTCTTTGAATTCGATTCTGGAAACGACACTTATTGAGACGATCACTATTCCCCTCCCTGATCACCAGGGCCGGCTCTCTAATCTTGCAAAAGAGCCTCTGCTGGCTAATCTTCGGGAGAAGGATGTAGTGGCAATCGGCCCTGGCCTCTCGCGCTCTTTGCAGGTCGGTAATCTCGTCCGCATGGTACTGGCAGAGACCAGAGTGCCGGTCGTTCTCGATGCTGATGGCATCCACGCTTTTGCCGATCATCTCCATCTACTCAAGGAGGTGGAAACGGAATTAATCCTCACTCCCCACCCCGGTGAGCTTGCCGGATTGATCAAGGTTCCAGCGGCAGAGATCAATGCTGATCGCTTCGTTGTTGCTCGCTCGTTCGCTCAGCAATACAATCTCTATCTTATCCTCAAAGGAAAGCCGACGGTGATCGCTTCGCCGAGTGGAGAGATCTTTGTCAATCCAACGGGGAATACAGGCCTGGCCAGTGGAGGGAGTGGTGATGTGCTGACTGGAATCATCGCTGGATTGATCGGGCAAGGGGCGAGCAGTCTTGATGCTGCACTCCTCGGCGTCTATCTCCATGGTTTTACCGCCGACCTGCTAGCAGTTGATAGAGCGGAACGAGCGATTCTCCCGACTGATCTGATCTCTTTTTTGCCGCAAGCGATATTCGAGTTGGAAGGAAGACAAAAGATAGATGAAGCTTATCGATACCCATGCTCATCTCGATATGACCGCTTATCGACGTGACCGCGCCGCAGTCATTATGCGCGCCTTCACAGAAGATGTATCGATTATCACTGTGGGGATCGATATTGATTCGAGCCGGGCAGCGATCACCTTGGCGAAAGAATATCGGCATGTATATGCGACAGCAGGGATCCATCCTCACTATGCCGCTGCTGTCGATGATGAGGCACTGATCCAGCTTACAAAGCTGTCACAAGTACAGGAGGTGGTTGCACTCGGCGAGATCGGGCTCGACTACTATCGCAATCTCTCGCCGCGTAATATCCAGCGTGATCTCTTCTACGAGCAGATAAAGATTGCGCGACAAGCGAACCTGCCCCTCATCATCCACAACCGAAAATCTGATCATGATCTATTGGCAATTCTGCGCGATATCGGTGGTCCTTACCGCGGTGTGGTGCACAGTTTCTTCGGTAAGATCGAGTTTGCGCGGCATCTCTTTGAGCTGGGATTCTATCTTGGAATCAGTGGATCGGTAACCTTTCCCAACAATAAAGAATTACGCTCTCTTATCGCGGAGAGTCCGTTGGAGAGACTGTTGGTGGAAACAGATGCTCCATACCTTACCCCGGTTCCATTTCGTGGTCAACGGAATGAGCCGTCTTATGTTCGTTATGTTGCAGAGGAGATCGCGCAAATAAGAGGAGAGACCGTGGAAGAGATCGCAAGAGAGACGACTGCCAATGCAGTAACCCTCTTTAATTTACCGCAATTACCGGAGAGAGATGGCGAATGATAACCTGATTCTGGGGTGCCATCTATCGATCAGCCAAGGATTCACCAGCGTGATCGACGCTGCCGAGGCGTTGGGAATAAATGCATTACAAATCTTCTCGCACAATGCCCGTTCTTGGAAGATAGACCCGATTTCCGTTGAAACAGCAGAATCGTTTCAGTACCGACGGGAAGCATCGACTATCTGTTATATGGTGATCCATACTATGTATCTGATCAATCTGGCCAGTCCGGAAGAAAAGATATATCGGCATTCGATCGATTCTCTCCGCGCCGAGATCGCTACGGCAGGGATGCTAAAAATTGACCATATCAACACCCATATCGGCTCTCATAAAGGAAGTGGTGTCGAAACAGGCATCACCCGCGCTGTCGCCGCCCTCAACGAGGTGATCGCTTCTCCGGAGTTTCGTGATTATAAGAATGTAAAGATCCTGCTCGAAAATACAGCCGGAACAGGAACGACGATCGGGACAACGTTCGCTGAGTTAGGGAGGATCATCAACTCGTTGAGTGATAATTCGCGGGTCGGTATCTCTTTTGATAGTTGCCATGGCTTTGCTGCTGGGTATGAATTGCGTACGACAGCAGGATTAAATCAGACTTTGGAAGAATGTGACGCACTGGTCGGCATCGAACGCTTGCACCTGATCCACTTGAATGATTCTCAATATCCGTTGGCAGCGCGACGTGACCGACACCAACATATCGGCCAGGGGGAAATCGGAGAGTATGGATTCCGTCTCCTGATAAATGACCATCGCTTACGCCATTTACCGTTCATATTAGAGACACCGAAAGAGATCGATGGAAAGCCGAATGCTGATCAGATAAACTTACAGACGATTCGCCAATTGAGGACGGATGAAGATAGTACGTCGTAAAGGAAGGAGGAAAGATGAAATTATTTATCGATACTGCAAATATTACTGAGATCAAAGAGATGGCCGAAGCTGGGGTAATCGATGGCGTGACGACTAACCCCTCACTCGTTGCCAAAGAGGGGCACCAGTTCCACAAGCTAATTGCAGAGATCTGTGCGATCGTTAATGGCCCGGTGAGCGCTGAGGTGATGGCGCTTAATACGGCGGATATGGTTACCGAGGCGCATAAATTGGCAAAGATTCACGCCAATGTAGTAATTAAGATCCCGATGACGATGGATGGACTGCGTGCGGTGCGCATTCTTACCTCTGAGGAGATCGCTACCAATGTCACGTTGGTCTTCTCTCCCAATCAGGCGCTATTGGCAGCCAAGGCAGGTGCAAAGTTCGTCTCTCCATTCGTTGGGCGGATCGACGACTGCGGCGGCGACGGGATGGATCTCGTTACACAGATCATGGATATATATGACAACTACGCATTTGATACTGAGGTTATCGTTGCCAGTGTGCGGCATCCTCTTCATGTCGTGCAAGCAGCCC
Organism: Candidatus Acetothermia bacterium; assembly: GCA_022684035.1. Classification (GTDB taxonomy): domain Bacteria; phylum Bipolaricaulota; class Bipolaricaulia; order UBA7950; family UBA7950; genus UBA7950. Next base: position 2,106 of record JAJHSB010000073.1, on the reverse strand, counting down.
TGATCGGGGCTGATATCGCTACTCTCCCTTATGCGATATTAAAAAAGATGCCTGATCATCCTCTGACTGATATTGGGATCACGCGCTTCTTAAGTGATTGGGAGGGAGGGAGAAAGAATGGCTGAAACCCGCCGTGCAATGACACGCGAAGCATATGGCCGCGCTCTGCTGGAAGCAGGGAAAGAAGACGAGCGGATCGTTGTTCTTACCGCTGATCTGGCTGGATCGACACATACAAAGTACTTTGCCGATGCATTTCCCAATCGGTTCTTCAATATGGGCGTAGCAGAGCCGAATATGATGGGAGTGGCAGCCGGATTGGCTATGTCGGGGAAACGACCGTTTGCCTCGACGTTTGCTATCTTTGCCGCTGGAAAACCATGGGAACAGATCCGCCAAGTCATCGCCTATCCGCGTGTGCCAGTACGAATAGTCGCCACTCACGCCGGCTTGACAGTCGGTGAAGATGGGGCGAGCCATCAAATGCTGGAAGATATCGGAATTATGCGCATTTTGCCAAATATGAATGTGATTGTACCGGCTGATGCCAATGAAACAACGGCTGTGGTTAAATTTATCGCCCGGTTTGATGCAGGACCGGTATACGTACGGTTATCACGTGCTCCTTCACCAGTCGTCTTTGACGAACCTCCTCCATTTGAGTTTCCTGCTGCCACGGTCCTTTCGCCGGGAAATGATATATCGATCTTTGCGTGTGGAAATATGGTCTCTGTAGCGCTTGAGGCATGCCGCCGGCTCGCTGAGGAGAAGATCTCCGCCGAAGTGATCAATGTATCCTCAATCAAACCACTTGACGCTGAAACGGTCATTACTTCAGTAACTAAGACCAATGCCGCGTTAACCGTTGAAGAGCATCAGATAATCGGCGGATTAGGAAGCGCCATCTGTGAACTATTAGCAGCAGAGCTACCCACCCGTGTAATGCGTATCGGAGTACAAGATCGATTCGGTCAATCAGGAAAAGCTGAGCAATTACTCTCTTACTATGGATTGTCTGAACAACAGATTGTGGTAGGGGCTAAAGAGGTGCTAAAGTAAATATACCGCGGTGGGTTTGACCCAGCACAGAACAAAAGAAGGAGACCAATGGATAGTATAACAATATTAAAGAAGAAAGCCACTGAAATACGGTGCAATGTATTACGGATGATCCATCATGCTAAATCCGGCCATCCCGGCGGAGCATTAGGAATGGCTGATATCTTAACTGTCCTTTATTACCGCTATCTCCGCCATGATCCTCTCCGTCCGGATTGGGAAGAGAGAGACCGGTTTCTTCTCTCTAATGGGCATACTTGCCCGGTACTGTACGCCATTTTAGCTGACCAGAAATATTTTCCTGACGAGGAAATATGGAAACTGCGACGATTGGGAGGGATGCTTCAGGGACACCCCTCTACGGCGTGGGAGGTTCCAGGAATCGAAGTATCGAGCGGCTCGCTGGGTAACGGTCTGTCAGTTGCAGTGGGGATGGCGATGGCCGCTAAACTTGATCAGAAGGGATATCGAGTCTTTTGTCAGATATCGGATGCAGAATGCCAGGCTGGACAAACATGGGAGGCAGCAACAGCGGCAGTCCATTATCGACTCGATAATCTCTGTATCTTCCTTGACTGGAACCAGTGTCAGATCGATGGTCACACAGAAGAAGTGATGGACGTGGGTGATATAGCCGCTAAATGGGCTGCATTCGGCTGGCGAGTGCACGAGATCGACGGCCATAACTACGATGAGATTATCGCCGCGTTTGATTCTTTTGCGCAGACGGCTGGTTCGAATAAACCAACGCTCTTTGCTGCGCACACCATTCTCGGGAAAGGCGTCTCATTCATGGAAGACGATCCTAATTGGCATCACGGTGCGCCTAACGATGCACAATTAAAGGAAGCTCTCGCCTCCCTTCTCGTCGTTAGTTAGGTAGATAGACGGGTCTCTTCTTTTTCTTGTCATTGCGAGAGTTCGTAGAACTCGTGGCAATCTCAAAGAGATAATGCTCGTTTAGATACTAAAATCTGAAGTCTTGCGCAAAATGGAAAGGAATTGAAATCACAAATTCCAAGCACCAATTTCCAAACAAATCTCAAT
>JAJHSB010000078.1 GCA_022684035.1 Candidatus Acetothermia bacterium | reverse complement strand
TTGCGCAAAATGGGAAGGAATTGAAATTACAAATTCCAAGCACCAATTTCCAAACAAATCTCAATGACCAATGACCAAAATCTCAAACAGAAAGGCCGGAGTATTTTCCTCGATTGTTGACAAATCGCTCATAGAAGTTTAGTTATTGGGATATTGGGATTTGGTTATTGTTTGGAAATTGAGATTTGGTCATTGGGATTTCCGGCTTGTCCGGGTTAGGTGTAAGAGTCACTATTTGGACTTTCCGAGTTCAATTCGTTAAACTTAACTGTGAGGTGATCATATGTGCGGAATAATCGGTTATGTGGGGGCTCGGCCAGCAGTGCCGTTATTGATTGAAGGACTCAGACGGTTGGAATACAGAGGATACGACTCAGCCGGAATTGCAACTATTGAGGGAAATTCTCTCAAAGTAGCGCGGCGGGCTGGAAAACTCCAAGCGCTCATTACCGCACTTGGAGAGTCGGATATATGCGGGCAAATTGGTATTGGTCATTCGAGGTGGGCTACCCATGGAGAACCGATAGACAGGAACGCGCATCCACACCTTGATTGCCGAAAAAGGATTGCAGTGATCCATAATGGGATTATCGAAAATTATCTGTCGTTTAAAGAGAGCCTCCAAGCCGAAGGACACCGCTTCTCCTCACAAACAGACACGGAAATCTTGGCCCATCTAGTTGAGCGATTCTATCGAGGTGATTTAGAAGAAGCAGTAAGATTAGGATTGCAAGGGATCAAAGGCGCATTTGCAATCGCCGTCATTGCTGCTGATTCCCCTGAGGAGATCATAGTTGCTAAAACAGCTAGCCCATTGGTTATCGGCCTCGGTAATGGTGAAATCTTTTTCTCTTCTGATGTGCCGGCGCTTCTGCCTCACACACGGCAAATGATCTTCCTCCACGATGGGGAGATGGCCCGTCTCCGCAAAGATTCACTGAAAATCACTGATCTTACCGGTAAGGAGATTGAACGCCAACCCATCCACATTGACTGGGACCCGCTAACAGCGCAAAAAGAAGGATTTAAACACTTTATGCGTAAAGAGATACATGAACAGCCCCAGGCAGTGAGCGCGACGATCAGCGGCTGCTCTTCTTGGGATAACTACCACCTGCATTTGAAGGAATTTAATCTTACTGAGCAGCAGATCAACGAGATTACCAATATCTACCTTATTGCGTGTGGGACCTCGCTTCATGCCGGGATGGTTGCCAAACAGCTCTGGGAGGATTTTTTACCGCTGCGGATCGGAGTCGAAATAGGTTCTGAATTTCGCTACGGAAATTCTTATATCGACGAAGATACATTGGTTATAGCTATATCGCAATCCGGTGAGACAGCCGATACGCTGGCCGGTGTGCAGCGTGCCAAGGAGAAAAAAGCCACAGTTATTGCAATCACCAATATTGTTGGGTCAGCGTTGGAACGAATATCAGATGGAATCATCCGCACTTTTTCCGGTCCGGAAATTGGAGTGGCAGCAACCAAAACCTTCACTACCCAACTTACCGCCCTTGCACTACTTGGCCTCTATTTAGCGCAAAGACGTGGTTCGATCTCCCCGCAGGAGGTACGCCATCAACTGACAGTACTAAGTCAAATTCCGTCACTGATTACACAATTGCTGGACAGAGAGAAAGAAATAGTCGCAATTGCAGAGAAATTTTATCATGCATCTGACTTTCTCTATCTTGCGCGCGGGCTACTCTATCCGATCGCTCTGGAGGGAGCCCTGAAACTGAAAGAGATCTCTTATATTCACGCCGAAGGGTACCCGGCAGGTGAGATGAAACACGGCCCGATCGCCTTGATCGATGAAAAGATGCCGGTCGTCTTCCTGCTCTCCCGGCACACAGCATACGATAAAGTCCTTGCCAACATCCAAGAGGTGAAAGCGCGCAAAGGTAAGGTTATCATCTTTGCCGAAAGAGAGGAGGATCATCAGCTCAATAGATTGGCCGAAGATATATTTCTGTTACCTACCAGCGAGCGAGTTGCGCTTCCCATTCTCCACACAGTTCCACTCCAATTATTAGCTTACCATATTGCAATCTTACGCGGCACAGACGTCGACCAACCGCGCAATTTGGCCAAGACAGTGACAGTAGAGTAATTATGGCTCCTCTCTGTTTCGCCTGCCCTGTGGAATAGACTATTCCCATGGGGTCTGCCGGCACGTCTCTTCTACCAGTGGCAGTTGCCTACTTGCGACTCATCGGTTTATTGTTGTCGCAAACCATTTGCGATATAATTTTGGTGATATGAGCGAAAAGAAAAAAACAGAACAGCCGATGGATTTGCGGAATAAGAATTTGCGTATCGTCGGCCTTATTATAGTAGCAATCATCTTCGGGTTAATCTTACTACGGGCGTGGAATGGACGAGCACAACCAGAAGAAGTGATCTCTTTTGTCGATTTTATGAATCGTGTTGAGGCCGTGCCTCGCACAATTCTTTCTTTGAGTGTCGCGGCCGACAATCGCGGGACGGTGAAATTGCTCGATGGGCGACGTTTAACCGTTCAACTTCCACCTGATGCATCCTTATATGTACCTCAAGTCTTAGCACGCGGCATCGATATCCAATTTGAGCCGCATCGTGCCGACTGGGTAGGGATCATTTTCGGCCCTCTTCTATGGATATTACTTCTCGCCGGGGTGTGGATATACATTATGCGGCGTGCGCAGAGAGGCGTGAGCGGACCGCTATCGTTCGGTGCTAGCAAAGCCCGTCTTACTGGCCCTGAGACGACTGGGATCACTTTTAAAGATGTTGCCGGAATAGATGAAGTTGCAGAAGAAGTGCAGGAAATCGTTCAGTATTTGCGTAATCCGCGTAAGTTCGTCCAACTGGGCGCGGAGATTCCAAAAGGTATTCTCCTTGTTGGAGCACCAGGAACGGGAAAGACCTATTTAGCCAAAGCGATTGCTGGTGAGGCCAATGTCCCCTTTTTCAGTATCAGTGGTTCTGATTTCGTTGAGATGTTCGTCGGTGTCGGCGCGGCGCGTGTGCGTGATATGTTTGTGAAAGCAAAAGCAAATGTACCGTGCATTATCTTTATCGATGAGATCGATGCTGTCGGTCGCAAGCGGGGAACAGGATTGGGAGGAGGCCATGATGAACGGGAACAGACTCTCAATCAACTTCTGGCAGAGATGGACGGCTTCCAACCGAATAAAGGGATTGTGATCCTGGCCGCGACTAATCGCCCCGATGTCCTCGACCCCGCGCTCCTTAGACCCGGCAGGTTTGATCGCAAGATAACTGTACCTCGTCCTGATCTCACAGGGAGAGAGGCGATCTTACGACTTAAAGTAGCGAATAAACCTTTGGCCGCTGATGTTAATCTTGCTGTCATGGCGCGACGGACGCCAGGGTTCGTCGGAGCAGACCTGGAGAACTTAGCTAACGAAGCTGCGCTGCTCGCTGCTCGTCATGGCAAAAAGGAGATCGAGATGATTGATTTTGAGGAATCGATCGATCGCGTCCTTGCCGGCATCAAGCGGAAAGGGATCGTCCTTACCGGTGAAGAGCGTGAGAGAATCGCCTATCACGAATCTGGCCATGCTGTAGTAGGCAGAATTCTCCCTAAGGCTGACCCTGTACATCGAGTATCCATCATCCCTCGCGGTGACGGAACACTCGGCTTTACACTCCAAATACCGTTGGAAGAACGGTATCTCGTATCAAAAGACGAGCTGCTTGATAAATTAACGAGTCTGTTCGGCGGCCGAGCAGCGGAAGAAGTGGTCTATAACGATTTCTCAACCGGTGCTTATGATGATCTTAAGAAAGCGACTGAACTTGCCAAACGGTTGGTCGTCGAATATGGAATGAGTGAAAAATTAGGTCCAATCAGCCTTAGTCGTAATCATGCCGATGTCTTCCTCGGTGAAGAGATAATCAAAGGAGCAGATCATTCAGAAGCATTATCATCTCTGGTCGACAGTGAGATTCGTTCGATCCTCCACCAGTGCTATGATAGAGCAAAAAAACTCTTACAGGAAAACCGCGGCCTGCTCGATAAATTAACCAAAGCATTATTGGTACACGAAGTTCTGTCTGGTAATGAATTGGAAGAGATCTTCTCCTCTGCTCTCTTAGCGCCGGCCGGCTAACAGAGAGACTGAGTAATTTAACAACGAAGAGAAGGTAAGCGAGCTTTAGAACTGAGAGGGCAGGAATAAGCGATCAATTTGAATAAGCATTCTCGGCAACGGATCGTTGTTCTCGGGTCAACCGGTTCAATTGGAAAACAGACCCTCGCCGTGATTAAGCACTTAAATGATCACGGTTATCCCTGTCAGGTAGTGGGACTAGCAGCAAAGAGTAATGTGTCGCTCCTTGCTGAACAGGCTCGTTGCTTTTCACCCCAATTCTTGGTATTACAAGATTATAAGGAAATATCTGCGTTGCAGCGTAGTCTGCCTCATACCTGTGTTCTAACAGGCAATGAAGGATTATGTAAATTAGCACGGCTGGATGAAGTAGATATAGTAGTCAATGCGCTTGTCGGTGCAGTCGGATTGCGTCCTTCATTAGCAGCGATTGAAGCCGGAAAACGACTTGCATTAGCCAACAAAGAAAGCTTAGTGATCGGAGGAGCCCTTATCACCGCCGCATTGGCCGCTTATGACGCACAACTGATACCGATCGACAGTGAACACCACGGCTTGTTCCAGTTATGCAGCGGAAATAATCGGGAAGAGATAGCGAAACTCATCATTACCGCATCTGGCGGACCGTTGCGGGACAGATCCTCAGCGGAACTGAAATATGTTACCCCGATCGACGCACTTACTCATCCCAACTGGACAATGGGCCCCCGCATCACCATTGACACCGCAACGATGGTTAATAAAGGATTTGAAGTGATTGAAGCCCACTATCTCTTCGACTTACCCTACGAGCAAATAGAAGTCGTTATTCACCCGCAGTCGATCATCCACAGTTTGGTAGAATATCGAGATAAGACTCTGACCGCTCAGCTGGCTGTGCCCGATATGCGTATTCCGATTCAGTATGCGCTTACCCATCCACAGCGCTTGCCCAGTGACTGCCAGCAGATTGATCTGTTAAAACTTAAGCGATTAGAATTCTCCCCAATTAACGATGAACTCTACCCTGCATTTACCACCGTAATCACTGCCGGCAAGATCGGGCAGACCGCACCAGCAGTGATCAACGCTGCTGACGAGGTACTGGTAGAGCGGTTCCTGAAACAGAATATCCCGTTTACCGGTATTGCTGACGGACTGGCAAAGATCATCAAAGAGCACCACGTAGTAAAGCAGCCGACAGTAGATGATCTATTGGCAGCAGATACTTGGGCGCGAGAAGCAGCGGCAAACCTTATTCTGTAGGTGCTAGACTATGCTTAGGATTACACACCGTGTTGCTACAAACAGGTGAACAGTTTGGGGTGCACCCTTATTAGTATACAACCAGTTAAGAAATACTACTACTATTTAAACACGCCTCCATTTCGAAGTCTATCGGTGAACGGTACCCCAGGGATGAATGGAGTCTCTTTTTGTTGTATACCTCTTCTATGAATCTGGGTAGGCTTTCTTAACTTACCGTCTACTTTCAGGGGTGCACTCCATCTTTTTGCAGCGATAAGATATGTAGAACTGAACCCTGTGCGTGCCGAGATTGTAAATGACCCGTGGGTATATTGGAGCAGCGTGTAAGCGCACATAACAGGTGTAGATGATAAACTTATCAAAGTAACTTCTTACTTGAAACCGTTAGGGATTGGCGATAATTCTTGTTATTCAGGAATCAACGAGAAAAAATATAAGAAGTGTGTCCCACGAACGAACAGGAAGACCTTTGGGAAGCGAGAGATTTGTGAAACAGCTTGAAAAAACTGTGGATAGGATTCGGCTAAACCAAAACCCGAGGAGAAAGAAAAGAGGTAAGGAGAAATAAGTATGGTGTCCCTGATTTCCTGTCCCTGATTTCCTCTTCCATGGAGTATGCCAGATTTCCCTACCCTGAGTGGCGGGTTTTGCGTGCCCGCTAACAACCCCCCACTGTCAAGAGGTTTTCCTGAGATTTTTGGAAAAACTTAAATCATCTCTTCTACAAGACAATCGTAAATGACAACATCTGCTTGTTGTAAAACTTTTAATCCTTTAAGAGTAATCAAATCTACATCTTCGGGTCCTGCTCCTACAAGAAATACTTTTGTTTTTCTATTCATAATTTAATTTCAAACCCCTTAGATTTTAATTTTTCAATAACTTCATTCAAATCTTTACCCATCTTTTCACACCCTTTTTGTATTGTTGTTATTCTTCCAAGAGTATTTCTCACGGCGGGATTCTTTACACCTAAAAAACCTAATTCTACCAATATTTCTATCAGTTCTGGATATTCTTTAGTTAATTCATAGACACTCTTATTCAAATCAATTTTTTTCATTTAACAATCTTCTTTCGCCTTCAAGTTTTTTAATTTCAGTTATATTCTGTGTAACTTCAAGTGTACCTAAATATTCACCCCGGTGATTTCTTATAGCAAAATATCTTATATATATAAATCTATCTTTGAAATTTATCCAGAAGTCAGCAACATTTCGTTTATCTTCCTTAAAGTCATTTAATATCTTTTCAACTATATCAACACTTTGTGGTGGATGACAATTTCTAACATTCCTCCCAATAACTGTCCTGGGTCTGAAAAATATCCTATCCTTTGATTCAGAAAAGTATTTCACAACATCATATTTATCAACAAAAGTAATATCAACTGATAGATTGTTAAATATATTCAAGATTTCTTCTAGTAATAACTCGCCCGATGGAAATTTTATCACACCATCTTGGAATATTGCCTCTTCAACAGTTGTTTTTCTAAGTTCTTCAATAAGTTTTTCAACATCTTTCGGTGGTTCAATATAACAATATTCTATATCCCGACTCTGCCATAAAATTTCAACCCAGTCATCAACTTTAAGTTTTTCCAATGATACTGGAAATAAAATATTTTCTTCTTTGAAAATCATACCTTCAACTTCTTCAATCAATGGATTTAAATACTTTATGACATATTCCTGTATTTCAACTTCATCAATTTTGTTTATAGTATCTTTTAACATTTGCCTTATATCATTGTGTTTACTCCACATAACTTTTGATGGTCCGTAAAAACCTGCCTTCTCTAAATACGGGAATAAAAGTTGTTCTTTCCTTGTATAGTGTTTGCCAATTTCTTTAAGTCTAACAAGCAAATTTTTGATAATTCCTTTATCTTTTGTTTCTTTTAATTTAGTAGTGATTTCTTCTATTCTTCTGTTCTCAAGTTTAAAAAGATAAACAGGGTGTGCTTCAGATACCTCTTTAAGATGTTGTTTCAATGCCTGTTCAAACAACAAAGCATGTACATTGCAAAATTTTTTTATCTCATCAACTGAAATGCCTTCGTCTATCAAAGATTGTTCAATTTCTACTATTTCATATGAAGTTATGCTACCTGCTTCTTTTAACAACATATCCTTGGCTTCTTCAAAACTCAGCCCCCGGTGTAATTTTTTTATAATCTCTTTAATAATTTCTTTCCTTTTGTTTTTAAGTATTTCAGTCATTCTCCTTCATCCTTCAAATAAATTTTTTCTAATTCCTCAACTTCCTCAACTAAATGATGATGTTTCTCATGGACACCCTCACCCATTTTTCTCTCTACTTTCTCAAATTCTTTCGATAGTTGTTTTTGTTTCTTGTCCGAGATATGCATATCTGCCAGTATTTAACGAATATTGTCTTCTTTATCTATATGCTGACGTAAAAGCTAGAGGTTTTGTCAATAGGTGTGTAAATGTCAAACAACGGCGAGCACCTCTTCCTGCTTAGTTTCGGTTTCTTCATTCCTCTCCCTGAAGCCAGACTCCAGGTACACCTGTATCAGCTTCTCCGGAGCATTCAACCGCTGGAACCTTTGCTCAGCCAAAAGTAGTATCTTCCAGATTACGGCCGCGGCATTCTCAACCTTCTTATAACGTTTGGCAGCATCGGTCCTCAATCGAAGCCCGGCAAAGAGTGATTCTACTATGTTGATCGTCCGTAGATGCCTCCAATGCTCCTGCAGAAACCTATAGAAGGTCACCATGCGCTCCCAGTCCCGCACCAGTGTGTCTCCGGCACGCCCATATCCTTCTACCCCACACCAGTGGACAAAGTCGTCTCGCTTGGCCTCGGCTGCCTCACGAGTCTCTGCGTAGACAATGTCCTGTAAGTGTCTCTTGGCTTGCCCCTGGAGCTTCTTTGGTAGCTTATCCAGCACGTTGACTATTTTGTGGTTCCAGCAACGCTGTTCCAGAGCCGCCGGATAAATGTTGGCCAGAGCCGCCCAGATGCCAAGATTGCCATCTCCAACGACCAGGCAGGGGCAATTCAGACCACGCTTCTTGAGGTCCCGCAGCACCTCAGACCAGCTCTCGGTTGATTCCCGATAACCCGGCTCAACCGCCAGGACGACCTTTCGGCCATCCAGGAGAGCACCGATAACCACCAGCAGCGCTGCTTTTTCCTTCTCTAGTCCCGCCTTTACATCGACACCATCTACCCAGAGATAGATCACCTGAAGCCCTGCCAGACTGCGCTGTTTCCACTCCTGCCATTCTTCCTTGAGCCTTACGACAGTGCTGGCCGATACCGGAGCATTCTCGCCCAGTAACCCCCGAAGCGCCAGGTCAAAGTCCCCCAAAGCCAAACCGTGGAGGTAGAGCTGGGGGGATAAGTTTGCTCACTTCCTTGGCCCTTCGGGTGAACAGTGGCAGTACCCAGCTCTCAAAGCGTCCCTCCAATCCTCTCACCCGGGGCCGGCGCAGTGTGATGGTGCCACAGCCTAACGTCAGCTTCCGCTCTTTGCCGTAGCCGTTCCGGTAGGCAGGAGAGTCATCCATTGCCCTCCGTCGCTCCGATTTCTGGCGCCCAAGTACCTCGGTGATTTCTTCCTCCAAAACAAACTGGATGAACTCCTGCGCTTTCCTCCGTACCCATTCTTCCAAGCTGTCCCAAATAATTCTTGACGCCTGACTCCCTGTTGTGGTTTGCTTTCCCATGGCGGAGGTGAGTACTTCCTTAACTGTTATTTTTTCATTAACAGAAATGGTACTCGCTGCCGCTAACTATTTCCACACCTTTTGATTATACCTCGTTTTTGTTCCGAAAATAGACTTCCCTATTTTCATGATTCGTTGGTGGGCAGCCGCCCATGAGGGTTTGCTTTGTTTGCGGTTTGCCGCCTCATTTCTTTAACTTCTTAAGTAAAACTATGCCTATGACAGTCAACAATACGATTGTAAAAGTTTTTATTGGATGAGCAGCCAGAATAAGCGGGCCTGGTCCGTGTGGCCATCCAAGATAGGTGCCTGTTCGTCCTATGGCGTTCAAAAAAGGCGCTTGCGCGATAATGACGGATAAAAAGAAAATTAGATTAGGTTTCTTTAATAAGGGAAAAATCCTGTCGCCAAAAATCAAGAGGGCCAGCAGCCAGAAATTAGCCACGAACAGCCAACCGCCGACGCTTAAGTGAAAGTCCTCCAGGCCGCGTGGCGTTCCTCTATCCGGGGCTGTTCCCGGATAATATCCAGGTCTTGGGTCGGGAAACGGCCCGATATGTAATTCCTGGTCTTCCTGATAAAAAGTAACCGTCAGATCCCTTTCTTCGACATACATCATCCCGACCCAGGGGCCAAGCGATGTCGTGAGCAAGAGCAAAGCCCAGGTAAATATAAGTGCCGTACGCACAAAAGTAAAATGATATCCGGAGGGTTTAATACCCCAAATACCCCAAACTCCCAGCCAAACAAACACCATGAACAAGAAGAAAAACTTAGCCGGTCCTATCCAGGCACCGCTCTGCAAATCAAGCACAATAAAGCCTAAAAATCCGAAAAATGTCAATATTAACGAGGCGGCGGCAACTCTGAAGCCAATTGTTATTTTTGAATCAGCCGCTCCTACCGCTTTCAGCGTCAAAACACCCATAACAATGCCCATGGCGAAAATCCCGATGTGACTGTGAAACGAAACCAGCGCCGCCGGAGAAACGGGTTTTAGTTGGGCGTAAAACATAAGCATGTTGTAAAGTCCGACGATAAAAGCAATCAAAACAAATATGGCGTAAACGAGGAAAACTATGCGAGGGATTTGAATTTCCGAACGCAAATCGTATTTTGAAGATTGCTGACTATCGCTTGTTAAAAATGGAATCTTGATACCCGCTGCCAAAAGCGATATTAAAAATATAACCGCATACAACAGAATGTCCAGTAAAAATGCTCCGATACCGTAAGCTGAAACAAAAAGCTCGCCGAATCCTAAATTTAAGCTCCATTTTTCCGCAACGGTAAAATGCAAAGTAGCAAAGAGGCTGTATAGAGGAGCGAACAGGAAGAATATAACGATGGCCGTTTTTCTAAAAAGAGGCTTCAGGTTCAAAGATGGAATGATAAGCGAAGATATCATTATAATAACCGCAAGCCACGAAAGATACCCATGGAGATTTTTTAGAAAAAGCGGGTTAATTTCTCCCCTTAGCAAAAAAGCCCATACGCCGATTAAACCTAATACCGGCGCACCGATAAACAGAGTTAAGAGCGAAGCGATGAATACTGGAATACTCAGACCAATCTTGATATTTTTGCCGTTTACACCGCCGGTTGCAACAATACTGTTCATTTTTCCTCCTTTTTGTTGTTTGATAATAGCGCTGCGATGCTCAACGTTTAAGTCCATACGGCTTCACTTTAATATATTTGTCGATAATCGGGGTAAGGGCGTTCATTGTGAGCAAAGCGATCATGATTCCCTCCGGCAAGCCTTTGAAATCCGTCATTCTAAAAAGGATGGTCAATATACCGGCACCCAGGCCAAAAATTATCCGTCCGCGACGGGTGATGGGAGCTGTCACATAATCCGTAGCTATAAAGAAAGCGGCAAACATGAGACCGCCGGAAAGCACATGAAAAACCCAGTCTTGCCCGAAAGCAAACGCGATTATAGCCACACTCCCGATATACGCAAGAGGAGTTCTCCAATCGATTATGCGAAAAGCGAGAAGTAACGCGGCGCCAAGCAATATAAACAGTTTGGAAGTTTCTCCGATAGAACCGCCAATGTTTCCCAGAAACAATGCCCTATAAAGATCGAACAAGCCATTTTGCCAAACAAATCCTTCGGCAAGCGGTGTGGCCACGCTTACGGCATCAACGTGTCTCGGCAATACCCAAGTTGTCAAAGGCTCACAGAATGAGGCATGCACAAGGACTCTGCCCCCAAGCGCAGGGTTGAATACGTTAAGTCCGATGCCTTCAAAGGCTTCCTTAACGACGGCAATTGCGAAAATAGAGCCAAGTGCCACGATCCACAGAGGTATTGTCGGCGGAAGGATTAATGCGAAAATAAGCGTGGCAACGGGCGTGCTTCCGTCCATCACAAAGGGTTTTTTACGTATTTTTTTAACTACATACTCAGTAAGCACTCCTGTGGCTATGCTTACAGCAATCACCAAAAGGACGATCGGGCCGAAGAAAAATATGCCCGCGGCAGTGGGGAAAAGAAGCGCGCCGAGCACCATATACATTATTCTGTTAACGGATAGCCCCTTCCAAATATACGGGGCGGATGAACTTAAAAAGTCATTGGTTGACATGCCTTGCTTTCCTCCTCTTTAAAATTTATCTTTGATTTAGCCAGCTTTATGTAACTCACAGTCGGAATGTTTGAAGGACAGTTATAAGCGCAGTTACCGCACTCAAAACAGGCTTCGATATAAGCTTTTTTGCAATCGTCGTAGCGATTGGCCTTGGTATATTTTGCAAACTGCCGTGGGATTAAAGACATGGGACACACTTCAAGGCATGTGCCGCATCGAATACATTCAAGCTCTAGCCTTGGCCTTTTTCTTTGGATAAGAACACAACCCATACCTTTGGTCAAAGGATAGTCCAAATCGGGAGCGTAAGCGCCCATCATTGGCCCCCCGGCGACAACCTCCGGTTCTTTGCAGGTCATGCCGCCGCAGTAATCTATGAGATCCCTTAACGGTGTGCCAAGTCTGACCAAAAGATTCTTCGGATTTCTAACTGATCCGGTGACGGTTACCACTCGCTCAATAAGAGGCTTGCCTTCAACGACTGCATCGTGAATCGCCTTGGCGGTGCTTACATTGTGAACGATTACTCCTACATCGGAAGGCACTCCGCCGATTGGCACTTCTCTGTCCAATAAAAGCTTTACCAAAACTTTTTCAGCTCCCGCGGGATATCTTGTACTTAACGCAATCACATTGAATTCATTCTCGCATCCCATCGAAAGAATAAGGTTTTTCAGGTGTGCTATGGCTTTTGGCTTGTTGTCTTCCACTGCGATATATATGAGTTTGGGAGAGAGCAGTTGTTTTATTATTTTTAATCCGGAGAGCACTTTTTCCCCGTATTCAAGCATAACCCTATAATCTGAAGTTATGTACGGTTCGCTTTCGCAGCCGTTAAGTATTACCGTATCAATTTTTTTGCCGTTTTTCGGAGAAAGCTTAACATGGGTGGGAAAAATTCCTCCTCCCAGTCCCACGACGCCTGCTTCCCGTATGCGACGCAAAATATCATTCACAGAAAGAGTCTCAATACCTCCGGAACTGCCAAGCTCAATCCATTTATCCGCTCCGTCGGAGGTTATGACTAAAGCTGTTACAAGCTGTCCTGTTTGCGGATTGGTGAGAGTGGTGACTGCGGATACGTTACCGGATATCGTGGCGTGAAGAGGAGCGCCGATAAAGCCGGCCGGTTCGGCGATTTTTTGACCGGTAAGCACTCTGTCGCCTGTCTTGACCAGGGGTTCGCATGGCGCTCCTTGATTTTGGGCAAGCGGAATAACAACCTTTTGCGGCAGTGGGAAATACTCGATCGGAATATCGCCGGTTTGCTTATATTCCGGCAGTTTGATTCGGGATATATGAGATTTGGTTCTTGCCCAGGGCCAAGACATTTTGCTCATAAAGAACCTTCCGTGTGTAATTTGTAACAATTTAGTTTTTCCAAAATCCTGACCAAGATTGTATCACCCTCCGCACTGTCTGTCAAGCATTTTTAATTTCACCCCTTATTCCAATTGTGACCGTTTCAAAGGGAATATCCTTTCCACTCTTTCTTAAGGCCTCTTGGGCAACGTGAACCAGACCATAGCAGCAAGGGACTTCCATGAACAAAACCTTCACACTCTTGATATCCGAACTTTCCAATATCTGGGTGAGCTTGCTCACATAAGCACTGGTATCATCAAGTTTAGGACAACCAATAGCAATCGCTTTTCCCTTTAGAAAATCATGGTGAAAATTAGCATAGGCGAAAGGAACACAATCGGTAACCAGTACTAAATCCGCATTCTGGAAATACGGAGCATGTGGTGGAACCAAATGAAGCTGAATTGGCCACTGTCGTAGTTCACTTTCAAGTTTGTAGTTTATAGTTGATGGCTCAGGGCTTATTTTTTCTTCTCCCCAGGACAACATCTGTGCTGAAGGACAGGAAGTCATACCCTTGGGCATTTTATGGTGATGATGTTCTGGTAGTTCCTGTGCGTGTTCTTTGAGATGTTGTAAATGTGTTTCTAACATTTCAGGTGCTACTTCTTTTATCCTTGCAATTGTTAATTCTTCGTCATAAGCATCTGCTTCTCTCTCTTCAATAGTTAAAGCACCTGTGGGACAGGAACCCAAACATGCTCCGAGTCCATCGCAATAGAATTCCTTTACTAATCTTGCTTTAGGACCTTCTGGTGTATCCACAATCTGTATTGCCTGTTCAGGACAGGCAGGAATACAATCCCTACAGCCATTACATAATTCCTCATCAATCTTAATGATTTTTCTCTTTATTTTTGCCATTTAGTCAACCTCCTTTAGCAACTGCGCAACCTTTTCTTTTATGGTGCCCAGCATCTTACGGTAGTCTTCTATATCTTTCCCTCCGGGGTCGGGAATATCCCAATCAATCCTTTTGGCGCCCGGGATAACAGGACATGCCACTTCACAGCCCATGGTGACTACCACATCAATTGGCTCCTTATCCAGAAGGCCTTTGGGCTTGCCATGCCAGATAATATTCGCCTCCTTTAATACTTCCAATGCCCTGGGGTCTACTTCCCGTGCCGGATCCGTCCCCATGCTCACAAACTCGATATTGGGTCTTTCGCTCAGCTTCTTGGCCAACGCCTCAGCCATCTGGCTGCGAGCTGCGTTCCCCAGGCATACAAAGGCAATCCTTTTCTTTTTCAATTTTTGGTAAACTTCTTCCCCGACACATTCTACGGCGTACTTGCACCACTGCACGCAGGACTGTAAATCATTATAAACTGTAAATCCACAATTACTACATTTTACCTGCATCTCATCAGAGAAAATTTCAACTTCTTCACCACATTCGTGGCACTTCTTTATTTTAATTGTAGGTGAGCGCATATTCGCTGCACCAGGACATTTATCAAACATTGCTATCACCTCCCTATGGCAATATCGCCTAACATTCCCAGCATAAAAGAAGCCCAGCACTTTTTTATCATTTTTCTTCTACACATTATTGAAACTCTCATAATATCGTCTCCTCAAGTAGGTTCGCATTGCCCACCCTAAAAGTGCTGGGTTTGGGTGAGTGCCATAAGGCACGATCCTTTTATGCTGTGTTATATGAAGTTGCGCCATCGTTTTTCATCCTCTCTTTAGACTCTCCAAGAATCTTTTCAACAGGAGAGCTGTCAGCGCTGTATCCTCTAACTCGCAAATTGTCCTGTACATTTTTGTTCCATCTTTGATTCATACAACTCTATCGAGAACAGCGATTCGGATAGCTTTTCCACGCTTCCCTCTGAGCAATCTCATTGCATCTTCAAAGTTTGCATTTTGGGCACCTCCATAATCGGTAAGAAATTTAGCCTCTCCAATTATGTAGCTATGTCCTGCTTTAGCAAGGAAATCGGGACCTTTATCTAATTACAATCGAGATTTCTGTTTGCAAAGTCTTTTAGCTGTGCATCGCTTCCTTGAAGAAATGCTATTCCTTTTCCTATCCATTTGTTCATTTCCCTACCTCCTCCTATGATAAAAATCAAGTTTTAAGTAGCAAATCTACTTGTCCAGTACAGCACCTATCAAGGCTAGACCCGAATGACTGGAAAGTTGTTCATCTCCCTGCACTATCTCGAAACGCATCTTCACCTTTAGGGTGAAAGTCTTCAGCGGCTTCCACACACTCGAGTATAGCAGGTTTCAGATACGAAATGCAAGGAAAAGTCCAGCTAGCCTCACGGATTCAGGTCCTTCTATTATAAAACCTCTTCACCCCGGAGAAATGTCATTTCAATGTTACACTACCAACTATTATCCATTTGGGTGGCAAGCGTCTTGTGGTACTGTCTAATCTTGGCTACGTCTCTCACCTGGGTTACCTGAATATCGCCAGGTAACCTGGATAAGATATCGTGATAGGCCCCGATGAAGATGACGCCAGTTTCTCCTTTGTCTAAAGTCTCCCTGATTCTCCTAATAATGAAATTATCGCGCTGCGTCAATAGTCTACTTTGAGCCAACTTGTACCTTATAGCCCAAGCCTCTTTTTCCTTCTCTAATTTGGAGCGAGCTATTTTCGCTATATAAGCATATTCCTGCTTCAACAAGGCGGGGTCTTCGGTCTTAACAAGCACCGCTCCCCGCTCCAGAAGCTTCCCTATAATCTCATAGTTCTTACTTCCCTGGCTGATACCTTCTCCAATAATCCTGAGCCCCTCTACACCATTGGCCAACATTCCATCTTGGTAGATTTTAAAACCCTTTACGTCCAAGGCATCAAAGAATCGCGCAATAGAGTCCCAGAAACTGGATACAGCCTTTTCATGCTTTTGCCACGCTTCCTGCCCGAACTCGGCCTTTCCCGTTTCATCCAGGGCTGAACCCAAGGAACCCATGTCAGCACTCATGTGAAGAATAGGAACAAAGTACAGCTTCCTCATTATTGTTGACCACCCGCGATGTCTTTAAGATGCAGCCCTCAGTTCACTGCTTTGGGTGTCAGTTGCCTTTGCTTACCCTTAGTGCTGCCCTTTTCCACTACTGCGCCACAACTGGGACAGAATTTGTAGAATTTCCAGAATCGCCAACTCGCTCTGCACCCGGGACACTTTACAGTCCAGGGTTTACCACAATGGGGACAGTAAGCAGCCACAGTACTGATGGTATCTCCACAACCGGGACACTTGTTCCATTCTGTCATCTGTCTCCTCCGCTTTAGTCTTCTTCTGTATCACCACGCTTACGTAACTTCTTTCTCTCAAAGCCAAGGAGGTTGCCCTCGCTATCCAGGCGAACTTCATAAAGCCCTAACACATCCATGGTATCCGGGATAGCCCTTCTCTCCAGTGCTTCCAGGGAAACTACCCATCCCCCTTCTGCTTTAGACAGCCCGATAACTGTGTTAACGGGCTGTCTGCTGAGCCTAGCAAAATCATCTTGAGCCTTCTTGATTATCTTATCGACATTCATACTGCCTGTAACCCTCCTTACAAGCTACAAAGTAGCGATTCTCGTGCTCACAAGTTAGTGGCATAAGGTGGCCACTCTGCTTTCCGGAGCCACGGCCGTCTTCTTCTGTCGGTACTCTTTTGTGGCTATAGCACGCTGTGCTTCATCCCAGTCCTTCCAGATGCCATACTTTAACATGGTCTCCATTCCGGCAAGGGCGGCCCTTAGCTTTACGCCCAGCAAGGGAATACCGGCGACGTGGATGATAAGGTCAGCGTCAAGCACCAAGCCTTTATCTAGCACTCTGTCCAGAAGGTCTACCAGTGTCGCGTGGCTCTCTCGGGTCGGGTTCATTTCACTTCCTCTTTAGTTGGCACAACAGGTTTTGAGACAAAGCTATAGGGAGGCCAGGGACCAGAAAAATGGACCGAGAAGCCCTCTATGTCGTTAATTTTCTCCAACTCTTTTCCGAGGTAGTCCACCTTTTCCCTGGCCACCAGACACGAGAGATTAAGCAGCATGACCTTACTCCTGTCCGTCTTCTTGGTTTTCTCCACCACAATATCATCACAGTGACGCTTGACACTCGCATAGAAGTCCTTAAACCAGTTATTGGCAAGCTTTTCTATTTCAGCCTTCACTGTTCTTTCGACCTTCTGCTTATATAGATATGCCGCCCCAGGTGATTTAGCAGCCATCTCTTCTCTGATTTTTCGAATCTCCTGGTTTTCTTCTGAGATTTGCTTTGCTATTACGCGGTGGGCGTAGGAGATTTGTACCCCATACTCGTCCCTTCCCTCTATCTTCTCCATTACGAACTGGAGCCGCTCAGAATCTTCCTTAAGCCAGTCTTTCACCACCTGGTCAGGGGAAACAGCATCATCTTTTGACTGCAAAATGGTGTCGAAGCCCATGGGGATTATGGTGCCAAGCTCTTTCTGCGCTTCGTCCAGAACGCCCTGATGCGTCCTTACCCACTCTTTCACGGTCTCCTCGTTACTGGATTGATATGGCTCGGCAGGGCAATCATGAACGATGGCACAAAAGCCCCGGTAAGGTATGGTGTGTACCTCATTGCCTCCTATCCCTATTGGACCAAGACTGACTGCCTTTGTGCTGGCAGCCACTCCGTATATGTATCGCCCTCTATTCTCCATTTATCAGATGCTCACCTGACACACAAAATCTGCGAGCTCCCGGTAACTTTCGAGGACGTCACATCGAGGTACCCTCGGCTTGAACTGGTACGAGCACTTAGCTACGGCCAGCGTATATCCCCAGCCTTGTCTGGTTACCATTTCCCCGTCCCTCGAGCGCCTCCTGCCATTTCTCCGGGTTGATTAGTCTATCTATGACATCATCTACAATCTCGTCTAGCCCGTCCCTCACTGCCCGAACTGACTCAGTGATGCCTTGCTCTTCCTTGATTTCTTCGAGGGCGACATCCAGTTCCATCAGGGCTTTCCCCAACCGCTCGCACTCCTCCTCCGTTAAGACCCCGCTCTCCATTCTCTTTAATGCCTGGATTTTGAGAGCATCTCTGATGACCTCAACTACAGCCAAAACCAGCCCCAATACACCGTGCTTGAGATTTGCCTCGTCGACCTGAATAGCCATGCTAAACCTGTTTTCCTCCTGTTATTGCCGCGCCAGCAGCTCCTCGACTGACCAAACTTTAGTCTTTTTTGCCTTGGCGCTTACCCAGCCACACCAGGGACACTCCTCGTTGAGAAGTTCTTCAACCAATGACCTCTTACCACACTCGGGGCATGTCTCCTTATTACCTGCCCGGGCTTCTTTCCAGGCGCCTGTTTCCAGATTGGTGCCACTGGGGAATTCCAGCCCGTACCTGGCGGCGGTCTCAAAGGAAGCCAGGGCAGCTCTTATCTTAACTCCTAAAAGCTCCACCCCAGCCACCGACACACAGATATCAGCATTAATGACCAGCCCCTTGTCCAGAACACGATCAATAACATCGGCCAGACCCGTAGCTTCACTCTTCGTTGCTTGTAGTGGCATTTACTCACCCCCTTTGACTTTGATATTCCCTCACTGCCCTCAGCCTCTCCATAAGCCTGGCTTCCAGCTCCTCGTATTCCTCCTCGCTTAGCTCGCCATCCTGTAGCAGTAGCTGGAGCTGCTGCAGCCTCTCCTTGATAGACTCCTCGGTTATCAGACGTTCCTTATCAATCTCATCCCTTAGCTTCACCAGAATCTCCTTGGTCAGGGTGAGCGGAGCATCAATCAGAATCTCATAAAGCAACTTCTCTATTATCAACTCACCGGCTCCAGTTTTAAGTTGACGAAACTATACGGGGCCAGAGGGCCCACATACTTGAAATTAACCTTACCCTGATACTGAGAATCTAACCTGAAAACCTCCTTCTGGAAGTCGCTCTCCCTGGCCCTCTCTATTAGAAAGGACGCGTTCAGGATGTTCTTCGCTCCCAGGGGGTTATTCAACCTAGCATCAATAGAAAGTCCCTTAAGAATGGTGTAAACCTGGTCAGCATACTTTGCCTTCCAGTCTAGAGCGATACGCTCTACCAGCTTGCCGGCTTCCACGAGTAGCTTATGTGCTTCGACAGGAGACGGGGCATTATTTATCTTGGCCTTAAGCTTAGTGATCTCCTCGCTTCCGCGCTGGAGCTCCTTAATCATGGCTTCCTGGTCCCAGAAAACCTTCAGTTCAACCTCTACCTTGCCAGCCAAGCGCCTTAGCTCACCGGTAAGACCCTGGTAATTCCTTTCCAGCAGCTTGAGCACATCATCCTTGCTGTGCGCAATCATGCCGAAGCTCATCGGGAGAAGGGTATAACTCTTTAGCAGTTCGTCTTGAACCACGGTGTGGGCACGGACGTTCTTCCGCGTCGGGTCAATCTCCTCAAGGCCAGTATCGCTGACCATGGCGGCTAGTTCCCGATAATTGATGGCGTACACCCCAGCGTCCCCCACGCTGCAGAAGTTGAATCTCCTGGGCTCAGGTTCCTGGATAATCCCGTAGATATATTTACGCTCTAAAGACACTATCACCTTTCTGCCTTTTTAGCCACTCCATAGCCAGCCTGAAATGCTTCCGGGAAATCTCCAGTTTATTGCCTTGCCGCTTACCCTGGATAGATTCCCGGATGGCAATTAGCGAAGCCTCACGGCAAATAGCCTCTATGTCTGAGCCGGCCAGGCCTTCTGTTTCCTGGGTTAGTGACTGAAGGTCGACGTCACCGGCTAGAGGCTTTCCTCGAGTGTGAACTATGAATACTTCTCGCCGTGCCTTTTCATCAGGTAGTGGAAATTCCAGCACAAAGTCAAATCTGCCCGGTCTCAGGATAGCAGAATCAATCAGGTCCTTGCGATTGGTAGCAGCCAGGACCAGAACTCCTTTGAGCTCTTCCAGTCCGTCAAGCTCGGTCAGGAACTGGCTTATTACCCTCTCCGTAGCCTGAGAGTCCCTCGCTAATCCCCGTTCGGGAACCAGCGAATCAAA
This sequence comes from Candidatus Acetothermia bacterium, assembly GCA_022684035.1. Lineage (GTDB taxonomy): Bacteria > Bipolaricaulota > Bipolaricaulia > UBA7950 > UBA7950 > UBA7950. Next base: position 2,844 of record JAJHSB010000078.1, on the reverse strand, counting down.
CTCATCAAAGAAGAGGATGCATGGGCTTGCTTGTTTAGCTTTTCGGAATACCTCCCTTACACCCCGCTCCGACTCGCCAACATACTTTGACATGAGCTCCGGCCCCTTAACTGAGATGAAGTTGACCTCACTCTCATGAGCCAGGGCTTTGGCAACCAGAGTCTTCCCTGTCCCAGGCGGACCGGAAAGAAGGATACCTTTAGGCGGCTTGGCCATTGCCTCTTGAAACAGGTCGGGGTACTTAAGCGGCCATTCTACCGCCTCTGCCAGCTTCTGTTTCACCTCATCCAGACCCCCCACATCCTCCCACGTTACATTGGGTACTTCAACAAAGACCTCACGAATCGCCGAGGGCTCTATCTCCTTGAGCGCCTCCGTGAAGTCAGCCATTGTCACCTCAAGCTTGAGCAGTGTTTCATAGGGAATCTCATCCAGATGGAAGTCAATGCTGGGTATTATCTTCCTCAGAGCATTCATGGCTGCCTCGCGGCATAAGGCTTCTAGGTCAGCGCCAACAAAGCCGTGGGTAATTTGAGATAACCTCTCCAGGTACGCATCTTTGGCCAGAGGCATACCCCTGGTGTGGATATGGAGAATCTGCAGCCGCCCTCTCTGGTCGGGGATACTAATGACAATCTCCCGGTCAAATCTACCCGGACGGCGCAAGGCGGGATCAAGTGAGTTGGGGATATTGGTGGCACCGATGACAATTATCTCACCACGGGACTCCAACCCGTCCATAAGGGCGAGGAGCTGGGCGACTACTCGTCTTTCTACCTGCTTTTCCCCGCCCATCTCCTCTCTCTTGGGAGCTATGGCATCAATTTCATCAATAAAGAGAATGGCTGGCGCTTTTGCCTTAGCCTCTTCGAAAACCGCTCTGAGTCGGGCTTCACTCTCGCCGTAGAATTTGCCCATAATCTCCGGGCCCGTGATATGGGTGAAATAAGCCGCCGTCTCGTTAGCGACCGCGCGGGCGATTAAGGTTTTGCCACATCCAGGGGGGCCGTGGAGCAGCACCCCTTTGGGCGGGTCTATACCTAACCGTTCGAATACCTGGGGATATTTCAGTGGAAGCTCAATCATCTCCCTGACCCGCTGCAGCTCCTTTCCCAGCCCGCCGATATCCTCATAGGAGACCTTAAACTCCCTAACCCTGGCTTCACCCCTTTCCGCAACCTCGATTCTCGTTCTGGAGTGCACTAGCACTGCTCCTCTGGGAACAGCACTGACGACCCTGAAATCCTGGCTCCGTGTGCCGAAAAGATTGGCTCTTATCGTATCCCCCTCAACCAGAGCCAGCCCATCCAGCAGGGTACCGATGTATCTGGCATCCCTTTCCCGGCTGATTAATCTGGTCAGCGTCAGGGGACTCAACACTATCTTATCAGCTGGCAGGCAGCTCGTTTTTTGCACGTTTACCTTTTCGTCCAGCGAGACCTGGGCATTCCCCCGCAAAAGTCCATCCATCTGGATGAGTGACTTTCCCCGGTCCTCAGGGTAGGCTGGCATAATCTTAGCGACTGTCTTTCGCTTGCCCTCAATCTGGATGACATCTCCCACCTGGGCGCCTAATCTTTCCAAGTCCTGCGGGTCAATCCGGGCAATTCCCCGTCCCACGTCCTTTGGTTTTGCTTCGCCAACACGAAACGTCAGCGATTTGACAGCAGTGGTCACCATGTCACACTCTTCTCAGTCGCTTGTCTTTTTCAAGCTTAATTTCTAATATCCCATTCTGGTAGGTGGGCTTTAGCGACTGGGGCTTTACCTTGCTGGGGAGTAGAATCTCCTTAGCGTATTTTCTGTCGGTATCGGAAGCAGCGAGATTCAGAATATCCCCGGCTGCTTCAATATTGATTTTGTCTTCAGATACTCCAGGTAGCTCAGCAATAACCACAATATGGTCTTCTTCATCGAAAACATCCACGATCGGTTCCCGAACCTCCTCTACCACCGGTCCCTTGGTTGTCTCTCTGATATTGCCAAAGCTCTCAATCACCGGCTTACCGGCGAGAGTCCTGATGCTGTATCCATAGACCCCCTTTGCTCCCTTCGGTAAACCCTTAATCTCACCCCTTTTTTCAACTCCTTCCTCTTTCAACCTGTCGGCCAGGTCAATAAGGTTGCCCAGCCCCTTGAATAGCCCACCGAAGCTTATCTTCCCGATACCGAAATCAATCTCGACCTTATCCTCTTCCTTTTCTTTGTTTTTCTTCTCTTTTTCAGCCATACCTCACCTCCTGTCGAAAGTAGACAGCAAGAGCATCATCTATCACCCGCCCTACCTCTTCCCTCTCCTCTCGAGGCACCTCAGGCATCAAGATATCCAGGCAGCTCTGCCTGAAGGCATGGTTGCTTCCAAACGCTGTCTCTCCCTTTAACTTCAAAATCTTGCCCATCACGATGCAAGCTCGAACCGTTGGGGTGAGCTTGTTTGATTTGGCCTCTCTGACCTTCCTTACCAGGCTGACGATACGCCGAGCGTCTGTGGGAAAAACACCGGACTTCGCTTGAGTGATAGCGACCTCCGTTTCTTCATCAAAGTTGCCTAACTCTACTGTTACCATACGGTCGCGGAGGGCGTCCTGACTCTTATAAACTCCGGCGTACTCCTCTGGGTTAGAGGTGAATATGGCAGTGAAGTTGGGGTGTACCTTCAGGTAACTTTCGCCGCCTCTGGCAGTAGGGAGTGGCAAGATTCTTTCTTCAAGCACGGAAAGCAACACGTTATTTGCCTCTGGCCGTGACCTGGTGAATTCGTCATAGACCAGGGTGAACCCATACTGGCAAGCGGTAGTAAGGCGGTTGTCAACCCAGTGCGAGGTCATGCTCTCATCGGTCTTC
>JAJHSB010000014.1 GCA_022684035.1 Candidatus Acetothermia bacterium | reverse complement strand
TCGGAGATGTATCGGATGGAATCTGGATAGAAGCCTTCACACAGAGCTGGCATTGTGTGCACTGACCATGGCGATAGAAGAACGCTGGAACGAAAATATGCGGGGACTGATTCATCATTCAGACCAGGGGGTTCACTCCATTGTATACTAAATAAGGGTGCACCCCAAGAGTTCGGTTTGTATTAGGATCACTCGCGATGGTAAACTGAAGGGAATCTACTGCTAACCAGCAAACAATATGCGAAAAGGAGAGGTTACAATGCCACAAGCGAAAATTATCGATGGAAAACAGGTTGCAGCAAAGCTTCACCAGGCGTTAAAAGAAGAGGTGGTTGCGTTGACAAAACAGGGGGTTACCCCGGGATTAGCCACGGTACGCGTCGGAGAAGACCCGGCAAGTCAAGTCTATGTTCAAATGAAGGAGAAGGCGTGTGCGATGATCGGGATCATGTCGCGAGGAATCAGGCCCCCTGCCGATATTTCACAGGAAGACCTGATCGCTCAAATTGAGGAACTAAACAGTGATTCAAATATTCACGGGATTCTTGTCCAGCTACCTTTACCCGGTCATCTCAATACCCCCACGGTGTTGCAGCACGTCAACCCGGATAAAGATGTCGACGGATTTCATCCGTTGAACTTAGGAAAACTTCTCTCGGCCAAGTATTGGGAAGAACTACCGCGGTTCATCCCTTGCACCCCAGCCGGAGTGATTAAGTTAATCGACTCCACCGGCGTGGAGATTGCTGGAAAACAGGCAGTAGTTGTCGGGCGAAGCATTATCGTTGGTAAGCCGGTAGCAATGCTACTTTTAGCTCGGCAAGCGACTGTTACTATCTGCCATTCCCGCACCAGCGATCTCGGTGCGCTGACTCGCACGGCAGATATCCTGGTTGCGGCAGTCGGAGTTCCGCAGTTGATCAAAGGTAAGATGATTAAACCCGGAGCAGTAGTGATCGATGTGGGGGTAAACCGGCTGGAAGATGGCTTAGTGGGCGACGTGGACTTTAATCAGGCTAAAGAAGTCGCTGGCTATCTCACACCGGTACCAGGTGGAGTTGGCCCAATGACGATCATTATGTTATTGACGAACACGGTTCGCTCTGCTAAAGCGCAATTGTCATAGCCTAAGAGCGTCAAGGAGGGCCGGCACATGCCGCTCCCAGCCGAGTGACATTATGTGTACTCCCTGGCAGAGATCTTTGATCGCTCGGATTATGCGGGCGGCAATCTCGATACTTGTCGTTACTTTATCCTTTGCCCCTTTCATCTCGGTGATAATGGGATCAGGTACATTGACGCCGGCAATGTTTTTGTTCAGAAAGGCAGCCATCCCCGCCGATTTCAGTAGAATAATCCCGGCGATAACCGGGACCTTGAAATCCTTAACCTGATCTATAAACCGGGCAAAGACGGCTGGATCATAGACGGCTTGCGTCTGGAAAAACTGCGCACCAGCTTCGACTTTCTTCTTCAGTTTCAGTAACTGGAGGTCGATCGGTTCATACCCCGGAGTAGCTACGGCGCCGAGGTGGAATCTGGGACTACCTTCCAGCTTGTTTCCGGCCAGGTCATACCCATCTTGTAATCGGCGGGCAACGCTAAGGAGCGTAATCGAATCAAGATCGAAGACCGGTTTAGCCTGAGGGTGATCTCCTAATGTGATGTAATCGCCGGTCAGACAAAGGACGTTTTCGATGCCTAACGCATAAGCGCTCAGGAGGTCGGATTGGAGTGCAATACGATTACGATCGCGCGTGGTAAGCTGAAATACCGGCTCTATTCCTACCTGTTTGAGCAGTACACAGGTAGCGAGCGATCCCAGGCGCATCACCGAGCTCTGCTGGTCGGTTACATTGACAGCATGTACTCGTCCGCGCAGGTGTTCAACGTGCTCTAACATCTCCGTGACATCGATTCCTTTTGGAGGAGCGACCTCAGCGGTGACGGCAAATTCTCCTTTTGATAAGGCCTGTTGTAGTGCAGTCATTTCTTTACTCCTTTATCCCGTGTTAGTTGGCGATTGGCCGGCTTTACCGTCCGCGAATGGTCACGCAATCGCTCGGATGTAGAGATCAAGGAAGCGAGCTTTCCGATCTCCTTCAGCCGCTTGTAGATCATTACCCAGCCGCAGTCCTTCTCAGAGTCGACTTCACACTTCTCCGCTTGCGACCCACCGCAGGGTCCGTTCAGCAGACCCTTTGAACAGCGCGTTATCGGGCATATTCCACCAGTTGTATCAAGGACGCAGTCGCCGCACATTGAGCAATACTCTTCAAACTGGCCGAATCGTTTGACTGTGCCGAGAAAGAGTGACTCGTTCGCCGGATGGACGATCTTTCCACTCGCTTCTTGCGCGATCTGAGCCCCGCCGCCGCAGGACATTGCAAGTAAAGAATCAGATTGTTCTATCAAGTCACGATATTTACGGAACTGTCTTTTGGCCTCCAGAAGGTTGCATGCCGGTTCCAAAACGACCGATCCAGAGATTATTTTACCTGCTTGCTGGAGACGTTCGGATAGTGCCTTAACTTCGTCTTCTCCACCGGTTTGACAGACCGTTGCACACTCTCCGCACCCAACAAGAAAGACGGTCTTCTCGCCTACCAGAGAGTCGAGAATTTCAGAAAAGAGTCTCTGCTTAGTGATGATCATCGATTGCTCCTTGTAATTCAGAGGTTTGCGTCGCAAGTACACTACAATCCATCTCTCGGTTCTCCTAACTTACTATAGTTTTCAACTGCTATGAGCATGGACCGTAACTACTTAAGTTATTTAAGTTGAGACCAAAGGCTATTGATATATCTCTCTGCCACTGATAGATGTAATGCATAAAACCATCACCTTGAGTTTAGCCGTCAGTTATGGCTAAGTCAATAACGTTTCTAAACCGTTGGATCCGTGCATTCTGCGAATAGTTACTTAAGTTCAAAGTTTCGCGGTGGGTGGGGCTGACAATCTAAAGTTTTTACGGCATATGTATATCCCCTAAAGTCAATATAATGGGAGAACATCTCATTTGCTTCAGTGAATTAAGGATAACCCCCCTTATCTTGTGCTGCCATTAAGACACACTTGACACCACGGTGCAGTAATGCTCCGATTAAGACCTGAAAATATACGGTTAGTATTATTCGTCCTTGTTAATTAAAGAGAACCGTCCCCCTTTACTGTATACAACAAAGTCCGATGGTCAGCCGAGGAGGATGCTGGATACATCAAAAGCAGAGAAAGAATTTGGGTTTAAGGCAAAGACTCCATTCGAAGAAGGGTTGAGGAAGACAATTGAATGGTATCTTTCAAACATATCTTAACCTTGTATCTTTTTCGAGGATTGTAGGATTTTAAGAGATTTTGGTAAAGTATTACAACTGGAGGAAAAGATGCCTGTTAAAGAGCAAGCTATTGAATTAATTAGATCACTTCCTGATGATTGCACACTTGAAGACATTCAATATCACCTTTATGTACGTACAAAGGTTGAAAGAGGCATAAGGGCAATTGATGAAGGGCGAGTGGTTACACAGGAAGAAGCCGAGAAGAAAGTTAAAGAATGGATAAAGTCATCTGGACAGACCCAGCGTTAAATGGACCTTCACGATATTATTGAACATATAGCTGAGGATTCTCCTGTTTATACTGAAAGGTTTGGTCTCCAGGTAGTTGAAGTTCCAAGGCGTTTAGAGCAATTTCCTTATTGCGGGCGTATAGTCCCTGAATTTAAGGATGAAAATATCAGAGAATTGATATACGGTTCTTATCGTATAATTGATTTGATCCGACATAATGCCTGTTTCATAACCGCAGTAATTCATGGGAGTCGGGATATTCTTCGTTTGACAAAGGGCTTTTTATTGGGTGACCTCCCCAGATAATCGCTTAGCTTGAGGTAAAATATATGGAAAAAGGAGAAATCGAAGAGATCAAGAGATATTTTAGCGGGATGGCGGAAGGGTTAGAGCATAAAATCCAGCTTGTGACTGAAGGGGTTGTTAATGTTGATGAGAAGATAGAACGTTTCCGTCAAGAGGTAAAAGAAGAACCATTTTTATGAGATTTGTTACTTGACTTTCTGGCGAAATTGTACTATAAGAGGTCTGAGAACTTAATCGGCTTCATTGGTAAAGAGAACAAATTGAATTTCCGACTCGTGGTGTAGTATTCTTAACCTTAAAGGAGGTGGTCTGGCGCGGAAGAGACGACTTATAACGATAACAATAACGTCATAGAGAAGGAAAACTCACAACCAGAAGGAGGGAAAATGAGTAACCGGAAACAATTACCGATAATACTAATTTTAACGTTGTTTGTGATTACTATAGTCAACCTAACAGTGATTGGAGGAGAGGAGCCGGTATATGGCGGTACAAAGCTCCGTGCTACAGCAGCTCCAACTATCTTTAATCCTATTTTCATCCATGATGTCCCATCCTGGGAGCATATCCCAGGCGTCTTTGAAGGAATGGTGAGGCGTTGCGGTTTCACGATGAAACTTGTTCCTAATTTGGCAAAGTCTTGGGAGGTATCAGACGACGGTCTGACCTGGACCTTCCACCTGCGGGACGACGTCTATTGGCACGATGGTGTGAAGTTTACTGCCCACGACGTGGTTTTCACATTCAGGTCGATCCTCAATCGAGCAGTAGGGTCGCCGCGCATCGGAACATATAGAGACTTGGTTGATATTTACGCTGTAGATGACTACACAGTGGTTGCAGTTTGGGCTGCCACTCACCACCGGATTCTCACTGACATGGCCCACGCGATAATACCCAAACACATGTTTGAGGGGCTTGCTCCGGAAGGATTCCGTGCCGCACCAGCGTCGATGAATCCGATCGGCACTGGAATGTACAGATTCGTCCGACACGTTCCCGGTGAATTCACTGAAGTTGAGGCTAATGAGAACTGGTGGAGAGGAAGGCCGTATATCGACCGGATCTTCATTCGGATTATCCCTGACGCACCAGCGAGAGTGCTAGCATTTGAAGCGGGTGAGCTTCACGCAACAGGCATCACAACTGAAGAGTGGGATAGATTCGTGGCGATGGAAGGTGTACGTGCATTCCAGTTCCGAACCTTCGGCTATAATTACCTAGGCTGGAACTTCGTTAATCCTGACGGTACTCCACATATCCTTGGCGATGTGCGAGTCCGCCAGGCACTGACGTACGCGATGGATCGACAAGCAATAATCGATCATATCCTGCTCGGCTTCGGTGAAGTCGCTCACTCAGCATTGCCGTCTATATCCGCGTATTTCAATCCAAATGTGCGGACATATCCATTCGACCCGGAAAGGGCTGTCGTGTTGTTGCGCGAAGCAGGTTGGTATGACTCAGATGGAGATGGGATTGTCGACAAAGACCATGATGGCGATGGTGTGCGCGAGCCACTCGAATTTGAGCTTCAGACCAATGCAGGCAATGTGTTGCGTGAACAAGCAGCAGTAGCCATCCAGTTTGATCTCGCCGCGATAGGCGTAACAGTCAACCTGAGGTTCCTGGAATGGTCCGCGTTCCTGGAGAATATGCGGGGAGGAAGATTCGATGCGGTAATCGCTGGGTGGTCCCTTGGCCCTGATCCCTGGTTAGCTAAGAAGTTCCACTCGCGCCATATAGGACCGTTCGCCAATAGAAACCACTATCGTAATCCCATTATGGATGAATTACTGGATAAGGCGTATAGAGAGGTCGACGTTGAAGAACGTACACGGCTCTTCCACAAGATTCAATACATTCTCAGCGTAGATCTTCCGTACACTTTTCTTTGGTTTGGTGATTCACTGGTAGCGATATGGGATATATTCGGTGGACCTGTTTATCCTACTGCAATAGGGCTGTACCATAATTTCCACGAATGGTGGATGTTTAAAGAGTACCATTAAGGTAAGTAGTATCGTGCTCGCTGCATGGCGTCGGCAAAACACATGTAGCGAGCACTCTGTGACTAAGGAGGTGATCGTCTTTTGATCACGTATATCATTCGGCGACTGGCACAGATAGTGCCTTTGATAGTTGGAATCTCTATCCTTGCGTTTAGTATAATCCATCTAGCGCCAGGTGATCCGGGACTAATATTAGTCACGGAGACAACTTATGTTACAGAGGAATTTCTCGCTGCTGAACGAGCTAGATTAGGACTTGATCAGCCGATCCATATTCAGTATTTTCGGTGGTTCAGTCAATGGATTCAAGGTGAGTGGGGCCGGTCGATGAGCGGTGGGAGACCGGTGGCAACGCTGATTTGGGAAAGATTGCCGATGACGCTCCTGTTAAGCGTATCCACAATGCTCTTTATTTTAGTAGTATCTATTCCTATTGGGATGATCTCTGCTCTCAAACAGAATTCTCTTATTGACCATGTAGCGACGGCCGGTGCTTTTGCCGGACTTGCGATCCCTAATTTCTGGTTTGCCATGATGCTGATAATCGCTTTCTCGATCCATTTGGGTTGGCTTCCGGCAGCAGGCGCCCGTACTTTGGGAGCACGGTTCGAGTGGTGGGGCCCGATGATATTAGATCGCTTACGCTTCCTTGTGTTACCTGTGTTGACGCTCGGGTTGTCTGGATTGGCTGGCTTAGTCAGGTATATGCGAGGTGGCATGCTGGAAGTGTTGGAGCAAGACTACATTCGCACCGCAAGAGCCAAAGGTCTTCGCGAAAGAATCGTGATTGCTAAACATGCAGCGAGAAATGCGTTGATGCCGATTGTGACTATACTGGGTTTTTGGGTGCCGGCATTAATCGGTGGTTCAGCAATAGTAGAAGCTATCTTCGGTTGGCCGGGGATGGGGCAATTGATGGTGGTAGCTGTCTTTCAGCGCGACTTGCCACTTGTTATGGCGGTTAACACATTAGGGGCGATCCTGGTTATATTCGGCAATTTGTTGGCTGATATAGCATATGTTTTCGTTGATCCGCGGGTCAAATACGATTAAGGAGGTAAGAGATGGCTGTTTCGCAAGCAGGGCGTGCATGGCGGAAATTCAAACAAAATCGACTTAGTATAGCAGGAGGGGTACTCTTTATTATTCTGATTCTGATAGCGATCTTCGCCTCTTACCTTGCTCCTCATGATCCTTATCGCGTCAATTTACGCCAGCGCTTGCGCCCATATAGCAGGGAGTTTCCACTCGGTACAGATACAATGGGACGCTGCGTGCTAAGCAGGCTCATCTATGGATCCCGCGTCTCAGTCACAGTGGGGTTTGTAGTTGTAGGTATCTCAATCATCATCGGAGGATTGATCGGTATTATCGCTGGCTATTTCGGCGGGATTCTTGATAGTCTATTGATGCGTCTGGTTGACGTAGTAATCGCTTTTCCGCGGTTTTTCCTTCTTCTAACTATCGTTGCGCTATTTGAGCCGAGTATATACAACGTAATGATCGTTCTGGGGGTAACCGGCTGGACCGGTGAAGCAAGAATAATCCGATCAGTAGTCCTCTCGGCGCGGGAACAAGTTTATATTGAAGCAGCGCGGGCAGTAGGAGCCAGTAACGGACGGATAATGGTCCGACATATCTTACCGAGCACTGTGGTAGTTGTTGTAGTCATGGCAACTCTGGGTATAGCTGGAGCGATAATTACCGAAGCTGCGTTGGGTTTCTTTGGATTGGGAGTTCCCGCACCAACGCCAAGTTGGGGGAATATGCTCTTTGAGGGAAGAGCAGTATTTCGCCGTGCACAGTGGTTGGTCATATTTCCCGGATTAGCTATATTTATCACTGTACTGGGAATAAATTTCCTCGGTGATGGATTGCGTGATGCTCTTGACCCCCGGCATGTATTGAAGAAAAAATAACCATTTGCGGTGCTCAGTTCAGTATTTCGCAAAGTATGCTAAGTATTCACAATATCTTGACGCGATTTTAAAAGAGATCTTTGGGCAGGAACAGTGTCGGTACGTAAACAGGAAAGATTAAGCGTGGTTAGGAAGATGCGAGTATCCCTCCAACAGTTGTGCATTGCACTATGCGTCACGACCATCGCGCTATCTCTTTTCCCCTGCATGGCTGCGGCATCTGTTCCCAAAGGATGGGCAGCAGGCTGGTCAGCGATCAATAACCTCGCCACCACGTCGCTTAATTCAGGGTCACCAGCAGTAGTGATCGATCCAACTGATATTTTCCATATCGTCTTTACAAATTCTTCTGTTACCGAGCATTGGTTTGTTTATAAACAAATTGATATCAATGGCGATGTATTGCAGAGTCGAGTTATCTATCGCACCCGGTTTACGCTCTCCAATCCCCAATTGGTACGTGATAGAAAGAATAACTTGCATCTTGTTTGGGAAGAGCACCGGCCTGGACAGAGAGGGATTTATCATATCGTTGTCAGCAATGATCACGATAAAGAGGACCCGCGCGGACGATTGATCAGTTTTGATACAAAATATGCAATACATCCATCGCTCAGCATTGATGGAGCAGGTAATATCTATATCTTTTGGTCTGATCTACGAGCCGGAAATTGGGAAATATTCTTGTCGAAATTAGATGGAGAGGGAATCAAGCTAATCAATCAGCAAAGAATAACATACACCGCGACGAAATCTCTGCTTCCTGCTGCCATAGTGGATAACAAAGGAGAATTACATTTAGTATGGAAAGAGGAGTGTCATCTTGCTCAAACAGCATTCGCCTATTTTATGACTTTAGATACACAGATGGGCACACCGATAGAAGCGCCGCAGCGTTTAGGTCAGACACGATTTGTGCGAGAAACACGCGGACCTCAGATAATAACTAACAGGGAGAATAATCTGTACGTGGTCTGGAACAGAGTCGTTGCCGGCACAGGGGCCTACGAACGACTGCGCCTCGTTGTAACAGAGATTCTTCCCGATGGGCGTTTTAAGCCACGTGTGACGGTGGGAACCGGATCAACTCACTCGCCATACATCACCCTCGCGCAGGACGGGCAGGTTGCCGTTGCGTGGGCACAAACTGCCGAAAAGCGGCTCTATATTTACTATGCGCTGATCGAGGAAGGAGAGATAGTTCAACAAGCGACACGGCTCTCAATCGAGGAGTGCGGTGGACGACTACCTGTCATTCTGGTTGACTCGAATAACAGATTGCACCTCTTCTGGAAAGATATTATCGATGCAGGGCGATCCCATCTATTATATATGAATACTGTCTCACCGGCCTCGCCGTCGGTGTGGGCGCGCCTTGGGCTTGATGCCGTAAATCCCTTCTATGCAGTAATCCAGCTATGTTTTCATGGCGTAATGACACTCGGCGCTACTGTAATCGCGATTGTTCTGAGCCTCCCGGCGATCGCGTTGACTTTCCTGTTCGGCATTTTTCTTACGAAAATTGCGTTTACACGTAGAGTAAGCAACAACCAGTTTCTCTTGCTAATCATGCTTCTCGTAACGCAACTTTTGCTGCTTTCACTTGTAGGCCCTGCTATACCGTATCTTAATCTCACTCACCGGTTAACCACTATCGCAGTCTCTTTTCTGCTCGTCGCGCTCTTTAGAAAAGTAAATACTCTTAATCTACATCAGGCATTACCTATGGTCACATCGATTGTGTTATGGACTTTTTGGTATTTATTCTTTAATTTAATCTTTGTGCCAATAGAGATGATCCTCTGACTGTAAAAATTCTAATTTCTACGACTAATATGAGAAATAATACAGATAAAAAAGGTTTAGCCAAATATGGGCAACAGCACAAGGCTTTGTTATCATTTATCGTGCTGTCTATTTTAGGTCTGTTGATGGTACTCATTGTTCGGTTATCTTTCATCCTTTTGTTTGGGGAAGTACCGTAGTTCCCGCTGTTTCAGCCATGTAACCCAAAGTTTCAACTTGATGGCATCTGCCATTTAAGTGATATGTGTTCTTCAGAATGGATCATGTATATTTTGCATATGAGTTGACGTTGCTGGTAACATATTATACGGAACGCAAAGCATGACGATGCATGCTAACCGTATCCTAACTTAGGAGGTATCCCACCATTGCGTGCGATGGCGCAAGCAAAGATCGATCTTGGTCAACTCTCACATAATATCAGGCTGGTGCGGGCGAATCTTCCTGCGCATGTAAAGATCTTGTTTACAGTAAAGCATGATGGATACGGTCATGGCTTGGTCGAAATCGCCCAAATAGCGCAGAGAGAAGGGATCGATCAGTTAGGAGTGGTAGATGTTCGGGAGGTGGAAAGATTACGGCGAGCTGGAATTGAGCTGCCGATCCTCGTACTGGGGTTGTCCCGTCGTGAGGATATAACGGCGCTCGTCTCTCTCCGCACTTCAATCACCATTGCTGATCTTGATTTCGCGGCTCAAATTGATAAGGAGGCAAGTTCGCAGCGAATACGAACATCTGTCCATGTAGTCGTTGAGACCGGGATGGGACGGTTCGGTCTCTTTACAAAGAGTGTTCTTCCCTTTTTTCAGGATTTACAGCGGTTCTCTCATCTGCAGATCGATGGGATCTTCAGTCACCTTGCGGTCGCTGATTCGCGCGACCCTGCCGATCGGATATATACTATCGCACAGATTGAGAAGTTAAACACTGTCCTTGACCAGTTGGATAGAGAAGGGATCCTGCCGCCTCTGCGGCATATCGGGGCTACACCGGCGCTGCTCCAATATCCTGCCGAGACTATGAATGGATACTACAACATGATGCGGCTCGGGGCGATCTTCTACGGCTATTCCGAGGTACCGCCGGCAGGAACATGGGCCGAGAAAATTGTACCGATCGCCACTGTTATCACTGAAATCATCGACCTGCGTGAGTTACCGGCAGGAAGCTATATCAGCTATGGTCGTACCTATCAGACAGACTCGGTGCGTAAAATTGCTGTCTTGCCGCTCGGGTTCGGCAGCGGCCTCCATCGCGGTCTCTCCAACTGTGGAGAAGTGATCATCGGTAACCAGAGAGCAATGATCGTGGGAAAGATCTGTTTGGATCACACAATGGTCGATGTAACCGGAATGGAAGTGAAGATAGGCGATACGGTCGAAGTGATAAGTCCGCGCTTGACCGCGCAGCAGCAGGGAGATAAAGCAGGTATCGGGCTGGGCGAGATCTTCCTCCCGCTCTGTAAACAAGTAGAACGGAACTACATAAAGACTCAACAGCAATAATGATGAATAAGGAAATGAATCGATCGTAAACAGGATGCCATTCACATATCACGCCGGGGAACTCTACTGTGAAAATCTTCCCTTACGGGAAATTGCTGCTACCTATGGCACCCCATGCTATGTATACAGTTTTCATGATATCGTAGCGCGCGTCGGTGCGTTTAGGGAAGCCTTTTCTGAAATCGAACATCTGCTCTGCTATGCTGTCAAGGCTAACAATGCCGGGGCGATCTTACGGATCATCGCTCAACAAGGCTGTGGAGCCGATGTTGTCTCGGGTGGAGAGCTCTTTCAATCGATGCGCGCTGGAATAGATCCGAATAAGATCGTCTATGCTGGTATCGGAAAGTCGGCACAGGAGTTGGAAGAAGCGATACTGGCAGAGATATTGATGATCAATATCGAGTCATTGGCTGAACTGGAACTTCTCAATCAGATCGCAACGCAACATGGACGACTAATGCCGATTGCGCTGCGGGTCAACCCCGATATCGATCCCCAGACACATCCCTATATCTCAACCAGCTTAAAGGAGAATAAATTCGGCATTGAGATGGAGCAGGCACGACGCGGTTATTATCATGCAATGGAGCTACCCGGAGTTAAACCGATTGGGATACATATCCACCTCGGCTCGCAAATGGTTAACCTTGCTCCGATAACCGCTGCTGTCGAGCTAATCTTGAAGATGGTCGACGATCTGCGACAGGATGGTCTCCCGCTTGAATACATCAATATCGGCGGTGGGTTGGGGATTGACTATCACCATGAAGGAGCGCCCGGACCACAAGATCTGGCAGCATATATCCTCCCATTACTTCGCGCGGCTAAGATAAAGCTCATCGTAGAGCCAGGAAGAGCAATTGTCGGTCGGGCCGGGATCCTTCTTACTAAGGTTAACTATTGTAAATCACACAGCAAGCGACATTTTGTCATTGTCGATGCAGGGATGAACGACCTTTTGCGTCCACCCCTTTACAACGCTTACCATGAAATACGAGCTGTCACTCTGCGTACCGGCGAACAAGTCGTGGATATAGTCGGACCGGTATGCGAAAGTGCTGATTTCTTTGGTTGCCAGCGGCGTCTGACCACGATTAAACCAAATGATCTGTTGGCAATTATGGATGCCGGCGCCTATGGCTTTTCCATGGCTTCCAACTACAATTCGCGTCCCCGGGCAGCAGAGGCCATAGTCTGTGGAGAAGAGCATTTTCTGATCAGAAAGCGTGAAAGTTATAGTGATCTAATTGATTTAGAACAGATACCTAATTTTCTGGCGTAGCCGAGTGATCATTTAGTGTAAAAAATTTATTGCCAAAGCCCGTCATTGTGAGTCCGCGAGGTAATCTTGTTTATGGCAGAAACGGCTTGTGGCCAGTGGTGGTCTAAAGGCATAGAGAGACTGAGAGTGGGAAATCACTCACCCAGGTGTTATGGGAGAACGGGATTGCCCCATCCCTCGTAGTAAAGAACCTCGCAGCAAGCTACGGGGTTCTTTACTTGAGGTAACGATACGATTTGGAATACTTTTTTGATGAGGCAATGCGCATGTCTTTTTGTGGTATGATCAGTCGATTAAAATCGCTGCAATGTTGTCACGGGCGCGTCGCACCGCTTCGGTGGCCGGCATGCGCCGGGTGATTGCGTTCTCCACCATCAGGCGGAACTGCGTTGAGACCTTAGCGTAATGAGGGCTGACAGGGCGGGAACGGGCATGCTCCAGGATCTTTTGGACCTCGCATTGAAAGTAACAACGCGCGGTCTCCATACTTGTAACTACTGAGCGACGGCTCGGCACGCGGCCGGTCTGTTCACAGAACCATTTCATCAACCCGGGGGAGGCCAGGACTTTAAGAAATTCGACCGCTATCTCTGGGAACATAGTTTGGCGGAAGACAGCGTATATCATCCCTCCGACCGCGGTTACCGCTGAACCTCCGGGGCCGGCTGGAATAGGCAGCATGCCTACGCGAGCATTAAACGTCTCTTCATCCCATCGAGAGACAGCTTGAATCGCCTGTTTCTCGTAACTTCCGCCAAGAACGATCGCCGCTTCTCCTGCGGCGAAGAGACGGCGGGGCTCATCCCATGAAAACTCAACTACTTGTGGAGAGACCAGTTGGTGGATGTGGACCAAATCTGTCAGGAACTTTAGGATCTGCACAGCGCGGCTGTTCAGCCTTACCTGCTGGTCTACGATCAGTTCCCCCCCGACGCTCCACAGGAAGGGAAGGAGAGCGAAGGTGGTCGTCTCCCTTCCCTGGATTTCTCCGCAAAAGGCAACAGGATATTCACCAAACCCATACTGCTTCCGGTGGGTTTTGAGATGGGTAGCGGCGCGGACAAGATCCTCCCACGTGCATGGAGGCGATAACCCTTCCTCAGTGAACCAATCCTTGCGGTACCAGAGCACCGCTACATTGGTATCTGTCTGAACACCATAAAGGTGACCATCTGAATGGTGAGAGGTTTATCATCTCAGCCATCCAAACCCAGTCGATAAGAGCTATGTCCGGTGCCCTCCCCTCTGCTACTACTGCGATGATCTTGTTCCGCAGCTGGGGGCGCCCGACCACCTCGATCGTCAAATGCAATGGTTTGTCAGGGTGGGTCGTGTTATAATATCGTTCCGCTTCTTCTAAGGCCAAGACCCACTCTTACTCGGAGACCACAATTTGCAAGACTTGCGCTCGCTTCTTGGTTACGTATGTCCCGCTCCCCTGGATTCGGTAGATCTCTCCTTCACTGACGAGCTCGGCAATCGCCTGGCGCGTTGTAAGACGATTCACCCCAAACAGCCGACTTATCTCCCGTTCAGGAGGAATGCGAGCACCTGGCCTGATTTGCTCACTCTTTATCCACTCTCAGATAATCTTCTTAAGTTGGCGATGCAAAGGAATAGAGGAATCTCTTTCCAGTTTTATATTTTCTGTTAGATAGCGATACATTTTAATATTCTTCATGTGTTGTCAAGTATTGAGCCGGTCTTTTGTAGTTTAACGACTTCAACCTCTGTTCATCTCAAATATACGCATATTAGCCAGAATGAAAAGGGAACCAGCAAAGCATTTTCAAGACTTGATTATTTGGCAAAAGGTCAATCAATTCGTTTTGTTCTCTATTTTGGCTCCTGACTTCTACGTAGTTACAAATATACTACAAAAACGATATTTTGTCACGACTTGTTCTCCTTACCCCGTGAATTCTACGAATCCGATAAACGAGTCTGATCCCATAGTCGTCTCCTCCTTTACGGCATGACTTTACCAGGAGCCGGTCATAAATCTCCCCCTCTGTTTTGAGTACATTTTTCATTTGAGGCAACGATACGATTTGGAGTCAGGTTGTCTAAAAACCTTCTCTACTGGAGGCTAATTACCGGCCCTCGATTGTCGCCAGCATCTTAACTGTTATCCCTAGCAGGAAGGCCACCACCCTCTTTCGACTACTTTTGTTCACCCTCAGGGCTGATTTTGCACCTCGGCTCCAACCAAAGCTAAGTCTTCTTCCCTGTATCCTAACATCGCCTCTCTTCGATCAGCTTGCTATACTTCCCAGGCAAATGGACAGCGCCCTCAATTACCCTCTTCACGATCTTCTTCACATTGTGCACCAGGCACATCAACAGAAACTCGCCCCGCACTTTCATCAAGCCACGCAGGTTCATCGCTGGCTTCCTGCCATTCCACTTTATCTCTCCAAAAACTGGTTCCACCGTGTAT
>JAJHSB010000069.1 GCA_022684035.1 Candidatus Acetothermia bacterium | reverse complement strand
TCATTGAGATTTGTTTGGAAATTGGTGCTTGGAATTTGTGATTTCAATTCCTTCCCATTTTGCGCAAGACTTCAGATTTTAGTATCTAAACGAGCATTATCTCTTTGAGATTGCCACGAGTTCTGCGAACTCTCGCAATGACGGAGGAAGGTAATTCGCAATGACGGATTCTGGCTCCGAACCACAAACTTTTTCCTTCATTTTCATTAACTATTCACTCTTTAAAACCATGAACCTCTTACCCCTCTATCACTATGCACCATTTAATCTAATGGATGGATACCGGCGTGTTCGATTTTATTCTTCGTTAATATTCTATCGACCAGAATACGTTGGCGCCGGTCAAAGCACAAAGCAAAGGTGCAATCAGAAGAGAGATGGCGCGGGGCAGGGATCAACTTTGCCGTAATACCCTCTGCCTTTACCAGTCTCTCCATCTTCAGTGCGACATTCGTTGAAAAGTATTACATCGTTCATTGTACACTTTGGGCAATTTCAGTTACCGCCATGATTGCCTGCTTTATATCACAGTCAGTGGTGTAGAGCCCTAAACTAAAGCGGACAGTTCCCACTGGGAAAGTACCGATTGTCCGATGAGCCGCCGGTGCACAGTGGAGTCCGACACGGCACATAATGTTATAATCCTTATCGAGCCGCAATCCAACTTCCGATGGTGCAAGGCCGTTGATATTGAATGAGACGATCGCGGTGCGGTTTATGCAGTCAGGCTTTCCGTATACGACTACCCGTGGTATTTGTGCCAAGCCAGCATGTAGTTTCGCAGTGAATTGCGCATTTTGCTGGTGGATAGTTTCGATTCCCTTGTTCAGCAGATATTCTACTCCGGCAGCGAGGCCGGCTAAACCAACGGTATTCGGTGTACCACTTTCATAGCGGTCGGGGAGAAACTCGGGCTGTTCTTCCTCGGATGAGCGGCTCCCTGTTCCTCCCAAGATCAATGGGATCATAGTTTTGAGCTTAAGACGGTCTCCTACTACCATCCCTCCGGTTCCTGGTGGTCCATAGAGAGATTTATGACCGGTGAAGACCAATAGATCGATAGCCTCTTTCTCGATATCGATCGGCCATACACCGGCTGTCTGTGCCGCATCGACGAGGAAGATGAGATCGTGGTGGCGGGCGATCTGTCCCACTTGTGCGATTGGTAACATCCCGCCGGTTACATTGGAACTGTGATTTAAGACGATCATCGTTGTTCGTGACTGAATTGAGCGTGCGACTTCTGACGGATCGAGCTCGCCATCGTTGGAACATTGGAGGACAGTCAGATCGACTCCACACCGTTCCAGATAACGTAATGGACGCATCACAGAATTGTGCTCCATGCTGCTCGTTATCACATGATCACCCGGTTGCAGCAGCCCGCGCAAGGCGAGATTGAGAAAATAAGTTGCATTCGGTCCCAGAAGAATATGTAAAGGGTCGCTGACAGCGAACAGCTCGGCTATCAGTTCGCGCGTCCGATAAATCATTCGTCCTGCTTCGATCGCAAGACGATGACTCGATCGACCGGGGCTGCCTCCTACATCTGTGAGAAAGGCTTCCATCGCTCGGATCACCTGCGGCGGTTTAGGCCACGATGTGGCAGCATTGTCGAGATATATCATCTACTTTTTGGAGAGCGTAAGTTGATACTTTCCGTCCTGCCGAATAATAGTATCGACTTTCCATCCATTATTCTTCGCCATCCGGATGATGTTCTCTTGTGCGACTGCCGTGTCAACGATAACTTCTAATAAACCTCGTTGTAACTCGACCAATCGTTTCTTTGTTTTAACAACTGGTAGTGGACAGGAAAGCCCACATAGATCTATCTGTTCCGCCATCTTTACCTCCATTATGAATCACGCATACTGAATCCGATGATCAGGCAGAAGATCAATCCAATGATTACACTTGCCGGTCCCCATTCTGCCGGCCCGATCGCTGAACTGGCGGTAGCAAAATTATGGGCAAAGGCAGCCCCGCCGAACATTCCGAGTACAAAGGCCGCTCCATCGCCATCTCCTTCCCCGGCAAGGAAGAGCTGTCGGCCTGGACAACCGCCAGCCAACACTGAAGCGAGACCGACCAAGACCATCCCGCCGAAATTCCATAGATGGCCGGTATGGGCGACCGGCTGATCGGCAAAGCCAGGAGAGAATTGTCCCAATATTAGGTTGACAAGAAACGCCGTTCCCAGGAGCGCGAGAACTCCGCTTAGCAGATGATGATCGTTGAGCAAGATCAGATCACGAATTGCTCCCACGGTGCAGAAACGAGTCCGCTGGGCTAAAAATCCGATCGCCAGTCCAAAGAGCAGAGTGATGATAATCGGTGCATGCTGCGCGCCAGGCCCTCTTTCACTAAAAAAGAGAACCCCACTCGGCAGTACAGGCCGCAATATAAGTAATAGCAGCAGGCCGACCATTATCAGCGGTATGATCAATCCACCAACTGGTTGGGTAGTGTAGTTACGCCCCAGGTTAAAGCCCGATTTGATGAAGAGAATTCCGATCCCTATCCCTCCTGTCACGCCTACCAGACCGAGGATTGCATTTCCATCACCACCTGCCAGGCGCAACAACGCTCGCCAGGGACATCCGAGAAAGACCAATGCTCCGATCATCACGAAGAAGCCCAACATAAAGCGGATAATCGGTGTTGATCCGGCACGAGCGCGAAATTCACGTGCTGCAAGTGCAGCGAGCAGCGCACCGAGAACGAAGCCGATGATTTCAGGTCGAATAAATTGCACTGCTCCGGCACGATGAAGACCAACTACACCGGAAATATCGCGTACCATACACGCTACGCAAATCCCCATATTCGGCGGATTACCTAACCGTTGTAGTAGCGCGGCCGCCACTCCGATAAAGACTCCAGTGATGATCATCCATTTACGCGAATTGAACAGATAGCTCATTACAATACCTCCGATGCTGAAAAGACCATTTCATATGCGACTTAGCTTGACATTGTCACATTTCCATGTCATTGCGAGGAGCGCAAGCGGTTGCGAGGCGTAGCCGAAGCAAACCCGGAGCGAGATTCCTCGCTTACGCTCGGAACAAGCTCCGCAATCGCTACTAAAGGGATTGCTTCGCTTTGCTCGCAATGACAGAAAGAAATTCATCGGTTACCACCTAACCCGGACAAGCCGGAAATCCCAATGACCAAATCTCAATTTCCAAACAATAACCAAATCCCAATAACCAAACTTCTATGAGCGATTTGTCGAC
>JAJHSB010000023.1 GCA_022684035.1 Candidatus Acetothermia bacterium | reverse complement strand
TCCCAGAAGTTCCTCTCTCTGCTGGGGAGACAACCGGGAAGGCCGACCAGGGTGAGGCTTTGCCATCAACGCTTCTTTTCCTCCTTTCTCTATCAGTTCCTTCCAGCGTTTCACCGAGGATGGTGATGCCATTACCTGCTGGGCTACCTCCCGAATGCCCGAACCTCTTTCCAAGAGGGTCGCCGCTCGTTGTCTTCGCGCTTCCAGTACTTTTGCACTTCCTTTTGGTCTCATGTATTATAGTATAGTCTTGTTTTATTATAAATACAATGATTACTAAAGGATGGCCATGAGAGTGGCGACGATTCGTTCCGCGGCGTGCCCATCTCCGAACAAGTCGGCGTTTTTGGACATCGCACGGTAAACGTTCTCATTATGCAGCAGCAGCTCTGCTTCAATAAGGATCTTGTGTTCATCGGCGCCTACAAGCTTGCCAATCCCTGCCTCCACAATCTCAGGCCGCTCCGTTGTATCTCTCAGGATAAGCACCGGTTTGCCAAGGACAGATGCTTCCTCCTGAATGCCGCCCGAGTCCGTGAGAATTATATAGGATTGCTCCATCAAACGTACAAAAGGCTCATACGACACAGGGTCAATGAGATGGACACGGGGGTGTCCAGACAGAATTCTATTTACAGGATCCCGAACCTTGGGATTCAGATGAACGGGATAAATCACTACCACATTCTGATTCCTATCGGCAATCGCACGTATGCCCCGACACAAAGACTCGAAAGGCTCTCCGAAGCTTTCCCGGCGATGTGCTGTGACCAATACCACCTTCTTGGAAATCGATTCTCCCCCTATTGAAATAGGCTCGGACAGATTTAGGTCAACAAACAGCCTTCGAGCGTATTCCGATGGCGGAGAATCCAGAATGCGGCGGATGGCGTCTACAATTGTATTCCCGGTGACGAAGATCTTCCCTGGATCGATCCCTTCCGCAACCAAAGCGTGCTGGGCCCTTTGCGTCGGAGCAAAATGATAAGTGGCCAGCACACTCGTTAAGTGTCGGTTAATCTCCTCAGGGAAAGGGCTATATCGATCGTGGGTCCGCAATCCAGCTTCTACATGGCCTACAGGAATTTGCTGATAGAAGGCCGCTAACGCTGTACACATAACGGTGGTGGTATCCCCTTGGATCAGCACCCAATTGGGCTCTTCTCTCTCCAAGACTTCAGATATCGCAGTCACTGCCCTCGCGGTGAATTCCGGCAGAGTCTGATTGTGTCGCATCAAGTCTAGATCCACATCAGGACGGATCTTGAAAACCTCGAGTACCTGATCAAGCATCTCGCGATGCTGCGCGGTAACGCATACGCGGGACTCGAAACAATCGCTGTGCTTCTCTAACTGCTGAATGACTGGAGCCAGTTTTATCGCCTCAGGTCGGGTTCCAAAGACGCAAAGAACACGCATTCTCTTTCTCCTCTTATCATCTCAGTGGGGCATGGAAGGCAGGCCTGGGAGCAGGTCTTTACTTTTGATACTTCTCTCTATCATTCAAACCAAATATTGTCTTATCAGCCCGTTTAATGTATTCCGCCGGCTATTCTAGTTAAAGATGATAAATCGCCACTTTAGGCCAGTTATTCGGGAACACTAATTGACTCTCTTAAATACACCCAGACAGCTTCTTGCTGCAATGTTTGGAAAAGCTTTCCCTGTCGGCTGAGAGCTTGCCACTCATCTTCCGTATAAACCAACAGATCTACAGGCACAGGAAGGTTGGTTGTATTCCACTCTACTGCGCGCCTCCAAAATGGCTGTCTGGAGCTTCCCACGACGATGACCAAATCAAGGTCACTCCCTACACTCCAGTTACCCCGGGCATAGGAGCCGAAGTAACCGATGCGTTTTACCTCATTCCGGTTTTGCACTACCTTCTTCGCCCAGCAACGCACCGCCTGATCCACAATCTTGGCGTCAGGCCATCTGAGCACGGATGAACTCAATAATCTCACGGGCATAGCGGATCGCCTCCTTGCTCTGTAGAGTCCCATAATGTTCGAAAGGTGCCCCCTGTGGGTGGCTAATTGGGTAACGGGAGGGAATATAAAAGTTATCAAGAACACGCCCTTTCTCTACCAGCTCATCTGAAACCGGCACAGCTTCCGGCAATTCCTGAAGGAGCTTAGCCACAACGTGCCCCCATGCTTCTTGTTTTAAGTAAAGATGCAATGCCTTGACTGCTTTTTCCGCCGCCTGATGTGCGGCAAAGCAGGCCCACTCGTGATAGCTGGTCTGGCGAGAATTCTCCGCTTGTTCCAAGTCTCTTAAAGCTTGATTGAACCAATCACGGGCACGGTTAGACACATCCGCTCACTCCTTTACTCCCATAAATAAATCTTTAACCAAGCCTCACTCTATGTATTTTTATTATACATTATATCATATGTGCCAGCTGTTTCAGTTGAGAATAATAATCGCCACCTTGGTCAGAATTTGGCTTCCTGTTCCTGCGTTTGAACCTCTTGCTTTGCTTCCATACCGCCAGCCTCCTTTATTTTGTTGCTATCAGCACAATCTCTTCACCAGAACCTTTTACCCGATATAGCCCATACTCTCCCACGTTCTTTGTTCCTTGTTTTCAGTAATGAATGTCCCCTCTTTTTGTCAGAAGTTGTATCTAACAACAACGCAAGTTTCTTTCCTATCTGTTTTCTGACTGGTTTATAATAATTGAAAAGTAATCACTTTAGTAATCGATAAAGGAGCAATCATTACAGTCAATACGAGACATGAAGCGGGTTAACAGATTATTTACTGATGAAGTTCACTTGGGAACTATTATGTCCTTTAATAAAGGCGAAACAATCTATCAACCAGGAGACCCAAGCTCCTGTATCTATGTAGTTGAGCAAGGTCGAGTAAAATTGGCCTACCTTGATGACAGCGGCAAAAAACTGACTGTTGCCATTGTTGATCAGGGCAAGATATTCGGTGAGATGTGTCTTGTAGGAGAGAAGACCCGGAAATTTCTTGCGATAGCCGTTGAAGAAACAATTGTGCGAAGAATTGGATGTAATCAGGTTTGGCATTTACTTAACCGAAATCCGGCGTATCTGCTCGAGTTAGTGGAACTTTTTGGTGCACGCATACAAGAGATCGGGGAGATAGTAGAAAACCTTGCGTTTAAGGATTTACAAACCCGTTTATCCCGCCAATTACTGAAGCTCGCCGGCGAACATGGTGTTCAAACAGAGAATGGTATTCTGATCGGGTTGCAGCTTACGCATCAGGAGTTGGCAGATATGATCGGCTCAGCACGAGAAAATACCACATTAGCACTCAATCAGTTTGTGCGAGAAGGGATTCTCGACAAGAGTCGTTATCGGATCATCATCAAGAATCAAGCAAAGCTCAAAGAGAGATGTCAGGTAGCGTATTAACCTAACATTTCTCTCTCACAATACTACACACAACCGAGGGACGGAAGGTTATGGAGTATGAGTTGCGACTCGTCCCCCCATATCTTGCTTAACTATTGATCCTTGCCCGCTGCTCTTTAACTTAAAACTTTCCGTCCCTTATTTACCGTTTGAGATATATCGCCAGCAGCGAAAGATCAGCCTTGGATAGACCCGGAATACGTGTTGCTTGACCGAAAGAACGCGGTTTTACCTTTGTCAATCTCTCCTTCCCTTCGTGGGAGATGCTGGCAAGATCTTGCCAGGCAAAATCAACGGGAATTACCATCTTTTCCAGGCGCCGAAGTCGTGCGATCTCTCTCGTCTGTTGCTGTAAATAACCGTCATATTTGACTGCGATCTCTACCTCTTCTGCAACCTCGGGAGAGAGGGAGAGACTGCATAGGGGTAAAAGATCCGCCAGTGTAAGCTGCGGTCGTTGCAAGAGATGGTAGAGGCTACTTCCATTCTGTCTCAATGGTGTTGTGCGGCGTGCTGAGAGTAGATCATCGATCTTATCTCCAGGAGAGATGTGTATTCGCTGTAACGTTCTTACTGCATTCTTTATCTCTGCTTCTTTTCGCTGGATTTGTTCATAGCGACTTTCCGGCAAAAGACCAATCTGATAACCGATCTCTGCCAATCGGAGATCAGCATTCTTCTCCCGCAATGTTATTCGATATTCAGCGCGGGATGGTAATATCCGATACGGCTCGTCGACTCCCTTTGTCACTAGATCATCGAGCAATACTCCGATGAATGCTTGCGCACGTGATAGAACAACCGGCTGTTTCCCACTAATCAATCGGGCAGCATTGATGCCAGCTATCAATCCTTGCGCTGCTGCCTCTTCATATCCTGTCGTTCCATTGATTTGTCCAGCAAGGAAGAGGTGGGAGATCTCCTTTACTTCCAGACTGGGTAAGAGTTGCGTCGGATCAACGAACTCATACTCAATGTTATAGCCGAATTGAGTGATCCGTGCTCGTTCTAAGCCAACGATGCTGTTCACTATTCTGACCTGTATCGCATGCGAAAAAGCGGTATAGAGACCTTGCAAATAGTATTCTTCTGAATACGCTCCTTCCGGTTCGAGGAAGACTTTATGGCTGGTACGGTGCGGGAATTTTACTATCTTTGCCTCGATCGACGGACAATAGCGCGGCCCCTTTCCAGTGATCAGGCCGTTATAATTAGCGCTTTCTTGCAAGTTATCTCTGATTAGGGAATGGGTCTTCTCGTTGGTTTCTGTTAGATATACAGGGAACTTCTTCGATAACACACGGGGCGGCGTAGTAAATGAAAAGCCAAGTGGGACAGCACTCGTTTCCTGTCGGTTGAGGGGAGCGAAGTCGATTGATCGACCATCGACACGGGGTGGCGTTCCTGTTTTAAATCGCGCCATTTTAAGGCCAAGCAGGCGGAGAGAGGAGGTAAGACCGAGTGCGGGTGGTTCACCGGCCCGGCCGGCAGGGAAAGACGTCTTACCATAGCAAATTGCGCCGTTTAAAAACGTGCCGACTGTGACGATCACCGCCTGACTGTGTAACTCCCATCCGCTGGTGGTACGTATACCGACTACTCGGCTTCCTTTGTTGATCAATGCATCGACTTCCGCCGCGATCAAATACAGATTATCTTGCTCTTCGAGAACCTTTTTCAGTGTTGCTGGATAGCGATAGCGATCGACCTGTGCCCGGCAGACCTGCATTGCGCGCCCTTTACTCGTATTGAGCCGACGAACATTGATCATTGTCTGGTCGGTAATCCGTGCCATCTCACCGCCTAAGGCATCGATTTCAGTGACGAGTTGTGATTTACCTGGTCCACCGATCGAAGGATTACAAGCGAGCTTACCGGTTTGAGAAAGATCCATTGTAAGGAGCGCTGTTTTTATACCGAGACGCGCGGCAGCTAACGCTGCTTCACAACCGGCGTGGCCGGCTCCGATCACAATCAGATCAACTCTTTGTTGTATCACAGCTGGAAGTATTTAGGCATCAAAAAGAGAGGCATGGGCGGGAGGAACCGCATACTCCTTTTATCTAATGGAGAATAGTCATTCTGATCGGTTCTGTTTGAATAGCGCAAGAAGTTCGATTGGCAACGGAAAGATAATCGTATTGGTGGTCTCAGCTGAGATGTCACGCAGCGTCTGTAAGTAACGCAATTGTACCGCAATAGGATGCTGTTGCAGCATATCGGCTGCTTCGGAGAGTTTCGTCGCTGCTTGCAGTTCTCCGTCCGCATTGATTATCTTTGCTCGCCGTTCGCGCTCTGCTTCTGCCTGCTGTGCGATCGTCCGTTGCATCTCAGCCGGAAGGTTTACCTCTTTAATCTCTACTGTTGATACCTTTATTCCCCAGGGATCTGTCTGTTCGTCAATGATCTTTTGCAATTGTTCATTGATCCGATCGCGTTCTGAAATGAGTTCATCGAGATCGACTGCGCCCAAAACACCACGCAGAGTCGTCATCGAAATTTGCCGTGTCGCTTCGATATAGTGCTCTACTGCCACGACCGCCATCGCCGGGTTCATTACGCGAAAGTAAAGGACAGCATTAACGCTCACCGTTACGTTATCTTTGGTGATTATATCTTGAGGTGGAACATCAAAGACAATAGTACGCAGGCTGACTCGCACCATCCTATCCACGATTGGAATAATAAAGAAGATCCCCGGCCCTTTTGCTCCGACCAACCGCCCCAAGCGGAAGATCACTCCCCGTTCGTACTCCTGGACAATCCTGATCGCACTGATCAGGATAATCACTACTATCGCAATTACAGCTATAATCGGCAACATTTTTACCTCCATTAGGATTAATCCCTTATTTTATGGCGATGCGCGGAAAAAATCAACTCGAGATTCTGATAGAAGATGGGGGCTACGGTTAAGAAACGGGTCCAGGATTAGGGATTAAGAGTTAAGGATTCGTAGTTCAGAAAGAGTGCATAGAGTTCGTAGGGTTCATAGGGACAGAAGAGGCTTATAGCCAGTAGACTGTAGGGGCACGCCATGCCGTGCCCCTACCGAGAATCACAAGCAGTAGGTGGGCTTGTTCCTGAGTCCGACGGAGAGAGAAGATCCAACTTGCATCTTTATCGGAATTCTCGATTGTACTCAAAGATCATCTTGCAAAACTCAACAACCTATAGTAATCTGATTACCAATTTGTGTTAGTTGATAGTAAATCAACGTAAGTCTGTGGGATAAGAATTAGCATAAAAATCGTTTATGACTAAAAGTTTTCCCGAATTTTTGTCGGCTTGAGGAGAGAAAGATGGATAATAGACGGCCAACAGTGGCGTATTTTTGTATGGAGTATGGTCTGCACACAGATCTTAAAATCTATGCCGGTGGATTGGGAATTTTAGCGGGAGATTATCTAAAAGCCGCCTATGAGCAAGGTGCACCGCTTGTCGGAATCGGCATTCTGTGGCGCCAGGGGTATACAAAACAACTCATTAATGCGGACGGACGACCGTACGATGCGTACCCTTGCTATAAGTACGATTTTCTGCACGACACCGGAGTCACGGTGACAGTCGACATCCGCGGTCGGGCTGTTTGCGCTAAGGTCTGGCTGGTCGATCAGTTTGGTAACGCGCCGCTGTACCTGCTCGATACCAACGTCCCTGAGAACCATGATCCGTGGATCACCGGGCAGCTCTACGGATGGTTTAGCGAGGAGAGGATTGCACAGGAGATGATCCTGGGAATCGGCGGGCTGCGCGCATTGCGTGCGCTGGGGCTTAAGGTAGATATTTACCACTTTAATGAAGGGCACGCTGTCTTTGCCGGAATTGAGTTGATCCGCGAGAAGATAGAGGCGGGGATGGACTTTGAGTCTGCCTACACTGCCACGAGGAAAGAGATCGTCTTTACGACTCATACGCCGGTGAAGGAGGGAAACGAAGCTCACAACCATGATCTTCTCCAATACATGGGCGCCTACAACGGCCTCTCCCGTGCGCAGATGGAACTACTCGGTGGTGATCCGTTTAACATGACTGTCGCCGGTTTGCACCTCTCCCGCATCGCCAACGGTGTCTCGACGCTGCATACCGCTACTACACAACGAATGTGGGAGGCTGTCGACAATCGACCGCCGATCATTGCAATCACCAACGGCGTCCATCGTAAAACATGGGTCGACGAGCGTATTAGCAAGGCTTACGCCGAGGGCGGCGACCTGTGGGGGGCGCACATGGCGGCCAAGGAAGAGCTGATCATCGATGTCGAGAGGCGTAGCGGCCAAAGGCTGTCCTCCAGCGCTCTTCTGATCGGTTTTGCGCGGCGGGTCGTACCGTACAAACGAAGCGACCTGATCTTCCGGCGACCGGAGATCATCGACCCGTTGTTGCGTGAGGGTAAGATACAGATTCTCTTTGCGGGAAAAGCGCACCCCCTCGACGATGCTGGTAAAGAGACGATCACTCGCTTAGTTAAGATCTCCCGACAGTACCCGCAGGGTGTCGTCTTTCTGGAGGATTACGACATGGAGATCGGCCGCCTGTTGACGCGCGGTTGTGATCTCTGGTTGAATAATCCGCGCCGCCCGCTGGAGGCGAGCGGCACCTCGGGGATGAAGGCAGCGATGAACGGCGTCCTCAATCTGAGCATCCTCGATGGATGGTGGCCAGAAGGTTGCATTCACGGCAAGAACGGCTGGCAGTTCGGCTCTGATTGCGAGGGGTCAGAACAGGACCTGGAGGATGTAGCGTCATTGTATACCGTGCTCCTTGATGAGGTGCTGCCCACCTACTACGGGCGACGCGAGGAGTGGATCGCAATGATGCGCGCCAGCATTGCGATGGCAAGTGAACAATTCTCCGCGGCACGGATGCTGAATGAGTATTATACGTTGATGTATGGTAACTACTCAGGTTGTCCGGAACATAACTTTTGTCATTGCGAGAGTTCATAGAACTCGCGGCAATCTCGAACAATTAGTGATTGGTGAATGGTGAATGGTGAAGAAAAAAGAGGCAACTACTTAGCAACCAGCTACCAGCAACCTCTCTTCTACGAACGGGATTGCTTCGCAGACTCGCAATGACAGAGGAAGATATTCGCAATGACCTGTCTGGTGCGGACACGCACAGGCAAGCGGAAGAGAAGAAGCGATGTTCGGAAAAACGTAAACGATATGAGGTGGGTTTTAAACCCGCTCTCCCTTAATCCTTTTCTACTCCCTAACCCGGACAAGCCGGAAATCCCAATGACCAAATCTCAATTTCCAAACAATAACCAAATCCCAATAACCAATCCCTGCCTTCGGCTCGTGGCTCGTGACTCGTGGTTCGTGACTCGTGGCTCGGGGGAACTTCCCCTCCAGTTACCAGTCACCAGTCACGAGTCACTCTTTCTGGTAGCTAGTTATTGGTGCTTGGAATTTGTGATTTCAATTCCTTCCCATTCCCCGCCTTTGCGAGGACAAGTTTGCGCAAGACTTCAGATTTTAGTATCTAATCCCTGTTTTCTTTCTGGAACTTAAAAAAACCCAAAATTTTCCGTCCCTCTCTCCTCAGTGCTCTCTGTGGTTGGTATTTTTTCTGGTTCTGGTGCCCGACTAAATTTCGATTAAGCGCGTAGATAGGAATGATATGCCGAGGGCGGGACTTGAACCCGCACGAGGTTACCCCCACAGGATCCTGAATCCTGCGCGTCTGCCAATTCCGCCACCTCGGCACTGAGTAAAAAAAGTTTAAGTCTTTCTCTTTGAGTTGTCAAGCAATCAAAGCGTGTAGTACAATAGTGGAAGGCTGAAGGTGGAAGGTAGAAGGATTAAGGATGGCTAAAATACTTCAGCCTTCGGGCTTCAACCTTCAACCTACTTCAGCTTTCAACCTAAATATCTGAATAGTTACACAACGATCGTACTTGGGAGAGGAGTAAAGAATGAAGGTTCCGTTGCGCTGGCTCGCTGAATATGTTCCCTTGGCTTTCGACGAGAAGAGCGTAGAAGAATTGGCTGAGCGGCTCACTGCATCTGGGTTAGAGGTTGAAGGGATTACACGGATCGGAAAAGTAAGTGGAGCTGTTGTCGGTAAGGTGATCGATCAACGGCCGCATCCCCATGCTGAGCATCTTTCTATCTGTCAGCTTGACCTCGGTGACGAGGAGATCGAGGTTGTATGCGGAGCACCGAATCTTATCGTGGGGGGTAAAGTCCCAGTGATTCGCGCTGCTGGCCGCCTACCGACTGGAGTCGTGATTGAAAAGAGAAAGATCTGCGGAGTGAGATCGATGGGAATGATCTGCTCAAAAGAAGAACTGGGATTGGAAGCCAAATCAGAGGGAATATGGAACTTCAAGCCGCAGCTTGATATTGCTTTAGGAACTGATCTCGCCTCTTTGCTGGAGTTTGATGATTTCATCTTCGATATCAAAGTCTTCTCAAACCGTTCTGATTGCTTAGGAATTTTCGGGATCGCACGCGAAGTCGCAGCGATCATGCAGACTAAGCTGAAGTACCCCGTAGTCCAGCTGCGCGAGGAGTCCCAGCAGGCCGATGAATTGGTAAGAATCACAATTGAAGACCCGCAGGATACTCCACGTTACAGTGCCCGCATTATTGAGGGAGTCACAATCGGGCCTTCGCCGTTATGGCTGGAGCACCGTCTGATTAAGGCGGGGATGCGGTCTCTCTTTAATGCGGTCGATGTAACCAACTATGTGATGCTCGAGCTGGGTCATCCTCTGCATCCGTTCGATTATGATTCGCTTGCTGAAGAGATAATTATCCGGCGCGCCCATCACAAGGAAGTATTTCGCACTCTGGATGGAATTGATCATACTCTCAATTCAACGACGCTGTTGATCGCTGATACCACCGGCCCAGTGGCGATCGCCGGTGTAATGGGCGGAGAAAGGAGCGAACTACATCACTATACAACGCGCATCCTTCTTGAAGCAGCTTGTTTTAATCCGATCACCATCCGCCGGAGTGCACGTGCTCTCTCTCTCTCAACAGAGGCGTCGTACCGCTTTGAGCGCGGACTCGATCCGCAGATGACAACGCAAGCGGCAAATCGCGCTTGCTCTCTCTTGCAGGAGCTTACTGATTGTCGCGTGCTGGCGGGGATAGTCGATCGATACCCTGCTCCGCGCAAACCTCTATCTGTCACCTTGCGGCTGCCAAAGATACATCAGCTTCTCGGTTGCCCGATCAGTCGTGAAGAGATCATTGCGATTCTGCAGCGGCTGGAGATCAAAGTAACAGCAATAGGTGATGATCTACAGGCCGAGATTCCCTCCTTTCGCACTGACTTAGAGCGTGAGATCGATCTGTGTGAAGAGATCGCCCGTATCTATGGCTATGCCAACATCCCTACTATACAGCCGCGAGGGATGTTGGAAATAGGCAAGACCGATCGCATTGAGAGATTTAAGCGCGATGTGCGATCAATCCTTGTTGGCTTGGGATTGACTGAAATCATCACCGATGGATTTACCAACGAGAAGTGGAGCGAACGACTGTCGCTCATCAACGACGATCTGGTGATGGTGCAGAACCCGATGACCATTAGCCAGAAGACTCTTCGCGGGTCTCTGATTCCGGGACTAATGAGTACAGTTGAACACAATCTCAATCACCGTGTCATTGGGGGGATGATCTTTGAACTGGGAAGGACATTCTCACGCTCCCAAGGTGAACGGGAATTCCTTGCTGGCGCTCTTTTCGGGCGTAAAGTGATTCCGTTAGAAGGCAAAGCACAAATCGACTTACTGGAAGTGAAAGGGATCATTCAGTCGCTCCTTACCGCGATCACAGATCAGAGAGTCAGTTTCCGTTCTGATCACTCTCTTTTGTTCATCCATCCGGCTCGAAACGGAAGAATCGAAATCGCGGGTCACCAAATCGGATGGTTCGGAGAACTTATGCCAACGGTAGCAGAGTCCCTGCCTCAATCAGCACGGATTATCCTCTTTGAAATCAGCTTGTACGAATTATCACAATTTGTCGTCGATGAAAGAGGTAGAGAGTTCGTGCCGCTGTCCAAGTTCCCCCCTTGCAATCGTGATCTTTCACTACTCGTTCCTCCTGCTCTGGAAGAAGCGATGATTCGGCAAGTGATCTCTGTTCATCCAGAAGTAGAGAATCTCTTCCTCTATGATATCTATCAAGGGGAGAAATTTGCACCTAACCGCAGCTTAACCTATGAAATTTCGTTTAAGGCGGCAGATCGCACGTTGACTGATAAAGAGGTCGATGCGATTATAACGCAAATAGAGCGAGAATTACAAAAGATCGATGTCCACATTCGAAAGTGATCAGTCACGATGAATAAAGTGATCATCACACACAGCAGCGAGGAGACAGAAAAGATCGGCATTGAGCTTGCATTGTCATTGCGTGATGGTATGGTAGTCTCCTTAGTCGGTGAAGTGGGAACTGGAAAGACAACATTAGTTAAAGGAATCGGCAAAGGATTGTTGATCAATTGCGAGATTACATCACCCAGCTATCTATTGGCCAAAGAGTATTACGGACAGCTGGTGCTGCATCATCTCGATGCATACCGCATCTATTCGATGACCGAGTTGCGTGAAGTGGGGCTCGACGAACTACTTCCCCCGGCAGAGGGAGTCACAGTGGTCGAATGGGCCGACCATATCGCTGAGATGGACGAACTAAGTGATATTTCTGTTACCATTACCTATCTTGATTTTGAGAACCGCAAAGTAACGATCAACACCAAAAAATGAAATTGTAACTATTCAGCTTGGTGAAGTAATTGCTACCCTGAACACCCCGTAAATGATAGTCAGAAAATCATCCCCGCGCTCTCGATAGGTCGCCAACATACTCATTAGAATTGTGTGCTTACTTGCTCCCTCTGAGGAGCGGTGCCCGCCGGAGATCTTGCGTTTCATGCTGAGTATGGCAAATTGTTGTAAAATGGGTTGTCTCCGCCGCTGACGACCTGCCGAGCGGCGAAGCTGCGCGGCAAATAACGGTAAAAGCTGAAATTGTAAACTGGCGGAGGGACGGGGATTCGAACCCCGAGGGCCTTACGGCCTTACCGGTTTTCGAGACCGGCTCCTTACCATTCGGTCATCCCTCCTACTATTAATTATAGCGGCTATAACTGCATTATTCAATCAGTGAGTCTTAATGCGCCGACCATAATTAAACATGTTAAGTAAACTTGACAAATAATAAACGATCCTCTATACTATG
This sequence comes from Candidatus Acetothermia bacterium, assembly GCA_022684035.1. Taxonomy (GTDB): domain Bacteria; phylum Bipolaricaulota; class Bipolaricaulia; order UBA7950; family UBA7950; genus UBA7950. The sequence continues at coordinate 17,471 of JAJHSB010000023.1, read as the reverse complement.
TGATACATTTTGACAGAAGCTAATCTCTGGACTTGACAAAATCTACCAGAGTAGTTAATATTAAAGGTAATCTCTGGACTTGACAAAATCTGCCAGAGTAGTTAATATTAATATTTACCCCTTGGCAACAGGGTGGTAAAGTTTGATCATTGAAAAGTGAATAGTATGTATGTTACACAAGTAAAGCAAGGGCAAATGGTGGATATCTTGGCAGTCGGAAACGATGAAAGACGTGGCTAGCTGCGATAATCCTCGGGGAGTTGCTAAGCAAACTTTGATCCGAGGGTCTCTGAATGGGAGTACCTGTTATAGCAAACCTATAACATAACACACTGAAACTTTAGTAGGTGTGTTAGGACAACCCGGTGAAGTGAAACATCCCAGTAACCGGAGGAAGAGAAATCAAACGAGATTCCCGGAGTAGCGGCGAGCGAAATGGGAATAGCCCAAACCAAATAAATGTCAAGGCTGTATCCGTTGTTTATTTGGGGTTGTAAGCTGATACTGTCTTGTCGATGCAGAGGCAAGCGGGGTTAAAGGTAAGATCTAGCTAAACAGCTGGTAAAATCACTGGAAAGAGCGACCGCAGAGGGTGATAGTCCCGTAAGCAAAAGGTTGAGCCACCCCGAAGTAGCAGCTTGAGTAGCGTCGGGCACGAGAAATCCGGCGTGAACTTGGGAGGACCACCTTCTAAGGCTAAATATTACCGACTGACCGATAGTGGACTAGTACCGTGAGGGAAAGATGAAAAGAACCCCGGGAGGGGAGTGAAATAGAACTTAAAACCATTTGCTTACAGACAGTGGGAGCACTTACTTACCTAAGCGCCTTCGGGTGCAAACGGGAAAGAGGTGTGACCGCATGCCTTTTGCAGAATGAGCCGGCGAGTTACTGTGTATGGCAAGGTTAAGCCGTTAGGCGGAGCCGTAGCGAAAGCGAGTCCGAATAGGGCGTAAGTCATATGCGGTAGACCCGAAGCCAAGTGATCTATCCATGGGCAGGGTGAAGTGCATTTAACCGTGCACGAAGGCCCGAACCCGTTAGCGTTGAAAAGCTATGGGATGACCTGTGGTTAGCGGCGAAAAACCAATCGAACTTGGTGATATCTGGTTCTCCTCGAAATAGCTTTAGGGCTAGCCTTGTGTTATAGATAGTCGGGGGTAGAGCACTGACTGAGGAAGAGGGGCAACTCTCTACCTTAACCAAACTCCGAATACCGACTACTCGTTTCACAGGAGTCAGTACGCGGGGGATAACCTCCGTGTTCGCAAGGGAAAGAACCCAGATCGCCAGCTAAGGTCCCTAAATTCAAGCTAAGTGGTCAAGGATGTGTCATTGCTGAAACAGCTGGAAGGTTGGCTTAGAAGCAGCCATCCTTTAAAGAGTGCGTAATAGCTCACCAGTCTAGCGGTAATGCACCGAAGATTTATCGGGGCTAAGCTTGATACCGAAGCTGCGAGATTTCCGCTATTTAGCGGGGATCGGTAGAGGAGCATTCTGTTAACGGTTGAAGCTAGATCGTAAGGTCTAGTGGACGAGACAGAAGAGAGAATGCCGGCATGAGTAACGCGAGCAAAGCGAGAAACTTTGCCACCGAATGCCTAAGGTTTCCTGGGGAAGGCTCATCCGCCCAGGGTTAGGCGGAACCTAAGTCGAATCCGAAAGGAATAGACGATGGACAGCAGGTTAATATTCCTGCGCCTCTAATTTTGCGTTTGAGTGAAGGGGACCCCCGACGGTTCTTCTCCGCATGCTGACGGAATAGCATGTCCAAGCACCAAGGTAGAGAGAATAGGCAAATCCGTTCTCTCGTTTAAGTCGAGGTGTGATGGCGAATCCGTTTTAGGATGAAGGGAGACGGAATCATTGGGCAAGAAAAACCTCTAACAAGCGAAACAGAGTCCGTACCATAAACCGACACAGGTAGGCGAGTAGAGAATACTAAGGTGGGCGAGATAATCTCCGTTGAGGAACTCGGCAAAATTTTCCCGTAACTTTGGGAGAAGGGAAGCCACCTTCGGGTGGCCGCAGAGAATCGGCCTGAGCGACTGTTTAACAAAAACACAGGACTCTGCTAACTCGAAAGAGGATGTATAGAGTCTGAAACCTGCCCGCTGCTGAAAGGTTAAGGGGAAGCGTGAAAGCGCTGAACTGAAGCCCCAGTGAAGGGCGGCGGTAACTATAACCGTCCTAAGGTAGCGAAATTCCTTGTCAGGTAAGTTCTGACGCGCACGAAAGGCTCAACGACTTGGGCGCTGTCTTAACGGAGAGCTCGGTGAAATTGAAGCACAGGTGAAAACGCCTGTGGTCCGCGGTAGGACAAAAAGACCCCGTGGAGCTTTACTATAGCTTGACATTGGGTTTTAGCATTCATTGTAGAGGATAGGTGGGAGGCGATGATGTTGGAGCGCAAGCTTCGGCGGAGCCATCCTTGGAATACCACCCTGTGGGTGTTGAAACTCTAACCACTGGCCGTTAGCAGCGGTCATGGGACAGTGTTTGGTGGGTAGTTTGACTGGGGCGGTCGCCTCCTAAAGAGTAACGGAGGCGCGCAAAGGTCTTCTCAGGCTGGTTGGCGATCAGCCGTTGAGCGTAAGAGCATAAGAAGACTTAACTGCGAGACTGACAGGTCGAGCAGATGCGAAAGCAGGCTCTAGTGACCCAATGGCTCTTTGTGGTAGGGCCATTGCTCATCGGATAAAAGCTACCCCGGGGATAACAGGCTAGTCCCGCCCAAGAGTTCACATCGACGGCGGGGATCGGCACCTCGATGTCGGCTCATCCTATCCTGGGGCTGAAGCAGGTCCCAAGGGTCCGGCTGTTCGCCGGTTAAAAGGGTACGCGAGCTGGGTTCAGACCGTCGTGAGACAGGTCGGTCCCTATCCACCGTGGACGTAGGAAACTTGAGAGGAGCTATCTCTAGTACGAGAGGACCGGGATGGCTAAACCTATGGTGTACCAGTTGTTCCGCCAGGAGCATTGCTGGGTAGCTAAGTTTGGTTAGGATAAGCGCTGAAAGCATCTAAGCACGAAGCCGACCTCAAGATTAGGTTTCCTTTAAGGCACCTTCGAGACTAGGAGGTTGATAGGCCGCAGGTGTAAGCACAGCAATGTGTTAAGCCGAGCGGTACTAATATGCCGTAACTTGTGTAACATACATTCTCTTCATTTTTCATTGGTTTTAAGTGCAATATCAGAAATTCCAGGTGGCATATAGCGGAGAGGATACACCCGTTCCCATCCCGAACACGGCAGTTAAGTTCTCCAGCGCCGATGGTACTTGCCTCGCAAGGGGCTGGGAGAGTAGGACGCCGCCTGGTTTGTTTTTCCTCTGTGGCCTCCCGTACATCTAAATCAGCATGGAGATTCGTATTACTGGGATACTGCGAGGATACTTATGAACAAGATCATTAGATTTTGCCACCTATTTCGCCGAAGAAGTACCTTTTGTGTGAGTAAAGCATCGCCAATCGATCAAAAGAAGATAGAGATGTTGCTGCGGCGGGTCAGTCTGTTGCAGCAGTGGCCGGAGCACGAAAAGATCGAGTGCGGGGTTGTACGCGACGGTCACAAAGTGATCGGCTGCGTGGGAGTGGTGGTTGCTCCTCCGGATGGATTGATAATCTCCTTGGCCGTAGATCCGGATTTTCGTCACCATGGTTTGGGAAGACGGCTGGTTAATTGGGCGATCAACGAGGCACATAGACGCGGCATGCGACGTCTCTTCCTTACCACCGAGCGAGCGGAGAAGTATTTCGGCAGGATTGGCTTCACTCCTGTTGCTGAAGAAGAACTGCCGGTTATCTTACAAGAGCGATGCCGGAAGAATGGATCTTCTCTCTCCGACAGAATATATATGGTCTTACCGCTTGATAAGATCAAAGATGATGTAAAGGAGAGTATCTTCCTGACTCGCGCTGGCCTGCTGATTAATTCTGTTTTAGCCGCGGTTAAGTTGGGAGTTGGTTTGACAATCGGTTCCCTAGCGTTATTAGCCGATGGGGTTCATTCGCTATCTGATATGGCGACCGATTGTCTCGTCCTTATTTCGATCAAAAGCGCGGCCCGGCCAGCTGACTCTAATCATGCTTATGGACACGGTAAGTATGAGACACTCACCAGTGCCGCGGTAGCACTCTTACTGCTTGGAATCGGTATTTTTCTTGCCTGGACTGCCGGAGTTACGTTACATCGACGGATAATGCGCTTTCCCGGACCGCGTGTATTGATCGTTGCCGTATTCTCTATCTTTCTCAAAGAAGGGTTATTTCGAGTGATGAAAGCAGCGGCAGAACGGATGGGTAGCTCGCTTTTATATGCCAATGCTTGGCATCAGCGCACAGATGCTCTATCTTCGGTAGCCGTGCTCTTCGGAGGGGTAGTAGGGCTCCTTAATTTTGGGCGCGGTGATGGAATAGCAGGATTAATCATTGGTATGATGATCGTTGTCGCCGGCGGGAAGATTCTGCTGAACTCCGTACACGAATTGACCGAAGGAGCGTTGTCAGTCAAAGAACAAATAGCGATTGAACAAGTGCTTGCTCAGCAGTCTAAGGTTTACGGTTGGCATAAACTACGAACACGCCGGATGGGGCGGAATATCTGTGTTGACCTCCATCTGCAGGTCAACGGCAATCTGTCCGTGCAGGAAGCGCACGTAGTTGCAACAGAAGTCGAAGCAGAGGTACAGAAGGCCTGTCATAGGCCAGTCAACATCACAGTCCATATCGAACCGTGGGATGAAGAGAATAGATAAAGCGGCATTATGTTCAGCAATCAAGTTGGGTTAATAATCGTTCCTTACAGTTTAAAGCGGTGAATGGTGAATGGTTAAGAAAAAGAGAAAAAGAAAAATAGGACAAACTAGGGGACGCGGTTCACGTTTTACGTTTGAAGAATCACGGTCAAAGTTTTGGCTCTTGCCTTAATGAACTCTACAAACCAAATAGACCTTATCAATGAGATTGCCACGAGTTCTGCGAGCTCTCGCAATGACAAGAAAGAGAAGATACGTTGCATCCCTTCTGTCATTGTGAGTCTGCGAAGCAATCCCGTTGCTTTAGCCTCTGTCGTAGGGGCCTGCCCCTATAAGGATAATGATGCCATGGACATGACGGGATTACCGTGTCCCTTTCGCTGTGCTCTGGATTTCGGCTTACTGCCCTCTCCATGACAAGCAAAATTAGATATAATAAAATGACTGTCTAAAGCAATAATGACAAACTTAAAGATATGCATAGCCCTGCGGCATAATGAAATATAGGAGGTAGTAATGAAACGCGGTTGTCCGTACGGAAGCCATCGAGTAATTGAACCGGTAGGAGGATTGCCTCAGGCGGCTTGGAAGATCGATAATACGCCTCAGATCTATTCCAATGAGATTTTGATCGATGTAACGCGGTTGAATATCGATGCAGCGAGTTTCGCACAGATCAAACGAGAGACACACGAAAAGACCGAGCAAACCTCGCAGATGATTCTCGACCTCGTAAGAAAGCGGGGTAAACATCACAATCCGGTTACCGATTCCGGCGGAATGCTAATCGGAACAGTGATTGAGATTGGTGAAGACCTCGCGGGAAAGGTTGATCTTAAATGTGGTGATCGCATCGCGACGCTCGTTTCACTCACCTTAACCCCGCTCGTCATCGAAAAGATCAATCAGATAAGGTTTGCAGTCGACCAAGTCGATATCACAGGGAAAGCGATTCTCTTTGAGAGCGGGGTTTATGCCAAGTTACCGCCTGAGATACCGGACGGAATTGCGCTCGCTCTCCTCGATGTTGCCGGAGCGCTGCCCCAGACAGCGCGATTAGTGCAGTTGGGTGATACGGTCTTCATCATTGGGGGGGGAGGCAAATCAGGTCTGCTGTGCCTCTATGAAGCGCGGCGCCGGGCTGGGCCCACCGGAAAGGTGATCGCGCTGGCACGCGGTGATTCCAGCTATAAACGCGCCTTAGAGACAGGTTGGGCCGATGTAGTCATCCAGGGGGATGCAACTAAACCGCTTGCGGTATTAGAAGCGATCAAAAAGGTTACAGATGGCGCGCTCGCTGATGTGACGATCAACTGCGTGAATATTCCGGGAACAGAAATGGCGACGATTTTATCAACAAAAGAGAGAGGCGTGATCTATTTCTTCAGCATGGCGACTAGTTTCACTGCTGCTGCGCTTGGAGCGGAGGGAGTGGGAAAGGATGTGACTATGTTGATCGGTAACGGATATACACGCGATCATGCACAAATCTCCTTCCATGCACTGGCAGAGAGTACGCAGCTGCGCCAGCTGTTTGACCAACTTTACAGTTGAAGTTGAGCGACACAGGGAGATGAAGATGAAATCAACAGAGACGGTGATGGAAGAAATATGGGCGACGATTGAGCCGGAAAAATGGAATGACTGGCACTGGCAATTACAGAACAAGATCACCAGCTTTGAACAATTAGAACGATTAGTTAAACTATCTGCCGATGAGGCAGCAGGGATTAAAGATGCGTTGAGTAAGTTTCGCATGGCAATCACGCCTTACTGGCTATCACTTATAGATCTTCATAATCCCGAATGTCCAATCAGACGGCAGGCGATTCCCTCACACGCCGAACTGCGTCAGGCAAGTTGTGACATGGAAGATCCACTCCACGAAGATATCGATTCACCGGTACCCCATTTGACACATCGTTACCCTGATCGAGTGCTCTTTATGATCACTTATCAGTGCGCAGTATACTGCCGGCACTGCACCAGACGACGGATTGCCGGTACTACCGATAGAGCGCTCTCATACCAAGATATCGACAAAGTCATTACCTATATTAAGCAGACACCTCAGGTGCGTGATGTTCTCCTCTCCGGTGGAGATTCTCTTTTGGTCTCCGATGAGAAGCTCGAATATATTCTTCAGCGGTTACGAGCGATCGAGCATGTTGAGATCATCCGGTTAGGGACACGTGCGCCGGTCGTTCTGCCACAGCGGATTACTGACACACTATGCATGATGCTGAAAAAATATCATCCGCTGTGGGTCAATGTACAATTTAATCATCCCAAAGAGATTACATCTGCCTCTACTGCTGCCTGTGCGCGGTTGGCAGATGTTGGAATACCGCTGGGGAACCAATCAGTCTTATTACGCGGAATAAATGACTCTTCGCAAGTGATGAAAGAATTAGTGCACAAACTGCTCAAAATCAGAGTGCGGCCGTACTATCTTTACCAATGCGATCTATCGCAGGGGATAGAGCATTTCCGCACCTCAGTTGGGAAGGGGTTAGAGATCATTGAATCATTACGCGGCCACACCTCGGGCTTGGCAGTACCGACCTTTGTGCTCGATGCACCAGGCGGGGGAGGGAAAATTCCGCTTTCACCTCAATATCTGCTTTTGCGCACTGATAATAAAGTAGTAGTGCGTAACTACGAAGGCGTTATATCCGTTTATACCGAGCCGCAGATCAGAGAGGAGATTCCGATCAAGCAACAGCAGGGAGAGAGAGAAGGAATCGCTGCTTTGCTTGCCGGAGAGCAAGTGAGCTTGGAACCACAAGGTCTAACCCGTAAAACCCGTAGGAAAAATAAGTAACTATTCAGTTGTCTAAAGTTCCTATCGAAGTGGTCATTCAACCTGTCAGTAAGACGCACTTAACCGGACAAGGTCTGGAGGCGATACTCTCCTTTTCGCGGCTGCTACGGATATACGCCGCCCTCTTCGGTCATCAGGAATCCTAGCCTCGCGGGGATGACATTGTGGTGGTGATTCTCGCTGGGCTCGCCAGGACCGGGGATTATGTTACTAAGACCAGTGACACTACCATGCACGAGTTGTATCGCATTAACGCCATATCTATTACTGAGAATCGCGTTCTCTCTCAGGAGCGCTTCTGCTGAATCCCAGAGCTTGATGCCGTGTACAGCATTCTCGAGCAAAGTGGAGCCAGTTATCTTTGCTTGCGCCCAGTCCCTGATCTCAATACCGTTCCCCCTGTTCCCGGAGATGATGGAGCCGGTGATCATAGCCTGCGCTGCGTTCAACAGCTTGATGCCGTCTCTCTCGTTCCCGGAGATAGTGGAGCCGGTGATCTCTGCTTGTGCTGAGTCCCAGAGCTTAATACCATATGCTCTGTTTCCGGAGATGGTGCAGCCGGTGATCTCTACCTGAATGGTAGTGCCGCCGGCCAATCCTATCCAACCGCCTTGCAAAAGGAGGCCATCCATTTCCACGCGTGCATTCATCAGGAGGGAGATAACGGCAAATCCTCCTTTGATAGTTGGTTTTGCGCCTTCCGTTGCAACGATGGTGAGGTCATGTCCGATCGTCACCCCACCGGTGTAACTGCCATCACTTAGAATCAGCCGTCCTCCGGGCAGAAGGGCGTCGATCGCATGCTGCAGGGTGGGAAAGGCGGGATCGGGAAGCCGGATCTCCATTTCAGCCGGCTCCATTAGCGGAATTCGCAGACCGGCGAGGATATTTCCCAAAAGATCGACCCCGTTTTGCAACATAGTGTTATTGCCCCCTCTCACTGGATGGTCTGAAAAAGATAGAATTCCGCCTTTCCTATTGCCCTGGATGAGGTTATCAGTGATCTCCGCTTGCGCTGAATCCAGGAGCTTGAAGCCATATTCTTTGTTGTCACAGATCGTGGAGTCGGTGACCACTGCCTGAGCTGAGTTCAACAACTTGATGCCATGCTGCTCATTCTGGGAAATAATGGAGTCGGTGACCGCTAAATAGGCTGAGTTCCGCAGTATAAAGCCGTCCCCTTGGTTCCCGGAGATGGTGGAGCCGCTAATCTCTAAACGGGCTGAGTTCCGTAACCTGCCGCCCTCCATGTTTTTAACGATTGTGGAGTTGGTGATCACGGCCTTTGCGGTCCCTGCGAGTGCGATGCCGGGTCCTCCATATTCAATTCTGGAATTAATAATCATCGCCTGCGCTGAATCTCTGAGCTCGATACCATGCCACTTGGTATTGGAGATAATGGACTCAGTGACCCTAATCTGCGCTGAACCTCTGATCAGAACGCCGACTCCGTTTACGGAAATGGTGGACTCGATGAACTCTGCCGCTGCTACTACCGAAAGTTCGATACCCCATCTGTTCCTGGAAATGGTGGAATTCCTGATCTCTGCCCGTGCGATGCGCCGCAGGATGATGCCATGATAGTTCTCAGAGATTGTGGAGTCGGTGATCACGGCCCGCGCTTCGCCTCCAACCCCGATCCCCTCCTGCCTGTTCCTGGAGATACTGGAGCTGGTGATCGTTGTCTGCGCCTCGCCGACGAGCCCGATGCCCCAACCGTTTTTCGAGATGCTGGAGCCGGTGATCATAGCCTGCGCTTCGCCGGCAAGCCCGATTCCCACCTCGTTCTCCGAAAGAGTGGTATCGGTGATCCCTGCCCGGCTTGAGTCCCGGAGAAGAATGCCATGCCAGTTTCCTGAGGTGGCAAGTTCAGTGATCTCAGCCTGGCTTGAGTCCCAGAGCAGGATGCCGGCACCTTTCTTGTCACCGGAGATGGTGGAGTTGCTGATCTCAGCCCGTGCCGACTCCCACAGCACGACCCCGTGACTGTTTCCGGAGAAGGTGGTGCCCGTGATCTCTGCTTGTGCTAAGTCCCGGAGCTCGATGCCATGCCTGTTTTTGGTGATGGTGGAGTTGGTGATACTTACTCGTACTTCACCCTGGATTAGTATCCCATCGGCGCCGATCCGTGCATCGGGATCTGCATCCCCTTCCTCCGCCCCGGTGATCGTCAGTCCTTCTAACTTAACCTCGATTGTCTCGTCTTTCCCCGTCGCCTCGATCCAAATGACCGGATAACCTTTCTTAATCCCGTCGATGATCGTCTTTCCAGTACCAGCGCCCTGCAGCGTCAAGGATCTGTTGATCCTGATATTCTCCTGCCAGGTTCCGGCTGCCAACTGGATCACCGCGCCTTTCGTTGCCCGATCAATCGCCTCCTGGATAGAAGACTCGCCAGGCTGGATTATCCCTTCTACGGGCACCGGTACCGCAGGTTGCAGCCAGTGAAGAATCAGCAAGCCCAACAGGCCTGCCGACACCAGCACTGCCAGGATGAGATACCGTGGGAGCCTCATTATGATCTTCTTTCTCATTCTTATTCTCATTCTCCGTTATTCTTTGCGTCTTTGCGCCTTTGCGAGAAACCCATATTTTCTTTCTCTCGCCAAGACGCTTTATTCTTCAGCCTGGTCGTCAGACTGCCGTTTCCAAGCCATGTACGTGGCAGCCCCGATAACTCCGAACAACAAGCCGAAGATCGAGGAGATAGCAGCCACGAAATTCAGCAGTAAGGTAGATTCCACAATCTGGATGACCATAACGAAAGGCAGAACAGCTCCAATAAGGACTAACACGAAGCCGATGATGAAAAGCTTTCGATGACTCATTTATAAAGCCAACACATCACAGAATGGTCCGGTTGGGGATAAAAGTCCGGTGGCCTCTCCACATCACACAACCCCTTTATGATAGAAGAACACCGGGGGTGGAATCTACACCCTGCAGGCGGGTTGCGGAGACTCGGTGGTTCTCCGGTGGGCACTTCTCTGAAAATATGGGCGTTCTCCGGGTCGGGATCAGAGGTGGCGGTGAGCAATGCACGAGTGTAGGGATGGAGAGGATTATCCAGAAGCTCCTGTACCACAGCCATTTCCACCAGATTCGCCCCGTACATGACGAAGATACGCTCGGTGAAGTAGCGGACAGTGGCGAGATCGTGAGTGATATAGATCAATCCCAGGTTATGAGAGTGTCGAAGTGTCTCCAGAAGTTGGAGTATCTCCACCCGCACCGATGCATCGAGCATCGATACCGGCTCATCAGCAAGGATGAGACTCGGTTTCATGATCATCGCCCGGGCGATGACCACCCGCTGCTGCTGCCCTCCGCTCAGCATATGGGGAAACTTGGGAAGAAACTCCTCCACCGGAGTCATCTTCACTTCTGTTAAAGCCGCTTCGATCCGCTCTCGTCTTTCGGCTTTGTTTTTAACCCCGTTGATGCGCAGGGGCTCCTCCATAATGGTCCTCACATTCATAAAGGAGGCAAGCGCTCCATAGGGATCCTGCTGGATGTAGCCGACCTGGGACCGGTAGGCCCGCATTGCCTCTTCCTTAAGCCCCTTACTTCCAAAACTCCTTCCATTAAAGTTGATTTTACCCTGTGTGGGCGCGATAAGGCCCATAATAGTTCGTGCCAGGGTGCTCTTCCCGCAGCCAGACTCGCCAACGACGGCGACTGCCTCTCCCTTACCAAGTTCGAAGTTCACCCCGTCCACTGCCCGCACAAATCCCGCATGCAGGAACCCCCACTTTCTCAACTCAAACCATGTGTGTAGATTTTCTACTGTAAGCAGTATCTCATTCTGCATTCTTTTCACCTCGGGTAGATAGCCAGCACTTCACCCAATGCCCCGTACCAACTTCTGCAAGCGGTGGCTCGTCGTCACACCTGCCGAACCGGGAGGGACAGCGATCGGCAAAGCGACAGCCGCGGGGAGGGTTGATCAGGCTCGGGGGCTGTCCTGGAATAAACTCGAGTTTCTTCTTCTGCCGCAGCGTCGGAACGCTCGCCATAAGCTTCTTTGCGTAGGGATGGAATGGTTCGCGATAAAACCGTGCTGCATCGCATAGTTCCACTATCTGCCCTGCATACATGATTGCTGCCTCGTCTGCCAGCTCACTTGAGGTGGCAATGTCATGGGTAATGAGAATAAAGCTCGTCTCTACTTCCCGCTTGATCCGCTTGAGCACATTCATTATGTTTGTTTGTGTCAATACATCCAGTGCCGAGGTCGGCTCATCGAGGATTGTTAGTACCGGCTTCATTATCAGTGCGGCGGCGATGGCGGCACGCTGCCGCATCCCGCCGGAGAGCTCAAAGGGGTAACGGTCTAAAAAGTCCAGCGGGAGCCCGACCTGCTCGCATGCCAACCTTGCCCGCTCCGCTGCCTCCCCCTTGCTCCCCACCATGCCATGTACCAGCAACGGCTCCGCCACTTGCTCCCCAAGCTTGATTACCGGGTTTAAGGAATTCATCGCTGCTTGAGGTACGAAAGCAATCTTACGCCACCTCACCTCTCGCCGATAGCGTTCGTTACTGAAGTCCATTAGATCATTACCATTGAGGAAGATCCGCCCAGTATAGGTATGCACGTTGCGGGGCAACAACCGCAAGAGTGCCCTCGCCAGTGACGTCTTGCCGCAACCGGATTCGCCGACGATGACCATCGACAGCCCGTGACGAAACGTGAAACGTACTTCGTCTACTGCTTGGACAATACCCCGTTGAGTGCGGAAGTAGAGGCGCAGGTCCTCGATGTTCATAAGAGTATCTTTCTTCATCATATCTGCCTTAGCCTTGGATTGATAATACGGTCGAGGGTGTAGCCGACCATGGCAAAGGCGATCCCCATCACCATAAGAAGTACCCCCGGCAGCACTATCCAGTAGTAGTGTCCGACGAAAATGGCGGCGTTAACATGGGCCTCATGTATTATCTTGCCCAGGGTCGGCAGGTGCGGGTCACCCAAGCCGAGGACTGCCAGCGATGCCTCCAGGAAGACGAAGCCAGGGACTACCAGGATGAACTGCGGAAGGAGCACCGGGATCACCTTGGGGATCAGATATCGGAAGATGATCCTGGAATTCCCCGCTCCGTATGCCCGGGCCGCCTCAATGTAGGACGATTCCTTTATCTGGAGGAACATGGCGCGTAAGACAAAGTAGGATGCGCTGAAGATATTGAAAAAGATAATTACCCCCAGCATCACCCCGATGCTCCGTGAGAAGAACATGCCGATCATGATAAGGATGGGAAGCAGCGGCATGATTATGTTCACCTGGGTGAGCCAGCGGAAAGCGCCATCCACCCACTTCCTGTGCCAGACCCCGATCGCGGCCAGGATGAATGTGCTTATCTGTGTCCCCACGGCCGCCAGCAGCCCGAAGACCAGGGCGACCGGAATCCCCCACAGCAGCCCCACCATCAGGTCCCGACGCAGGTGGTCGGTCCCGGCAAGACCGTGTACTTGGCCAAAGACCACCAGCCTTGCATCGAGGTCGGCGTTCTCTTCCATCAACCAGCCTTTCACTCGCAGCGTATACCTGCCTTTGAGAGGCTGCCCCTCGGCGGCCGGGTCGGCAAACAGTCCAATGTGGGCTGCTCTCCCGCCAAGTCGGCGGGTGAGATCCCCGTCGATCGACATCCGGTACACCCCCACCGCGGTGCGCTCCCCAACGCGGATCTCTCTCCCGTCAGGGGTCAGCCAGGTAATCTTGGCAAATGGCGCTCGCTTATCAAACTGGGGCGCAAAGAATACGCTTATTTCCTGAGGGAACCCGTCATAGGTGAAGTCGAATGGAAGCAGGATCTCCACCTTGCTTACCCCCCCTGCGAGGGGACGCACCGTCTTTTCTCCCACCTCGGTGCTGCATAAGATGATCGTTGTCGGGCGGTTCTCCCCGGGCAGAAGGTTTATCCATTCCGGCCAGGCGTTCTTGGGGTATTCCGCCCAGAGTCCTCCACCCCCTCGCCAGAGCCTTATCGCCTCATTGTAGGGGATGGCGATAACGGTGTAGATGGCCACCACGACCAGTATCACGATGATCGCCAGCCCAATAGCGGCGGCCGGGTAGCGCATCAATTGTCTCAGACCCTGCTTCATATCATACCCTCCTTTCAGCGCCTACCTTCACCCGTGGATCAACCAGTGCAAAGACGATATCCATAATGAACAGCGTCGCCGCCAGGAGGTAGGCATAGACGATTGCCGAACCCACAATAACCGGGGTTTCACCGCGGCCGATTGCCTCGAACAAGAGACTCCCCAGTCCCGGCCAGACGAAGACCGTCTCCAGGATGATACCCCCCATCCACATACCGATGAGCGTCAGGGCAAATGACATGATGATCGGCGGGAGGGTCGGCCGCAATACATACCTCCGCTCAATCATTCCTGAGGGGAGCCCCCTGGCCTTCGCCATCTCTACATAGTCCTCGCTGGAATGGATGAGGAAGAAGGTGCGCAGGCCATAGATACCGGCGAAGATGCCGCCGATGATAATGGCCAGGACAGGCAGAATCAGGTGCTCAAGGAGGCTCAATGCATACCCCAGCACTGTCAGGGGGGGGGGAGCCGCAACCATCCTCCCGAAGGGCAAGATTCCCAGCACTATGGCAAAGATAAGGATTAAGAAGATTCCGTAAAACCACCCCGGGGCGGCAGAAGTGGGAGCAAGGGCAATGATTGCCTTGTCCAGCCAACTTCCATAGCGGCGGGAGAGGAAGAGGGCGGAAAATAATGTAATAAAGAAGAGTAGCAACTGGGCGGTGCCGAAGAGCACTAGGGTCGCCGCGAGTCGCTCAGTGAGAATCAGCCGCACCAGCCTCGATCCGGAAGGGCTGGTCATGGTGGGGGCCCATCCCAGGTTCAGCGTCAGGGCACTGGTAAGGTAGCCTGGGGTGCGCACCAGGAACGGCCTCTCCAGCCCCATCCGCCTCTTCTCTATGGCGACCTTCTCCCTGATGATCGTCTCACGCTCCTTCAGCGGCATAAGGCGAAGCGCCTCGTCCGCGAGGACAGCCATCGCCACCTCCTCCCAGATGCGGGCCCTCTTTATCTCATCCATGTGCCCGCCCCAGTTGGCGATGAAGATGGTTAACAATATCCCAACGACGACCGCGATGCCGATCGTGATCAGCCTGATGAGCGTGTATTTCCCGATCCTGGCGAGGGAGCTGAGAACAGTGAACCTTGCCCCGGGTTTGTGTGCCTCTGAGATGTTCATCTCGGTCATGGCGCCTTACCTCCTTACGGTTACTCGGCGGCACGAGGGGCACCTGGTGCCCCTCGTGCCGTGCGCCGTGTTTCTTGCAGCAGCTATCTGTTCCTTTCTTCTATGGAAGCAATATAAATGTTGCCGCATCGAATGTAGGAATGGCAACAAGTAAAGATGAGACGGCCACTTCCAGCCTGGTGGAGCCGACGACAAGCCCAGCGGTGAGCTCTCCAGGGAGCACCACCTGCCACAGCCCATCTCGGACTGCCACGGCGTAACCGACATGGACGATTTCGCCCACGGCATCTATTAGGAGATAGGTCACGAAGTCTACGTCAGCCACACGGTAGGGCTCACCCAAGAAGGTTACTTCTATATCGAAGACCGCCTCAGCTCCGGCAATGACGACAGTTGGCCCGACAACATCAACCTCAGCGATCATCGGTTTAACGAAGCCGATCCATCTCTCTGCCGGGTCGGGGAAGTAGGGGAATCGCCTCATGTGGACGATCTCCTCGATGGGATGTGCCGCATAAAGGTAGAACGGTCCGGTGCTGACAAAGAAGTGTCCCCTCTCCGCAAACCAGCGCTTCAGGGCAGCGTAGCGGGCAGCGACTTCCTCCGCAGGCAGGAACTGAGCGAGTGTGGGCGCATAGGGGATGAAGCCGGTCTCGATTGCATAAGCAAGGTGCCTTTCAAGAATGGGCAGGGTCGGGCCGGCGATCAAGTTCATCCACTCTACCCCGAGCAATCCCGCCTTGGCCTTACCAAAAGCAAGCTCCTTGTCCATCTCGGCAAGTTTCCCTATCGCCAAACCGGGCCAGAAGTTATCGCCTGGGAACCAGGTCCACCCAGAAACGATGACCTCTGCATCGAGTTCGATCATGTTGGTGAAGGACTCGATTATCAGCGGATCCTCACTCACGATCCTCACCCCGCGGAAGTGCTCCATGAATGCCGTGAAGGCCGGCACTGCCGCTGCGTCGAAGATCGGGCTCTCTTCCTTTGCCCGGTCGAAATGACCAGGAGCACCCATGATCATGCTCACCACAAAATCGGCGATGCTTATTGGGCTGCCGTCGTGCCACTTCACTACATCGAATAAGTTGTCAGGATAGTATATCCGGACCTTGACGTCGGCAACGGCCCTTGCGGGATCCCATCCTTCCTTCACCGCGGCCTCGGCCAGCGTGATGAACCGCTGCTTGGTGGCATCCCAGTCAACCCAGGCGTCGGCCGGGACTTTTATCTCCGGGACAAACTCCAGCGTAAGCCAGTCATGGGTTATGCCGACCGGCAGTCCCTCCCTAACGTAGACCGCGGCTCGCTCAATCCGCTGGGGATGGTGTAGTCCAGTGAATGGATCCGGCAGCGTTCCCCAGTCAGTCATGGGGCGAGCACTGAATGCTACATCGAAGATCCAGGCGGAACCTGCGATGGGGTTCCAGGGGTCAACCAGAATGTCGGGTATCCCGACGATCGCCCTTCCTCCCACCTTCGGAACACCTGGTTCGTATTCAAACCGGGCCGTCAATCCCCACAGGAAGGAGCCGGCGATTCCTCCGGCAAGGTCAGCCGCAACTGCGATATCTGCTCGACGCGGGTTTATGCCGAGGGTGTTTACAACCCACACCCGGTGGGAATCCTCCATTGCAAGTTCAAGCGCACGTTCAAACATTTTCTCACGTTCAGCAAGATCTGCAAAGTCCCCTTTGCCCAGCCTCAGAGCGAGTTCGTCGAACTCAGGAGTGGGTTTAGTCTGCAGCCAGAGTGGGAGGGGGATGCCTCTTGGGGTGTAGAAGAAGTCGAAGACCGTCCCCTGGTCGCGATCGATTATCGTAGCGATCCAGCCCCCGGTGTAGATGTGCATAAGCCCCTTGTACTGGTCGGGGTGCAGCCAGAGCGGCGCTGCATGGGCTGCCGTCTTGATCAGTTCTTTGACCTTAAAGCCCAGGGCCTCCATGTGCCTGGTCATATAGTGGGCGAGATATCTCCGCGCATCCTCGATCCGGCCAAGGACGATTATCTCCACCGGTTTCAGCTCTCCCTCGATTTCCCAGTGCCAGATCCCGTCGATCATCTGGGCGCCGAGCTTCTCCATCTCATAGAAGATTATCTCCCTTGCTTTCGCAGGGTTGTGTGCATAGTAGATCTCAAGTCTTCTGGCAGTAGCGATATACCTCGCGTAGTCAGGGAAGGCGGGGTGTATGGGGAAAAACCTTGGAATCGCCATTCCTTTCCAAAGCTCCTCGGCGATGTAGTCGCGGTCGATGAGCCAGTTCATCGCCTCCCGTATCCGGGGGACAGCGAACGGATTGAGCCTGCCGTCGGCGAAGGTGGGGTTCTCAGGAGTCCCTGCGGGATTGAAGGTCAACTCCATAAATACCCCGAAGAGCCTCTCATATTCCATATCTGGGTCCGCCACGACAGTCGCGTAGACCACGGGATCTAGGATACTAAAGAGGAACATGTGCAACTCCTCGGCCGCGATCATGGGGACTGCCATGGGGACAGGGACCTTGATCCCCACTATCTCATCCACCCAGGCGCCATAGCGAACTTCTTCTTCTGCCAACGCGCTAAACCCTACTATGAGCCCTAACGTAAGCAGAATTGATAACCCAATTAGTGTCAATTTTTTGCTTTTCACGATTTACCTCCTATTTTGCTT